>CAVCPY010000033.1:0-8406 GCA_963604245.1 Eggerthellaceae bacterium
TAACGTGAACTGAGCATTCACGGCCGATGCTCTCCGAACGTGAGATAAGGCATTTGGTCACAGGCACTCTGTCACTTGCGAAAGTTGAATTTAGAAGCTGAGCGGCACCCCTATGAAGAACGTGTTGTAGGATGTCTTCAGGCCTTCGGCAGCTTCGGATATGAATGGACGGTACTCATAGCCTACAGTGAACCTGTCATTTATGATTATCTTGATGCCGACCTGAACCCCCAGTTGGACTCTCTTCCAATGATCGTCACCTTCTCCATAGCTGTCAAACAGGTTTACGGTTTCTCCTTGGTATTTGGCGTTTGCCAGAATGTTCAGTCCCGCAGCAAAACCCGCATAAGGATAGAAGGACAAAGGAGAGTCGTTGACATCGAACTTATAGGCGATGTTCACCGGAATCACGGCGCTCAGGAAATTATACTTCACTTTCTCATCCTTCCAGGCATAATGAATGTCAAGACCATAGTCAGCATACAATGGCACACTTGACGAAACTCTGTTGCCCATTGAAAAGCCGGCCATCAAACCGGGAGCGTTGATACTGGAGTCATCATCTTTTAGGGTATAAGGGGAATAACCGCCCCGTACCAATCCTCCTGTCCACTGTGCTGACAATGAAACCGATGATGTGAAGATGGCGACCGCCACCATAAGAACCTTGATGCATTTCATACAATTACTGATTATAAAGTTTGTAATAAGGAATATCCTGCTGTAATCACGGCCACAAAAATAGCATTTTTACAATTATAATCCAACACTGCAACGGAGCAAGTTATCCGGGGCAGGCTTCCGGAAGGCGTTCAATAAAGCCAATTGAAAGGGCGGCGTTTCTTTTACGGGAAACGGCCGGAGGAAACCTCCGGCCGTTCTTATGGAATCAAATAATGTCAAGATTTAGAAGAGGTAGGCGACTCCTACATTGAGCTGGGCTCTGTGACGGGTGATGTCACCGTCACCGGTGTAACGGTTCACAAGACCGTAGTCGTAGCCTACGTTGAAACGGACGATGTCGTAGAACTCGATGGCCACTCCGCCGCCAAGCAATATGTCAAAACGGCCGTAATTGTAGTCATCGTCATAGTTGTCAACAGTGCTGTCCGTGGAGAAACCGACGACAGTACCCTTAACCTTGGTGTTTGATGCAAGACCATAAGCCAGGGTAGGTCCGGCGTAAACTCTTCCTATGATGCCGTCAGCGAGAGGAAGCCCTAAATTGAACATAACGGGAACTGAAAGATAATGCTCGGTGACATCGACTTTCGTGGAAGCGAATCCATAATAGTCATTCGCATCGCTCTTGGTCAATAGAGAATAGTACAATCCCGGAGCCACGTTCAGAGAACCGTCAAGGTTGATGTTGTAGGAGCCTCCTAAATAAAAACCGCTCAAGTTTGTTGAATTGGTCGTGCTTCCGGACTTTGTCTTGTCGGTTGAGTTAAGGTAGCCTGCGCCGATTGAAGGCTGGGCAATCGCCGCCGTTCCGAGAAGCATCATCGACGCGGCGAAAAGGGTTGATAGAATCTTTTTCATAAATAAAACTATTAGAATTTGTTAATGCTCAAACAAAGTTCGGCGGCTTTACTTGCCGCCACTCCTTGGGGGGACAAATATATTAAAAAATAGTATATAACAGCATAATATCGCGACCATTCCGTCCTTATGTTCTTTATTTTCGTCCAAAAGACACTTCCCAACATAAGAAGCTGCTTAAAAAAGAATCATACCCGACAATCCTCCACCCCTGCGAAAAAGTCGGCGAAGAACTTGGCGTAGGCGCGCCAGTTGTTGTGGGCGATGAAGTCGCTGAGAACCTCCGGATTGACCCGCCGGTCGGATTTCAGAATCTCAATCATCTCGGCCTCGGAGCCATAGACAAAGCATACATCCTCTCTCGCAAGGTCGGCGAACGCCCCCACGGCAGGCCCGACCGGCGTGCCGCCCATCGCCAGAGTGTCCATCAGGACACCGGAACCGGAGACGCTGCCCGGAAGGTAAGGGAACAGGACAAATTTACTTGACCCTACCAAAGAAGAGAGTTCCTCAAAACCGGCGGACCGGTTCTCGAAGATAATCCGGGAACGGCTGGCTGAAACGTCACCGGCGGAATCACACCCGGTGACAGCCTTCCCGATGTCACCTGCAAGTGCGGTGTCCTTGCAACGTCCTACAATCCTGACATTCAGTCCAGCGGTGCGGACAGCCGGACTGGAGACAAACTCCAGGACACCCTTGTACGGAAGGATGTTTCCCCAGATAAGAATCTCATCCGACCGGGAGCGGCGGGAAGCCTCTCCGGAAACCGAAGAAGCGGCGGACTGCCATCCCGAAACAGCATTGCCACCGGGACAGCCGTCCGCCGTTCCCGCGACAGGATGGCAGATGTACCGCACCTTGCCGGGTGAGCATCCATATTCAGAAAGCAGCCCGCGTGCGATGGAGGCCGTCTCGCAGGAGTGGGAAACCACGAGGCACGACTGGAGGAGCTGCACCTTCGTCAGCGACCGCGACATCCAGTTCTCCCCCTTGTGCGGACGCGGATTATGGAATATGAAGACGATCCTCCCCCGCCGGAGCCTCATTATCAGGAAGCTCAGCCGAACCATAAGATACTGCACAAAAGCCAGCCTGTGGAAAGCTATCGTCTCCACGAAGCTGAGCAGGAATATGTCAGCCCGGAACGAGTGTTTCAGGAGCGCCCAACCCTGCGTCAGGTACGGCTTGTTGTCAGCGTCCAGAACATCGAACCATTCCGCAAGATTATCCTTCAGGAAAAGAAAGTAGCGGTTCGGGTAGCCGCTTTTCCTGTTGGCCGACGGCGAGACATAAATCTTCTTCATCATCACCTCCCTAACAATTTTTTCAATGAATATGTCAGATCGCCCGCAAGGAACTGCCACGCAGGAGTCCCGATGTAGGTCTTGTAGTAGTACTTCTCGCTCCGGTACTTGAGCTCCCGGACACGGACTTTGTCGTAATATTTCCTCGTGGTGGCCCCGTGCTCGTGGATGACCGAAACCTCGGGGAAATAATAGACTCTCTTCCCGATTCTTTCAAGCCGCTCGGACAGAATCATTTCCTCGGAGTACAGGAAGGTGTTCGGATCCATACCCCCGCAAGCGGTGTAATCCTCGGCCTTGACCATAAAGAACGAACCGGAGATTCTGTAGTGGAATCCTTCAGGGGCAGTCTGCGAATATTCCTCCCAGAACGGCTTTGATCCGGAACGGAACAGACTCCTCCAGTAGAGGGCGACGTGCCTGTCCCAGAAGCTGATGAACGGCTCGGGACTCTGGAGCCGTCCGTCCAGACCCACCACCTTCGGTCCCAAAGCCCCGGCCTCGTCCAAAGACAGCAGCTTCGCCGCCATCCTGTCCACTGTGTCAAGCCCTTCCAGCCGTATGTCGTTGTTGGCGAACAGCAGCAGGTCCGGAGCGAACTGGTTCCTTGCCACCTCTGCGCCCAGATTATTGCCCTTTGCAAAACCCAGATTCTCCTCGGACGGAGCCACGAATACGCATTGGTCAGCCCCCTTGAAAGCCTCCAGCAGACGATTCCGGCTCTCTTCAGTGCTGCCGTTATCTACAATCACGACAGCGTAGTCCGACCTTATCTTCGAGAGTTCGTCTCTTACGAACTTTATGGTCTTCTCCTCACTGTGATAGTTGATTACAATAACTCCAATCATCACCCATCTTCTTCTATAACAAAAAACGCAAGAGCCTGTTACCCAGGCTATCATTTTGGGCGAACCCAATCTTATTTCAAGAAAACCAACGCCACAAAGCGGCGGAAAGTCCATTGGATTTTCTTCAACAGACGCCTGCCGCCCTTCAATCCGGCGACAGGACGCACTCCGGAATGCCTTACCAGCTCAAGATAAGGGACATTCCGGGCGTTCTTCCCCTCACCAAGAAGCAGCTCCGGACGGAATCCCATCCTCCGGCAGACCGGCATAAGGCTCAGCTGGTCACGGATTGAATAATCCAGATACTCTTTCCACCAGGCATCCGATACCCTACTGACCAGAGGGTCATTGTGCCGTCTGAGGATCAGATTGTTCTCCATCATCCCGAAATGTCTAGGAAAGCCTTCCCTCAGAAGATGCCTTCTCTGCCTGAAAGCGTCCCGGAAGCCGATCCTGACATCCTGATAGCATTTCGAAATCTCCTCATAGACGCAGTCCCGCTGCGGATGCGGAACCTGCGCCATCAAAGAACCGGACTCTATCCTCTCATTGACAATCCGGTAAAACTCCGCTCCGATGATGCGGATGTTGGCGTCGATCCAGACACTCACATCGTAGTCCCCAAGCACCTTGTGCGGCTGCAGCTTCACGTAGCGCGAAAGACGGGTCTTGTCGGCGTTCGAATATGGTATCGGCCGCACATTCCAGACTCCAGCTTTGTCCTCCACGACGTCATCGGAGAAACAGACATATTCAAAACTCTCGTCCACAGCCAAAGGCTGCGGAATGGAGTCGTAACCGCCGACTATGCACGTGTAGATAACTTTTCTCATTTCTTCTTCGCTGGCAAAACACACTGACGGCCAAGCTCTTCAAGATAGTCCTGAGTGTAGAAGTCCATCCTGCCGCAAAGACTGGCGAATGTCAGTTCTCCGAAATACAGCCTGTCCCCGACAACATAGAAATCCACCCGGACCTCGGGGAAACCCTCGGAAAGAGAAGCCGCAGAGGAAAGCATCCTGTCAAGACACGAAGGCCTGGGGACCTTCCCTCCCCCATCCCTGTAATGCTCCGTGAAAACCGAGGCTTCCGGATGCACATTCCAGTCCAAGTCGTAAATGTTCACATAAGTTCCTTCGGACGTCCTGTCGTAGCAGGCCCAGACCGAGTAAGGTTTCCCGTCAAAGCACCAGACCTTGTAGTCTGTCATCGATCTTCCCTCTCCGGAAGGCTGTTCAAGCTTTTCCTCCGCCACCACGCAAGGATCGATCTTATTGTAGTACATCTCGCCGTGGGCATAGCCGTACTTGACTTTCAGATGGGCGGCGAGATCCGCCCTGACAGCCTCGGGATCAAAGCCAAGGGACTTGTCGATGATGTGGCACGAGCCGCTGTCGTGGTTGCACTTGATGACGAATCTCTCGGGAAGAGAGTCGAAATCAATGTCTTCCGCATTCTTCCAAACTCCGTGCAAAGGGACAAGAATGTCACCAAGTCCCTTGGACCGGACATATTCGCGAACCTTGTACTTGTCGGAGCATAACGACCACATCGAGGTGTCCGAGAAGCACATCAGCCACTGAATCTTCTCATTCAGGTCCCGAGGATGATTCCAGTCTATCGGATAGCCCTTCCATTTCAGCCATTCCCGCTCCACAAGTTTGGAATGGAAATGGTCCAGCATAAACCGGCGGTAAAGACGGTATATTCGTTTCCTCAAAGTCATACTTTCTTCTTAATGTGGAGTTTAGACCTGACAAAAGACCTTTCCCCTTCGCTCAAGGAGAAGAAATAGACCGTCAGGCAGGTGGAGAGGAAGCCGGCCGCCAAGGACAGCAGCAGCCGCCAAAGCCCCGGGTCAAAGACTCTCCAGACCAGATAAGTCACCGTCAGCGTCACGACCGCGGCGGGGATGACCTTCCAAAGTACCTCCCTGACAAACATCAAAGGCGGAAGCCCTGTCTGCCGTCGCAGAAGTCCAAGTTTCACAATGTCGTTCAGCACATAAACCCCGATGAACACCAGATAGCAAGAATATGCAGGGGCGCCGCTCCTGTAGGAAATCCAGGTGACAGGGAAAATCAGCAGGGTGACGGCAGAGGTGACGATATAGAAACGCCTTATGTTGCCCGAGGCCTGCACCAATGTCGAGAACGGTGTCATCAGGAGGTCGAGGCACAGGCCGGCCAGTGTCAGCCTTGTGAACAAAGCAGTACCGTCAGGGACCAGTTTCCCGAGCCACAAGCCCAGCAGGGCCTCGGCCTCGAAAAGAAACGGGACAGCCAGAGTGAAAACTATGAGGAACGCATACTTGGAGCCCTTGCAGGCCAGCGTGAAGGCATATTCCTTGTTGTCGGAGACATAGGACTTGGTGATCTGCGGGTTCATCGCAGTCAGCACGTTGGACACGAACTGCTTCACCATATTCTCCACATTGAAGGCAATCCCCCGCATCGTGTTGAACACCACTCCGAAGAAATAGTTCACGAGCAG
Organism: Eggerthellaceae bacterium; assembly: GCA_963604245.1. GTDB lineage: Bacteria > Bacteroidota > Bacteroidia > Bacteroidales > UBA932 > Cryptobacteroides. The sequence goes on from CAVCPY010000033.1 coordinate 6,191, forward strand.
GGTGACACCCTGCGTGTTCACCAGATAGACACCATAGGCAAGGGCGTTCCACCCGGCGAAACCGAACATCCTCCGGAAATATTCCCTGTCGAATCCCGCCCGGACACGGCTTTCTTCAAAGAAGCGTCGGCAGTAGGCGGCGTACATAAAACGGACAAGAACGGCTACCGCACACATCAGTACGGCATAGGTGACAAGCCTGTCGGACTTCGAGACCATCAGCACAAGGGCGACGGCCAGTTTGAAAAGCCCTTCGGCCACCCCGATGACCGCGAATGCGGACATCTTTTCGTGAGCGATGATCGTGGCGTTGTACGGGACGCTGAGCAGATTGACCACAAATGTCAGAAGCGAGAACTGGAACACCCAACGCGCGGCGGACAACCTGCCTTCCGGCAGTTTCATCACATTGTCCATATACCATAACCCGACCGGCTCCGCGACCAGCAGGACCGCTGCGGAGACCAGAAGCATTATGGTCACGGCGGTGGCAAAGACGCGTTTGAGGCTGCCAGAGTCCGCCCTTCCGATCTCGACGGTGAGGAAACGGCTTATGGCCGTGGACAGGGAGCTGGTGATGATCGCCATCATCGACACGAAACTGCCGACAGTCTCATAGACCCCCTTGTCCTCAACGCCCAAAGAGTTCAGGACAATCCTGGCCGTGAAGAGTCCGATTGCCATCAGAAGGAACATCCGGAAGTACAGCGCAAGGGTGTTTCTGGCTATCCTTCTGCTGTTCTCCGAAATCTGTCCTGACTGTTGGCCGCTCATATTCAACCTTTTACTTCGAGAATATATCCAATGGCCTACTTCAGCGGATTGAGGTCACTCTTGTACCACTCCATAAAACGGCCGATGCCTTCGTGAAGGGATGTGGTCGGCTTGTAGCCCAGTTCGGTCTCCAGCTTGGTGGTGTCGGCGTTGGTCTGATAGACATCACCCTGCTGCATCGGAAGGAATATCTTCCGAGCCGGTTTGCCGTACGCCTGCTCGATCTCGCTGATGAAATCCATAAGTTTCACAGGATGCGAGCAGCCTATGTTATAGACCTTGGCAGGAACGCCGTGGACACACTCTTCGGCCTTCGGAGTGTGGTCAATCACACGGATGGTGCCTTCCACGATGTCATCCACATAGGTGAAGTCGCGGATCATGTCACCGCAGTTGAAGACCTTGATCGGCTCTCCCTTGGCGATGGCCGCGGCAAAAAGCATCGGAGACATATCAGGCCTGCCCCACGGGCCATAGACTGTGAAGAAGCGAAGTCCCGTGGAGGCGAATCCATAGAGTTTTGAATATGAATGAGCCATCAGCTCGTTGGCCTTCTTGGTGGCTCCGTAGAGGCTCACAGGGCAGTCGGCCTTGTCTTCCTCCGAAAACGGGACCTTCTCATTAAGGCCGTAGATCGAGCTTGAAGAGGCATAGACCAGATGCTCCACGCCGAAGTTGCGGCAGGCCTCCAGAATATTCAGAAATCCTTGAAGGTTGCTTTGAAGGTAAACATACGGGTTTGTGATTGAATACCTGACCCCCGCCTGTGCGGCAAGGTTGACAACCTTGTCGAACCTTTCCTTCCCGAAAAGAGAGTCCAGCGCGGCCTTGTCACAGATCGACATCCTGACGAAACGGCTGTTCGGAAACTTTCCGCTCACGACCTCGGAACATTCCTCAAAAGAGCCGGAAAAGCCGTTCTCCTCAAGTCTTCCGTATTTAAGGCGTACATCATAGTAGTCATTGATGTTGTCCAGTCCGACAACCTCATCTCCTCTTTCGGCAAGCCTTCCCATCAGCCTTGAGCCGATGAATCCCGCCGCTCCTGTCACAAGTATCTTCATTTCAGATCAGTTTTATCACCAAACAGTTAACATCTCCCATATTATCGAAGCCGCTTTATTCCCACCAAAAAGAGCGTCATCAAAAACTTTCGAATTTACAAAGATTTCACGACATTCCGCCTCTTTTCACAAAAGTTAGATGCCTTTCTTTTGGTTTGACTGAATTTGGTGAACCTAAAATCAGCAGAACGCAAGACTTGCTTGCCCGAACCGACCTGTCGATGGTCGCTGTTATCATTGAACTGTTAAAGTGTTGTTCACTGTGTCCCTCCTTTCACATCTATGTAACGGCAACACCGGTCCATATATAATTCTATTCAACTCTCGCAAGTAACAAAGTACCTGTGACAAAGTGCCTTATCTCACGTTCGGAGTGCA
>CAVCPY010000034.1:0-21019 GCA_963604245.1 Eggerthellaceae bacterium
TGTCTCGAAAATTCCGCATAATAAAATGCGGGAACCATTTTTAAACAGCTTCTAAACCGATGGCGGCCGAAAAAAATGGCTGATTTTGGTAACGTGCAAAATCAGCCATTTTCATTTTTCTTCGGACGTCTGACGTCATTGCTCCGGATACCCCTTCGGGATGGCGAATGTCACTTTCAGCTTCGGCTTCCTGCCGTCGGCTCCGGGACCGCGGAGAACGGCGTGGTAGTAGCGGTCCTTGTCCAGTTCGGTGTCAGAAGTGGTCGTTGTGGCAGAGGAGGAGGCGTACTGGGCCAGAGCGGCATAGTTGTAATAGTTGTTATAGTAGCTGCCGTAGCCGCCATAACCGCTGTAACCATAGCTGCCATAATAGCTTCCGTATCCTCCGTAAAGTTGGTTGTAGTAGGAGTAGGCGGCCAGCTGCTGGTAGTAGCTGGCAAGTTCCTGAGCATCCGAGTCTGTGGTGGTGGTCTTCTCGTACCACATTATGAGGAACCAGATGTCGTAGCTGGAAAGCTTGCTGTCATCCGCATTCTTCCTGATGATCTGCTGCACGTGGTGCGTGATGTCAGGAGCGTAGTTGCAGAGCGAGCGGTTGATGTCCCCCTGATTCTCGTCAGAAGCGCTGGCGTCGGTAAGCCCGGCGAACGTTACGGTGGTGTCTGTGCTGATTTTTATGGTCGGGCTGAGCACCTTCGGGTAGCGGAACATCGTGGTGTAGTCGTCCGGAAAGTCAAACGGGAACTCAATCGTGGCCTTTGTGATCAGAGCCGTGGCCGGGTCCCCCCCCTGCCGGGAGATTTCCTCGTTGACGAGTCTGTGGATTTCGCTGGCCGGAACCACAGGCTTCACTCCGCTTCCGCCTTCGATCAGAATCTTGTCGCCTGCCTGACCGACAAGATAGTCGGATTCGTGGCTGTCAACGTTGAATACGTACTGTGACGGGAGGCTGGAGGCGTTGATCAGCGAATCCAGGTCCTGCATCTTGACGGGACTGAAATAGAACATCAGGCTGGAGTCCCTCCTTTCTCCGTCGAACTCCCCGTTGAAATAGAGTATGGCGTAGTTATCGGTTCTTGAAATGTAACCGCTGCTGGAGGTTGTGAGAATGTCGAATTTGTACATATTGAACCTTCCGCCGTTTCCGGTAGGCTCATCGGTGCAGAGGTATATTCCAGGGAACTTCTTGGTGTAAGTCTCCAGATCCTTTAGGTCGTCCTGGGTAATGTTCAGATACTGCTTCCCGTAGTCCTCCGTGAAATCGAATGTCAGCGTGTCCTGACCGTTGGCGACAGGGACACCTTTCGTGATTCTCCTGTCCCCGTGCTTGACTTCGGCTCTGGAGAAATAATTCTTTGTCCCGAGCGGTTCGGTGAGCGCATAGACGTTGACGTTCTGGAGGATGTTGGCCTGATTCTCGTCCGCCACGGAGATTGAATCCACGGCCGCCTTGAACTTGAACCTCTGGAACACCGGATTCTTTCCGAAATCCACAGTGTCCAGCACCGGCACGAGCGTCACGACGCTTCCCCTGCTGAAAAGCCCGAAGGTCTCGTCCCTGATGGAGCCGATGGTGATTCTTCTTGATGAATATGCCGTGAGGCTGTCGATGGCTTTCATCCAAACCTCATCGAGGTCGAACTCGGCCGTGTGGAAGTCGTATTTCTGGTCGGTAGGGATGAAGTCCCCGCCGAGACTCTGGTTCACCTCGACGCAAGACACAAGGAATGCCGCCAGGGCGATGATTGCCGGTAACTTTTTCATTTACTGCAACTGTTGATAAAAACCGTCGTATTCCTCGATGTAGCGTCCGCTTGCCATCGATTCCTCATTGAAAGGAAGCGTCGGTATATTCCTCTCTTCGCAGAACCTGACCAGTTCAGGGTCAACCTCTTTGTCTCCGAGAATTATGCCGTCTGAATACATTGCGGCAGTCTTCGCAAGATTTATGCCAGTGGATTTGTCCAGCAGTGACACATCCGACGCCTTGATTCCGCCGAACAGGGTGTTGTCCTTGAAGGAGGCGGAGAAACACTCTCCGGCGATTTCATTGTAAAGTGAGGTCACAATCTTGCTTCCGCTGAAAATCGGGTCTCCGTTGTAAACTTTCTTCAGGTACAGAGGCACAAGATGGGATATCCAGCCCTGACAATGGATGACATCCGGGGCCCAGCGGAGTTTCTTCACTGTCTCCAGCACTCCGCGGGCGAAGAATATCGCCCTTTGTCCGTTGTCCTCGAAGAACTTTCCTTCGGAGTCGAACGTTATCTGCTTGCGTCGGAAGTAGTCTTCGTTGTCGATGAAATAGACTTGGATTCTGGCTGACGAAATCGAAGCCACCTTGATTATGAGAGGCCTGTCAACATCACCGATTATGATATTCATTCCTGAAAGCCTGATCACCTCGTGGAGCTGGTTCTTCCGCTCGTTGATGCAGCCATAGCGCGGCATGAATGCCCTGATTTCCTTCTTGCGCTCCTGAATGCCTTGCGGCAGGTAACGTCCGATTCTGGCGATCGGAGTCTCCGGCAGGAACGGCATTATTTCCGAATTGACGAATAAGACTCTGTTTACAGGTTTTCCCATTTTGTTTTTCTTGTCTTACAAAGGTAAGAATTTTTTTTCATATTTCGATATTTCACTATCTTTGAATCCAATTTGGAGTATTGTGCGAAAATGGCGGCAGGTGAAAACAAATTGATACGTCGAAGGCTCGCCGGAGCCTGGCTGTCCACGGTGATCAGCATCAGCCTGGTGCTGTTGCTTGTGGGTGTGGCCGGGCTTCTGGTGGCCAACGCCAGAAGTGTCTCCGATTATTTCAAGGAGAATATGCAGGTTTCCGTGCTGATGAAGCAGGAAGTCGGAGATGATGAGGCTATGGAATATGTCGCCGAACTGGGTGCGATGCCTTTCATCAAGAGCGTCGCGTTCGTGTCCCGCGAGCAAGGGGCCAAAGAAATGACGGATCTTCTTGGCGAGGACTTTCTCAACGTCTTCGAGACGGCTCCGATTCCTGTCTCCGCAGATGTCACCCTGAAGGCGGACTACGTGTCGTCTGACAGCCTGGAGGTCGTGAAGAAGGCTGTGATGAAGTCCACGCTGGTCGATGAGGTGGTCTATCAGCAGTCTCTCGTGGACAAACTGAACACCAATCTGCGTAAGATTTCCGTGGTGCTGGGCGTGTTCATCGTCCTGCTTCTTTTCATTTCCTTCGTGCTGATCAACAACACCGTGAGGCTAAGCGTGTTCTCGCGCAGGTTCACTATACACACGATGAAACTGGTGGGGGCCACGAAGTCTTTCATCCGCACCCCGTTCTTGATTCAGGCCTTGTTCCAGGGGCTGTTCTCGGCTCTTCTGGCCACCTTGATGCTTGTCGGGATTCTTTTCTTTGTAAGGAGCGAGTTCGCCGGGCTTTTCGAGGTGTTCAGGCTGGACCTGCTTCTGGTTGTGATAGGGGTCGAGATTCTGGCGGGAGCGCTGATCTGCGTGGTCAGCACGGCGCTTGTGGTAGGCCGCCTCGTCTCGCTCTCCAAAGATGAACTGTATTGCTAACAATTAATTTTCAGGAATATGTCAGATAACACCAAGATGTCAATCACCGGCAAAGGTCTGCGGATGCTCCTTATGGGGCTTATCGTGATGGTGGCCGGTTTCGTGCTTATGATAGGAGGAGGAACAAAGGAGCCGGACAACTTCAACTGGGCGATGTTCGATTTCCGACGGCTCGTGGCCGCGCCTCTTGTGATCACCTGCGGGATTGTCATCGAGATTGTCGCGATAATGCGCCGTCCGAAAAACACGGAAAACGAATAGACTATGAACTGGTTGCAGGCGCTTCTTTTGGGAATCGTGCAGGGGCTGACTGAGTTCCTGCCGGTAAGCTCCAGCGGGCATCTTATGATAGTAAGGGATTTGCTGGGCGTTGACGGGGACGGTTTTCTGGATTTTACGGTGACTGTCCATCTGGCCACGGTGCTGAGTACCATCATCGTGTTCTGGAAACCGATATGCAGGCTTTTGGCCGGGCTGTTCAAGTTCAAGTACAACGATGAGACCGATTATGTGTTCAAGATAGTCGTGTCAATGGTCCCGGTGGCGGTTGTCGGGCTTCTCTTCAAGGACAAGGTCGAGGCCCTGTTCTCCGACAGCCTGTTCACGGTGGCGGTGTGCCTTGTCATCACTGCGGTTCTCCTCTACCTTTCGGATATTTCGGGTCGGTCGGCGGCGCGCGGCAATGAGACAATCTCCACCAACAATGCGCGCAACGGAATATCCTACTGGCAGGCTCTCGCTGTGGGGCTTGGCCAGGCCGCAGCCGTGGCTCCCGGGCTTTCCCGCTCCGGCACCACCATTGCCACGGGTCTGTTGTGCGGGGTCAGGCGCGAGGTGATGGCGCAGTTCTCGTTCCTGATGGTTCTTGTCCCTATCATCGGGCAACAGTTTCTGGATTTGCTCAAGAGTTTCACCGGAGACGCCGTTCTCGGCGGAGGTCTTAGCCCGATTTGTCTCGTGGCCGGATTTCTTGCCGCTTTCCTTTCGGGACTGCTTGCCTGCAAGGTTATGATCGCGCTCGTGAAGAAGGCCAGACTGACGTGGTTCGCCCTCTACTGCCTTGTCGTCTCGCTGCTTATTCTGATTTTCGCATAGGGATATTCATAAAGCGCAATGGCTGACAGAACGCTTGTTTACTTTGTTTCTGATGTCCACCTCGGGTTGGATGTGAACGGCCCCGCCGACAGGGAGGCCCGTTTCGTCCGGTTTCTGGAGAGCGTCCCCAAGGAAAGGACAAGGACGTTGTACCTTCTCGGGGACATCTGGGATTTCTGGTACGAGTACCACGACGTGGTGCCGAAAGGGTATGCGAGGGTGTTCGCCGCCTTGCTCGGCCTGATGGACTCCGGGGTTGAAGTCTGTTTCTTTCAAGGGAACCACGACATCTGGTGCTTCCACTATTTCGAGGAACTCGGCATAAAGATTCTTCAGCAGCCTTACGTCACCGAAATCGGCGGGAAAGTCTTCTGTCTTGGTCACGGTGACGGGCTCGGGCCGGGGCACATATGGTACAAGCTGATGCGTTGGGGATTCCGGAACAAGTTCTTCCAGAACCTGTTCAGTCTGCTTCACCCTTATCTTGCCTTCCGTTTCGGCAAAGGATGGTCAAAGAAGAGCAGGGTGGCCAAGAGCCGGGAATATGTCTTCAGGGGCGCCGATGAGCCGCTGTACAAGTTTGCAGTGGACTTTTCAGAGCACAGGCACATAGACTATTTTGTTTTCGGGCATTTCCACGTGAGCGAGGATCTTGCGTTGCCGACGGGGGCGCGGCTTCTCATCCTGAAGGATTGGATGAAGCCTCACTCGTCAAACTTTATCTGCTTCGACACGATGTCCGGGTGCTTGGGCATTTCCCAGAATATCGAATAGTACAGTGCGTCGAACTCGCCTCTCTGCCATTTTTCGACAAGATATTCAGTCATCCTGTCCTCGCCGGCGGGATCGTAGTGGGACTTCAGGTTCTGTCCGAAAACTTTGGCCACACCCTGCCAGAAGCCTGCGGAAATCCCGTTTTTGTAGTCCTTTATGATTGAATATGAGGATTTCCCTATCTCTCTGTCCACCAATTTGATGAGAAGCTTGCCCTGCGAGATTGTCATATTCCTGAGAGGTTTCTCGTAGGCGTCCAGCAGTTCTTTCTGAAGCCTGGTGACGTATTTTTCCTTTTTCCTGCGCCCGAGGCTGTTCTGCGAGATGTGTCTTTCCGCCTGCGCCTCCATGTCTTTGGCCAGAAGGGCGTAAGGATAGACCTTGTTGAAGTTGTAAACCAGGCGGTAGTATTTTTTCAGATCCTTTTTTGTGCCCCGATAGCCTTTCGGGAATATCCAAGCGGGGTCTATGCTGTCGTAGTAGGCTGTGTCACCGTGTTCAACGCGGTAGCCAAGATAGCCGGAGCGGCTTCTGCCGTCACTTTGCGGGGGCACATCGCCTGTCCGTCCGGCGAAGAGTCCTGTCCCCGTCAGAATCCCTGCCAGAGCGCAGGTCACGTATGCGATCAGCCTTTTCATTTTATTCAACTTTCGCAGACATCTGCATATCTGTGATAAGATGCCTTGTCTCACTTTCGGTGAGTGTTGATGAAAAAATCAATCGGTATGCAAAGGTACTGGTTTCTTGAAAAAAGTGTGCCATAATGACGAGTGTTTATAGGCCGGTTGAACCGATGTCGAAATCGAAGGCAAATATTTTTTCAGCGTATCTCCAATGTCTTGAAAATGACCGATTTCTTTAGATGTTTCTGCGGTCGAAAAAGTTGAGATTTTTTTTAGAATATGTTTGAAATCCGTAAATTTTTGCTAACTTTGCAGTCCCAAATTCTAGGGCGTAGTGGCGTAAATCGCTGATATTCAATAGATTTTGGAGAATTTGGAAATTATTAAAGTAGTACAGCAATGTTACAACCAAAGAAAACTAAGTTCAGAAGAGAACAAAAGAACGTGATGAAGGGTATGGCCCAGAGAGGCAACCAGCTCGCGTTCGGTTCCTTCGGTCTCAAGACCCTCGAGAACTGCTGGATCACAGCGCAGCAGATTGAGTCCGCGCGTCAGGCTATTTCACGTTGCATGAACCGTGAGGGGCAGATCTGGATCAGGATTTTCCCGGTCAAGCCGTTCACCAAGAAGCCTCTGGACACCCGTATGGGTAAGGGTAAGGGCGATCCTCAGGGATTCGTCGCCCCTGTGACCCCGGGCCGTATCATCTTCGAGGCTGACGGCGTTTCTCTTGCTATCGCCAAGGAGGCGATGCGTCTCGCCGCCCACAAACTTCCTATCGCGACCAAGTTCGTGGTCCGCAGGGATTATGTTGAATAATAAATGGAGAAGGAATAATGAAAACATCTGAAGTTCGCGAGATGTCCATCGCAGATCTGCGGGACCGCATCCAGGTTGAAAAGAACAGGCTTGACACGATGAAGCTCAACCACGCCATCTCTCCATTGGAGAACACATCGGAATTCAAGAAAGTCAGAAAGGATATCGCTCGTATGCTCACTATCCTCGCTGAGAAAGAAAATGAACAGAAATAATCATCAGTCTTATGGAAAGAAATCTTCGTAAGGAAAGAATCGGCGTAGTGGTCAGCAACAAGATGGACAAGACCATCATAGTTGCGGTCGAGACCAAGAAGGAGCATCCTCTCTACGGTAAGTTCATCAAGCAGACCACCAAGTTCGTCGCTCAGGATGACAAGAACGAGTGCAGCGAAGGGGATACCGTACGCATTATGGAAACCCGTCCTCTCAGTAAGACCAAGAGGTGGAGATTAGTTGAAATCGTAGAAAAAGTTAAGTAGTATGATACAGCAGGAAACACGTTTACAGGTTGCCGACAACAGCGGTGCAAAGGAGGTCCTCTGCATCCGTGTGCTTGGCGGTACGCATCATAGATATGCGACAGTGGGCGACCAGATCGTAGTGGCGATCAAGAGCGCCCTTCCCGGCGGTGACGCCAAGAAGGGTTCGGTCTCCAAGGCTGTCGTTGTCCGTACAAAGAAAGAGATCCGCAGACCGGACGGTTCATACATCCGCTTCGACGACAACGCCTGCGTTCTTCTGAACAACGCCGGCGAACTCCGCGGAACACGTATCTTCGGCCCTGTGGCCAGAGAGCTGCGTGAGAACTACATGAAAATTGTTTCACTGGCGCCGGAGGTCCTTTAATCATTGAGAATTATGAAAAAGTTACACATTAAGAAGGGTGACACCGTGTATGTGAATGCCGGTAACGACAAGGGCAAGACCGGAAAGGTCCTGACCGTCATCCCAGCCAAGGATCGCATCATCGTTGAAGGAGTCAACGTTGTCAGCAAGCACACAAAGCCAAACGCAAAGCAGCCTCAGGGAGGCATCATCAAGCAGGAGGCGGGCATCCACGTTTCAAACGTTCAGCTCATCGATCCCGCCCAGAGCAAGCCGACGCCTACAAGAGTTGGCTACAAGTTCGTTGACGGGAAGAAAATCCGTTACGCCAAGAAATCAGGAGAGGAGATCAAGTAACTATGGCAAAGAAAGCTACAAACAAACCGGCTGAAGCGCAGGCGCTTCCTGCGGGATATGTTCCTACCCTCAAGAAGGTTTACAGGGAGGAGATTGTGGAGAAACTCAAGAAGCAGTTCTCCTACACGACTGTCATGCAGGTCCCGAAACTCGTCAAGATCACCATCAATGAGGGCATCGGCGAGGCTACGAGTGACAAGAAACTTGTTGAGGAGGCCGCCGAGGAGCTCGGCAAGATCGTAGGTCAGAAGGCTATTCTCACCACCTCGAAAAAGGACGTTTCCAATTTCCGTCTCCGCAAGGGTATGCCTATCGGTGTGAAAGTCACCCTCCGCGACGTGAAGATGTATGAGTTCCTTGAGAGGCTCATCCGCATCTCTCTCCCTCGAATCAGAGACTTCAACGGTATCGCCGAGAAGATGGACGGCAGAGGAAACTATACCCTTGGGCTCAAGGAGCAGATCATCTTTCCGGAGGTGGACATCGACAAGAACCCGAGAATCCACGGAATGGAAATCACTTTCGTCACAACAGCCAAGACCGACGAAGAGGCTCACGCCCTCCTCGCCGCGTTCGGTCTGCCTTTCAAGAAACATAACAACTAAGGAATATGGCAAAAGAATCAATGAAGGCCCGCGAGGTAAAGCGCGCGAAACTGGTTGCCAAATATGCCGCGAAGAGGCAGGCTCTCAAGGAAGCCGGCGACTGGGCAGCCCTTGACAAGCTCCCGAAGAACGCTTCTCCTGTACGTCTGCACAACCGTTGTTCTCTCACCGGCCGTCCAAAGGGCTATATGAGAGCTTTCGGCCTCAGCAGAATCCAGTTCCGCGAGATGGCCAGCAACGGTCTCATCCCGGGTGTAAAGAAAGCCAGCTGGTAACAGCGATATATTTAATTATTAACAATCGGATATCGGGCGTCCCTGCGGGGCGTCGATCTAAAAAATCAAAAAACAATGACTGATCCAATTGCAGATTATCTTACAAGGATCCGCAACGCCTATCTGGCAGGAAAGAAGATCGTTGAGATCCCATCCTCAAAGATGAAGGCCGCGATCACCGAGATCCTTTGCGAGAAGGGCTACATCCTCAGCTACAAGATTGTGGAAGGTACGCCTTACAACACCATCAAGATCGCTCTCAAGTACCATCCTCAGACAAAGATGGCCGCGATCAAGAAAATCAAGCGCGTCTCAACTCCGGGTATGCGTGTTTACGCTGACGTTGAGAATATGCCAAGGGTTCTGAACGGACTCGGCATCGCCATCCTTTCCACTTCAAAGGGCGTCATCACTGACAAGGAGGCCAAGAACCTGAATGTCGGCGGTGAGGTTGTCTGCTATGTTTATTAATGATTAAAGAAAAGAATAATGTCAAGAATCGGTAAATTGCCTGTAAGCCTTCCGGACAAGGTGAGCGTTGAAGTTCTCCCTGGCAACGTTGTGAAGGTTAAAGGACCTCTTGGTGAGTTGACCCAGAAAGTCGATCCGGACATCAAGGTCACCATTGAGGATAATGAAATCAAGTTCACCCGCCCTACTGACCAGCCAAGACACCGCTCGATGCACGGTCTCTACCGCGCTCTCGTGCATAATATGGTTGTCGGAGTTTCCACAGGGTATCAGACAAAGCAGGAATTCGTCGGTGTGGGTTACCGCGTGACTTCTCAGGGACAGCTCCTGACATTCTCCCTCGGTTACTCCCACGATATCCAGCTTATGCTTGCGCCTGAAATCCAGGCTGAGGTTCCGAATGTAAAGAAAGGCGAAAACCCTGTCCTCATTCTCAAGAGCATCGACAAGCAGCTCATTGGACAGGTGGCCGCCAAGATTCGTTCACTCCGCAAGCCTGAACCTTATAAGGGCAAGGGTATCAAGTTCGCCGGCGAGCAGCTTCGCCGCAAGGCCGGTAAGACAGCCGGTGCTAAATAATTAGGAGGACATAGATATGGCATTGAATAGAATAGAAAGAAGAAGAAGAGTCCATTACCGCATCCGTAAGCATGTCAATGGAACAGCCGAGAGGCCAAGAATGGTTGTCTTCAGAAGCAACAAGCAGATCTACGTCCAGGTTGTGGACGATCAGAAAGGCGTGACACTTGCCGCTGCCGCTTCCAATGACAAGGTTCTCGCCGCCGAGTGCAAAGGCAAGACCGGAGTCGAGGCTGCGGCCATCGTCGGTAAGGCGATTGCCGAGCGTGCCAAGGAGAAGGGAATCACCACCATCTCTTTTGACCGTGGAGGTTATCTCTATCACGGTAGAGTTAAAAGTTTGGCGGACGCTGCCCGTGAAGGTGGCCTTATTTTCTAATTGAAAGACTATGGCAAATACAAATGTTAAAAGAGTAAAGACATCTGATCTTGAATTGAAAGACAGACTGGTCGCCATCCAGAGAGTAACCAAGGTTACCAAGGGTGGCCGTCATTTCCGCTTTGCCGCCATTGTGGTAGTGGGTGACGAGAACGGCGTTGTTGGTTATGGTCTTGGAAAAGCCAATGAGGTGACAGCCGCCATCGCGAAAGGTGTTGAGGACGCCAAGAAAAACCTCGTGAAGATTCCGGTGATCAACACGACCATCCCTCACGAGCAGGAATCCAAGTTCGGAGGCTCAGTAGTGTTTATGAAGCCGGCCGCTCCGGGTACCGGTGTGAAGGCAGGTGGAGCTATGCGTGCCGTGTTTGAGTCTGCGGGTGTCCAGAATGTCCTTGCGAAGTCCAAGGGATCATCCAACCCTCACAACCTTGTCAAGGCAACGGTTGCGGCTCTTACCCAGATGAGGGATGCCTATACGGTGGCCGGTCTCCGTGGAATTCCTATGAGCAAAGTATTTAACGGTTAGGAGGACGCACAGTTATGGCAAAACTTAAGATAACACAGGTAAGAAGCAAGAACGGGGCGACAAAGAGGCAGATTGCCAATCTGACCACTTTGGGAATCCGCAGAATGCACCAGACCGTGGAGGTCGAGAAGACCCCGGTGACAGAAGGCCAGCTCGCCAAGATCCGTCACCTCGTTGAAGTTGAAGAAATTAATTAAGAGGACGAAGAGATGAAACTGGAAAATTTGAAACCTGCAAAGGGAGCGACTCATAACAGCAAGCGTCTTGGCCGCGGTCAGGGTTCCGGCAAGGGTGGTACCTCCACCCGCGGTACAAAGGGCGCCCAGGCCCGCGCCGGCTATGAACACAAGATCGGTTTCGAGGGTGGTCAGATGCCTATTCAGAGACGTGTTCCAAAGTTCGGATTCAAGAACCCGACCAGAATTGAGTACAAGGCAGTCAATGTGGCTGCCATCCAGACCCTTTCCGAGCAGCTTGGCAAGGTGGAGATCAGTCTTGAGGACATCAAGGCCGCAGGACTTGCCGACGCTAAGGAACTCGTTAAGGTTCTTGGCAACGGTGAGATCACCGCTGCTGTCACTGTTACCGCTGACGCTTTCTCCGCTTCAGCTGTCTCAAAGATCGAAGCCGCCGGCGGTAAGACAATCGTAATCGGCAAATAACGATGAAGAAGTTTATTGAGACAATAAAGAACATCTTCAAGATCGAGGAACTCCGTACGAGACTCGGCTACACGTTCCTTCTCATCCTGGTTTACAGGCTGGGTTGCTTCATCGTGCTGCCAGGTATCGACACGACCTTGCTCGCTTCCCTTCAGGACAGCACACAGCAAGGACTCGTCGGTCTGTTGAATATGTTCTCCGGAGGTGCCTTCGGCAACGCTTCCATCTTTGCGTTGGGAGTGATGCCTTACATCTCCGCATCAATCGTGATTCAGCTTCTCGGAATGTTCGTCCCTTACTTCAGGAAACTCCAGATGGAGGGCGAAAGCGGCCGTAGGAAGATGAATCAGCTTACAAGGTACCTTACCATCCTCATCCTTTGCATCCAGGGCCCTGCATACATCGCCTCCATCCACAGCCAGATTCCTAATGCCGCATTCCTTGCGGAAACCCAGCTTGGTTGGAGCAGGTTTATGTATAACCTTGTTGCCACCATCATCCTGATGTCCGGTTCAATGTTTGTGATGTGGCTCGGTGAGAGGATTACCGACAGAGGTATCGGCAACGGTATTTCCCTGATCATCATGATCGGTATCGTGGCCCGTCTGCCTTTCGCTCTCGTAAGTGAGGTCGGCACGAAGCTCAGCACGACAACCGGTGGCGGCCCTATCGCCCTTATTGTCGAGCTCATCATCTGGTTCCTTGTAATTGTGGCGACCATCGCTCTTGTCCAAGGTGTCAGAAGGGTTCCAGTGCAGTATGCCAAGAGGGTTATCGGCAACAGGCAATATGGCGGGGCACGTCAGTATATTCCTTTGAAAATCAATGCTGCGGGCGTTATGCCTATCATCTTCGCCCAGGCCTTGATGCTGTTCCCGCTTCTGTTCTCCCGCTTTGACGCGACCAGAGGTCTCGCCGCCACTCTCGGTAACTATACCGGATTCTGGTACAACCTGATCTTCGGATTCCTCGTAGTCATCTTCACGTATTTCTACACAGCCGTCACGGTCAATCCGACTATGATGGCGGAAGATATGAAGAAGAACGGTGGATTCATCCCTGGAGTGAAGCCTGGAAAGGCCACGGTCAATTACCTTGACTCCATTATGTCCAAGGTAACTCTCCCCGGCTCAGTATTCCTGGCCATCATCGCCATTCTTCCTGCTTTTGCAAGGATTATGGGTGTTCAGGACCAGTTCGCAAGCTTTTACGGTGGAACTTCACTGTTGATTCTTGTAGGAGTTGTCCTTGACACACTTCAACAGATAGAGAGCTACCTTCTGATGCGTCACTATGACGGCCTGATGAAGACCGGACGTATCAGCGGACGCTCTGGAATGTAATTTTGATAATCACAGGATTGATGGTTAAGCCTAAGACAGAAGAGGAAATCGAGCTCCTGCGCGAGAATGCCATATTGGTCTCCAAGACATTGGCGGAAGTCGGCAAGGTGGTCGCCCCCGGTGTGACAACCGCGAGGTTGAATGAGGTGGCCGAGACTTTTATCCGCGACAACGGAGCTATCCCTAGTTTTCTTGGATTCGAAGGTTTTCCCGCCGCGATATGTACATCAGTCAATGATGTCGTAGTCCACGGTTTTCCGTCGGACTATGTCCTCAAGGAAGGCGACATTGTGACTGCCGACATCGGCACCCTGTACAAAGGCTACAATGGAGATTCGGCTTACACTTTCCCTGTCGGGGAAGTGGATGCCGAGACCCGTAAGCTGATGGATGTGACCAAGGCTTCGCTCTATAAGGGTATCGAGGCTGCGGTTGCCGGCAACAGGACTGGTGACATCGGACACGCGGTGCAATCGTACGCCGAGTCATTCGGCTTTTCCGTGGTCCGTGAACTTGAAGGACACGGACTCGGAAAGGAGATGCACGAGGCTCCCGGCGTTCCGAACTACGGACGTCAGGGTCACGGATGCAGACTTGTGGATGGTATGGTCATCTGCATTGAACCAATGATCAATGCGGGCGGCAGAGGAGTGTATGTGGCCAGAAATGGTTGGGCTGTACACACATCCGACCACAGGAACGCGGCTCATTATGAGCTTACGGTTGTTGTTCGTAAAGGCAAGGCGGAACAACTGTCAACATTTGATTATATTGAAAGTACTGGTAAATTTTAAAGTGTTTTTTCAATGTCCAAACAAGTAGCGATAGAACAAGACGGAAAAGTGATCGAGACTCTTCCTAACGCGATGTTCAAGGTGGAGCTTGAGAACGGTCATGTCCTTCTCTGCAACATCTCCGGCAAGATGAGAATGAATTTCATCCACATCCTCCTTGGAGACAAGGTGAGGGTTGAAATTTCACCTTATGATTTGACTAAAGGAAGAATATCTTTCAGGTACAAATAAAAAAATCACGATATGAAAGTCAAAACATCCATCAAGAAGCGCAGCGATGACTGCAAGATTGTCAGACGTAAAGGCCGTCTTTATGTCATCTGCAAGAAGAACCCGAAGTTCAAGATGCGCCAGGGATAACAGTAGTTTGTAAAACAAATAAAGTTTAAGATAAATTATGGCAAGAATAGCCGGTGTTGATTTACCGAACAACAAAAGAGGTGAGATAGGTCTTACCTACATCTACGGTATCGGCCGCAGCTCCGCCAGAGAGATTCTTGGGAAGTGCGGAATCGATTACGACATCAAGGTCGGTGAATGGAACGACGAGCAGGTCGCCGCTATCCGTACCCTCATCACCGAGGAGTACAAGATCGAGGGTGAGCTTCGTTCCTCCGTCCAGATGAACATCAAACGACTGATGGATATCGGTTGCTACAGAGGTATCCGTCATCGTATCGGTCTTCCTGTACGTGGTCAGAGCACAAAGAACAATGCCCGTACGAGAAAGGGGAAGAAGAAGACTGTTGCCAACAAGAAGAAGGCGACCAAGTAAAAACAGATGAATTATGGCAAAGAAAACAACATCATCAAAGAGAGTTGTCAAGGTTGAGGCTACGGGCCAGGCCCATATTTCATCAACCTTCAATAATGTGATCATTTCCCTGACCAACAACCAGGGTCAGGTGATCAGTTGGTCCTCAGCCGGCAAGAGCGGTTTCAGAGGTTCCAAGAAGAACACCCCGTACGCTGCCCAGGTAGCGGCCGAGGACGCTGCGAAGACCGCTTTCGACGCTGGGCTCCGCAAGGTGAAAGTCTTCGTCAAGGGTCCGGGCGCCGGACGTGAGTCCGCGATCAGAACCATCAACAATGCGGGAATCCTCGTCACAGAGATTGTCGATGTGACTCCGATGCCGCACAACGGATGCAGACCAAAAGGCCGTCGTAAAGTCTGATTAATGAATTAAAACAAAAATTACTATGGCAAGATATATTGGTCCAAGTACAAAGATCGCCCGCAAGTTCGGCGAGCCTATATTCGGAAGTGACAAGGATTTCGAGAAGAGAAACTATCCTCCGGGACAGCACGGTCTGGCTGCGAAGCGCAAGAAGCAGCGTGAATATGGAATACAGCTTAAGGAAAAACAGAAGGTCAGGTATATGTACGGCCTTCTTGAGCGTCAGTTCCACAACACCTACCTCAAGGCTTCCAAGATGTCAGGCCTGAGGGGTGAGAACCTCATTCTCCTCCTTGAGTCAAGACTCGACAATGTCGTTTACAGAATGGGTATCGCTCCCACAAGGGCCGCCGCGAGACAGCTTGTCAGCCACGCCCACATCACCCTCAACGGCAGCGTCTGCAACATCCCGTCCGTTCAGGTCAAGCCTGGCGACGTTGTCGCTGTGAGAGAGCGTTCCAAGAGCCTTGAAGTCATCCAGAAGAGTGTGGCTTCCGCTTCTAAATATTCGTGGATAGAGTTCGACCCGAGGGCTCTTTCAGGCAAGTTCCTGAACCTCCCTGCAAGGGCTGACATTCCTGAGAACATCAACGAGCAGCTCATCGTAGATCTGTACTCTAAGTAATAGTAACACCCAAAAAGAATTAATATGGCAATCTTGGCATTTCAGAAACCGGACAAGGTGATTATGCTTGAGGGCACGGACACCGTGGGGCGTTTCGAATTCAGGCCTCTTGAGCCTGGATACGGACAGACCATCGGCAACGCGCTCCGCCGCATTCTTATCGCCTCTCTGGAAGGTTTTGCTATCAGTCAGATCAGGATTTCAGGCGTGGACCAGGAGTTCGCGACCATTCCTGGTGTGATCGAGGGAATGCAGGACATCATTCTCAACCTGAAGACTATCAGGTTCAAGAGAATGGTCGATTCTGTGGACTCTGAGGTAGCGAACATTGTGATTAGCGGTAAGAACGAGTTTACCGCGGAGGATATTTCTAAAGGATTGTCTTCTTTCAAGGTGTTGAATCCGGAGCAGCACATCTGCTCACTCGAACCGTCTGTCACGCTTGAGATTTCATTGACCATCACCAAGGGCAGGGGATTCGTCCCTGCCGAGGATATGAGGGAGGAGAACACACCTATCGGAACCATTCTGGTAGATGCCGCCTACACTCCTATCAGGAAAGTCAACTGGACTGTCGAGCCTTGGCGTGTCGAGCAGAAGACCGACTACGAGAAGCTCAATCTTGAGATAATCACCGATGGATCTATCTCTCCTAATTTGGCGCTTCAGGAGGCGGCGAATATCCTGATCTATCACTTCAAGCTTTTCACGGATGACAAGAAGATCTCTCTTGAGACCGCAGTCGAGTCTGATTCCAAGGAACTTGACGAGGAGAGCCTCAGGATGAGACACCTTCTCCTCACCAAACTTTCGGATATGGGACTCTCTGTAAGAGCCTACAACTGTCTGAAGGCCGCTGACATCGACACCTTTGCGGATCTCGTCTCCTACTCAAGGAACGAGCTTATGAAGTTCAGAAACTTCGGAAAGAAGTCTTTGAATGAGATCGACCAGCTCGTGGAGAAAATGAAGCTCCAGTTCGGGATGGATGTAAGAAAGTATAATGTTGAACCCAAGAAAAAGAACGCATAGAAATGAGGCACAATAAAGCAATCAATCACCTTGGCCGCAAGTCAGGCCACCGTAAGGCAATGTTGGCCAACCTGGCGACTTCTTTGATTATGCACAAGAGGATTACCACCACTGTGGCCAAGGCCAAGGCTCTTAAGCAGTATGTGGAACCTCTTCTCACAAAGTCAAAGGAAGACACGACTCATTCCCGTAGAACCGTATTCAGCTACCTTAAGAATAAGGAGGCTGTCAAGGAACTCTTCGGAGTCGTTTCGGCGAAGATAGCTGATCGTCCGGGAGGTTACACCCGTGTGCTCCACGTGGGCTTCCGTCAGGGAGACGGAGCCGATATGGCACTTATCGAGCTCGTTGATTTCAATGAGGCGGCTCTCGCTGCCAAGAAGGAGGAGAAGAAGTCAACAAGACGCAGCCGCGCCAAGAAGGCTGATGCTCCCAAGGTAGAAGAGACACCTGCCGAGGCTCCTGCACAGGAGGCTCCGAAGGCTGAATAACAGTCCTGTGGGCATAATCAGAATGGCGACCGGAGAACGGCCGCCATTTTTTTAATCTTTTTTGTACGGAGGGTAGATGAACCTCGCCACTTTTTTCTTATATTTGTCATCGCAAAAAAGGTTCGCTGGCCTTTTTTTTAGGTTGTAATATCTAAATCGTTATAACTAATCAGTTTATGAATCATCTGTTCTATTTCGTACCTGCGGCTTCAGTGATAGCCCTGTTCTTTGCGTGGCTCTTCTACCACCAGATGAAAAAAGAGAATGAAGGTACACCGACAATGAAGGAGATTGCTCAGTATGTCCGCGAAGGAGCGATGGCATACCTCAAACAACAATACAAGGTTGTCGGGATTGTTTTCATCATCCTGGCGATTCTTTTCAGCGTCCTTGCGTTCGGTTTCGGCGTGCAGAACGAGTGGGTTCCTTTCGCATTCCTGACCGGAGGGTTCTTTTCAGCTCTCGCCGGCTATATCGGTATGAGAACCGCGACATACGCCTCTGCCAGAACCGCCAATGCGGTCAGCAAGTCTCTTAACGCCGGTCTTAAGCTTGCGTTCCGTTCCGGGGCCGTGATGGGACTTACGGTCGTAGGCCTTGGACTTCTTGACATTTCAATCTGGTGGGTTGTCCTGAACGCTTTTGTAAATGAGGCCAGCGAATCGCAGACTTTGGTTGTGATCACTACGACGATGCTTACTTTCGGTATGGGCGCTTCGACGCAGGCGTTGTTTGCGAGGGTAGGAGGCGGAATATACACAAAAGCCGCCGACGTAGGAGCCGACATTGTCGGAAAGGTTGAGCAGGATATTCCTGAAGACGACCCAAGGAATCCTGCAACTATCGCTGACAACGTGGGAGACAATGTGGGGGATGTCGCCGGAATGGGCGCTGACCTCTACGAGTCGTACTGCGGTTCCGTGCTCGCCACTATGGCTCTCGGCGCCTCTGCGTTCTTCGGCGATGTTGACGCTCAGATGAGGGCTATCATCGCTCCGATGATGATTGCAGCGATCGGAGTGGTGCTCTCTATCATCGGAATATACGCTGTCAAGACAAAGGAGGGTGCGGGGCTTCAGCAGCTTCTGAAGTCTCTCAGCATCGGAACGAACCTCAGTGCCGTCCTTATCGCGGTGCTCACATTTGTCGTGTTCTATATGCTTGGATTCGGCAACTGGTGGCAGTTGAGCCTTTCCGTGATTGCCGGACTTCTTGCCGGAGTCATCATCGGCAAGGCGACCGAATATTACACCTCACACTCCTACAAGCCGACCCGTGACCTTGCAGAGAGCTCGCAGACCGGCCCGGCCACAGTGATCATCAACGGCATCGGACTCGGAATGATTTCCACCTGCATCCCTGTTGTGACAATCGTTGTGGCCATTCTGGTCTCTTATCTTTGCGCCACCGGTTTCTCTTTTGATCCGGCCTACATCAGCAACGGCCTCTATGGCATAAGCATCGCCGCCGTCGGAATGCTTTCAACCCTCGGCATCACACTTGCTACAGACGCCTACGGCCCTATCGCCGACAACGCCGGCGGTAACGCCCAGATGAGTGAGCTCGATCCTGAGGTGCGCCGCCGCACGGACACCCTCGACGCGCTTGGCAACACTACAGCTGCCACCGGCAAGGGATTCGCCATTGGCTCTGCGGCCTTGACAGCCCTCGCTCTTCTCGCCTCGTACATAGAAGAGATAAAGATCGGTCTTCAGCACGTTGGTACGGCTGTGCTTCAGATTGGAGACAAGGCCGTCAGTGTGGCCGAGGCCACGATCCCGCAAATCGTTGATTACTATCAGGTCAACCTGATGAATCCGCGTGTCCTGGCCGGAGTGTTCATCGGAGCTATGATGGCATTCCTCTTCTGTGGTATGACGATGAACGCTGTCGGACGAGCCGCACAGAAGATGGTGGAGGAAATCCGTCGCCAGTTCAAGGAGATAAAAGGCATCCTTGAAGGCAAGCAGCGTCCTGATTACAAGCGTTGTGTGGAGATCTCCACAAAGGCTGCGCAGCAGGAGATGGTGGTTCCGGCGCTTACTGCCATCATTGTCCCTGTCGTTGTTGGTATCATTCTTGGAGAGGCAGGTGTTATGGGACTTCTCATCGGTGGTCTTGGCGCAGGATTCATTCTGGCCATATTCCTTGCCAACTCGGGCGGAGCCTGGGACAACGCCAAGAAATATGTGGAGGATGGTCATTTCGGTGGCAAAAATTCAGTGAACCATCACGCTACCGTCGTCGGAGACACGGTCGGAGATCCTTTCAAGGACACGTCAGGGCCGTCGCTGAATATTCTCATAAAGCTTATGAGTATGGTGTCAATCGTGATGGCCGGTCTGATTGTTATGATTCACGGTTGATGATAATATGACGAACTTACGGTTATTATGATAATGAAAAAAGTTACCATTAGAGATGTGGCGAGGGAGGCCGGGGTGTCAGTCACCCTGGTTTCTTTCGTGATGAATGCCAAGATGGGGAAAGACGGACGTCTGGACTGTCCGGTCAACCCTGACACGGCTGAAAGGGTTCTGCAGGTGGCCAAGAGACTTGGTTACAGGCGGAATAATGCGGCTGCTTCCCTCAGAAGCGGACGTTCTCACTCGATTGCGGTGATTGTCTCAGACATCGCCAATCCTTTCTTCGCGGAGATTTGCAGAAACATTGAGAACATTGCCTACAAGGCCGGTTACACAGTGATATTCGCCAGTTCAGAGGAGAATCCTCAAAAGTTGTCTCATCTCGTGGAGACAATGGTTGGTTACAATGTTGAAGGACTTATCGTGGCGCCTTGCCTGGGTGGCGAACCGGCTCTTGCGAGAGCCTTGAGCATCGGAATCCCTACCGTGCTCATAGACAGGAATATGCCTGGAGACGAGTTCGGGCGTGTCCTTGTCGATAATGTCGATGCCGGCAAGTTGGCCACCAAGTATCTGATTCACCAGGGTTTCGGAAAGATTGAGATGTTCACCTACAAGTCGGGCGTGAACAGCCTGACAGACAGGGAGTCCGGCTATGCCATTGCGATGGAGGAGGCGGGGCTTAAGGACGATGTCAGAATCCACAAGATTGAATATGAGGCCGAGGCCGCCAAAAAGAATGTCATAGAAGTGTTCCGTGAAGCTGTGAAACGCGGGACTGAGGCGTTCATCCTTCCGACAAAGAGGATAGCGATGTACGGATTCAATGCGCTGAATGTACTCGGCCTCAACCTGCCGAAGGATTTTGCGTTCGTATGCTTTGATGAGAGCGATGTCTATGAGTTGAACAAGCCGGTCGTGCCTCATATCATCCAGCCGCTTCCAGAAATTGCGTCCAAGTCATTCGATCTGTTGCAGAAGATGATTGAAAACAAGGCGACAGAAGAGGAAAAGACCTCCCTGCTCAACGTCAAACTTGTGCTGGGAGGCCGTTTCGGCGGAGAATCGACTCAAGCGTCGTTCTAGATAGTCGTATTGTAGATTTTTTCAGCCTGAACCTTGCGGTAGGCGTCCAGCTTTTCCGAGACGGCAGTGTCTTGGAGGGCGAGGATCTCTGCCGCAAGGATTGCTGCATTCTTTGCTCCTCCGATGGCGACGGTCGCCACCGGGATTCCTGTCGGCATCTGTACCATCGACAGAAGGGAGTCAAGACCTCCTAGTGCCTTGGTCTGCATCGGCACGGCGATCACGGGCAACGTCGTAAGCCCTGCCGCCACGCCGGCGAGATGCGCAGCACCTCCGGCTCCGGCGATGACCACTCCGAAGCCGCGGCCTTTGAGGCCTTTAGTGTATTCAAACATCAGCTCCGGGGTTCTGTGGGCGCTGATAACCCTTTTCTCGAACTCTATTCCGAAACCGGAAAGAATCTGTTCCGCTCCCGACATAACATCGTAGTCACTCGTGGAGCCCATAATGATAGCTACCTTTAACATATAAAAATTGAATTATTCTTTATTCAACTTTCGCAAGTAACAAAGTACCTGTGACAAAGTGCCTTATCTCACGTTCGGAGTGCATCG
>CAVCPY010000035.1:0-14450 GCA_963604245.1 Eggerthellaceae bacterium
TGTCTCGAAAATTCCGCATAATAAAATGCGGGAACCATTTTTAAACAGCTTCTTAAACAAAAAACAGAACAACTTCTGAAATAATCGCTGTTTTTTGTGTAAGTTTGTGTCCGTATGCAGACCGCGGACCGACAGAAAGTGACCCTGTTCGAAGACCTTTACAAGAGTAACCAGAAGATCTTCGAGGAGTTCGCCTGTTATTTCCTCAAGGATTCCGAAATGGCGAAGGATATTGTGGCGGATTGTTTCGTGCGTCTGTGGATGTCCCGTGACAGGGTGGCCTTGGACAATGCCGTGGGTTATATGTTCAGGTCGGTTCGGAACGCCTGTCTGGACAGGATGAAGTCCTTCGCATTCAAAAATGAGTTGAAGTCCAGTGAGGTTGACAGGGAAAATAACCCTGCCTATTACCGTTTGGTCGAGGAGAACGACCTGTCGGACGTGTTCACCGATGAGATCATCACAATCTTCCAGAAATGCCTCGACGGACTGCCGGAGGAAAAACGCCGCTCGTTCCTCCTCAGCAATGTGGAAGGCCTGAAATACAAGGAGGTCGCCGAGTTGTTGAATATCTCCGAAGACAAGGTTGACAACAACATCCGTTTCGTCCGCAAAGCCCTTCAGTCCAGCCTGAAAGACTACCTCCCTGTGATTCTCCTCACCATCATCAGCATCAAGTGATTTCAGGTCAGACCTATTTGTGATCCATCGGTCGTTTGTCTCTTAACACTCCCAGACCTCTGGAAGACTATGTACGTAATCATATGCGTATCTCCATAACGCAGCACGGCGTTTAGGCGGAGTTTTGGATTTGAACCGAAAATATATTCAGAATATTGATGCAAGGTTTCTCTGCGGCGGGATTATGTTATACGTAGCCCCGCTGCTTTATTTAGACTTAAACTACTCTTTGCAGAGCATTATCTGCTGGATTAGCTGATCGGTTGACTGCATCCCGAGCGAGCCGATCCTGCCAAGATTCCTGATTGTCTTCTCGATGTCTCTGTCGATGATTCCGTCGGTTTCCTTGATGCAGGTCCCCCTCAGGGCCAGGACACAGGACTGGACTGCGCAGGCCACTCCGGAGGCCACTTTCATCGCGCATCCGACCTTTGCGCCGTCGCAGACCATTCCGGTGATGTTTCCGATCATATTCTTGATTGCCGAGCAGACTTGCCCGTAGCTTCCTCCCCTCAAGAACACGATTCCGCAGGAGGAACCTGTCGAGGCGATAACACAGCCGCACAAAGCTGACAGCTTACCGAGATAGCCTTTGATGTGGATTGCGACCAGATTGCTGAGAATCAAGGCTCTGGAGAGCCGCTCATCGTCCACGCCGTATTTCAGGGCGTATGCTATCACGGGCATACTCACGGTGATCCCTTGGTTTCCGCTGCCGGAATTGCTCATCGCTGGGAGCTTGCATCCTGCCATTCTGGCATCCGAGGCCGCGGCCGTCATTCCCATTGCGAAACTGATGAAGTCATCACCGAAGACTTCCTGCTGGTTCTCCCTTATCGCCTTGCCGACACTGAGGCCGTAGTCTCCCTTGAGACCTTCACGGGCGAGGGCCAGATTCAAGTCCCTGTCAGCCAGAATGAACCTGATGTCCTCGAATGCGGCGCTTTGGGCGAATGAATATATCTCTTTGACGGTAAGACCGTAATCCAGTGTGCTTTTAACTGAAACCGACTCTCCGGCGGCATCAGTCCTTAAGTCCGAGACCATAGTGTCGAGTCCTGTCTCGACAATCCTGTCGTGGTCGTCCTCGATGACGGTCCAGGCCTTGTGGCCGGACGCTTCCACCGTGACCTTTACGTAAAGAATCTTCGGGCTGTCGGCGACCTTTATCCGCACCTTGTCTGCATCCACCAGTCCTTTGGCGGCCTCAACATCATTTTCGGTCAGATCCTTGAGAACCTCAAGACCATACTCGCTCTTTCCGCAGACCGCCCCGAGGGCCGAGGCGATGTAAAGCCCTACCATTCCTGTCCCCGGAATTCCGACTCCCATTCCATTCTTGAGAATATTCCCGCTGACTTCAACGTCAAGCTCATATTCATTGAATGTGGGGGCTGCTGTTTTCAGGGTTTCCGTGGCTTTGGCGGCTGCCAGTGCCACAGCGATGGGTTCGGTGCAGCCTAAGGCGGGTTTGACTTCCTTGTGCAGGAGTTCGATGATTTCAGCGTCTCTTGGAGTCATAACCGGTTATCTGTCAAGAAATTTCATTATGTCCTTAATAAGAGTCTCAATATTGCTTTCCTCCTCGATTACCTCGATGGGGAAGCCTATGCAGACAGTCCTGTAGCCGTTGCCCTCGAAGCAGGTTCCGGCCGTGATGTTCGTGTCTGTGTAGCGAAGGAATGACTGGGCCTTGTCGTACGACGGAACGATTCCGTCCGGAGTCTCCACACAGTAGATATGAGGGTTACGCTCCTTATGGAATCGGATTTCGTATGCTTCGAGACTTATCGCCCCGTTGCTCTTCGCTTTCACGGTGGCGTTGCGGCTGGCGAAGTTCGTCATCCATTTGTAGCCGAGGGTTTTCTCAACGAATTCCTTGGTGGAAGCGGTGTAGGCGCTGTCCTTCCGCACAGGGTAGATTCCGTCCCAGACGTCCGTGCCGATGTTGGCTCCGGAGACCAGCACGTTTCCGCCCTCTTCGGTGTAGCGCTTGAGCGCCTTCTGGAGACCGGCCGGGAACACCTGAAACTTGTCCGGTACCTTGCCGGTGCCGACGACCGTGGTTATCTGTTTTCCGCAGATGAGATCAACCGCAAGGTCTTTCCCGGCTAGTGTCCTGTCTGCGGAGAACGCCGCCACACTCGAAGAGTGGAACGCATAGCCTGCCGCCATCAGAGCCTTGCCGTGGATTCCGCAGTAGTCGAACGTGTTTCCGGCGAAGACCTTGCCGGCCTCGTCGGTCCAGGCGGCTCCGAATCCGGGATTGTCGTCATCCAGCCACGGCAGAGAGCGGCGGAACTGGTACTGAGGACCTATGAAATTGATTTCCCTGACGTATGGCACTCCGGCGTCAAGGTCAGCCCTGAATCCGGCATATTCGGGAGAATCGAACCAAGCCGGAGCGGAGATTCTTGTGAAGTTGTTGACAACAAGTACACTCTTGCCATTCCCTGACTCAGGGAGGCCTACGCTGAGCGTTTCGGACGGAAAACTCTTGCCGCCCTCGTTGAATGCGATTATCCGGAAGCTGTAGATGTGGCCGGGATCAATTGAGACTTCGGCCGAGACTTCATCTCCCGAGACTTTGAAACCATTCAGGACACGCCCCTTGTCAAACGCTCCGTCATCAATCCTTGTCTGAAGGATATATCCGGTTGGAGCGGCGGTTGCCTCAAGCGAGTCAACGGTGGCTTTCCATCTGAGTTCCACAGACTTGGCTCCACGGAAGGACGATGCGAAGGAATTGACCGGAAGCGGCTGTACGGCATATTCGCAGCCATATCGGGCGCTCAGGTATTTGAGCATACCTTTGTAAACCGCTCGGCTCACAGTGAAACGGAAAGATGGGTCGAGACCGAATTTCATATCGGCGAAATTCTGATGTGAAAGCAGCTCCAGAAGCATCGCCGGGACAGTCGCCGTACGGGATTCGCTGTAGGAGCGGTCCCATAAGCCTCTCCGGCTCCATTCCGGGTTGAACTCCCTGCGGATGTCGTTCACGATTTCTGTCTGCACGAAGTCGGCGTACATCCTCTGCTGAAGCCTGTTCTCACCGTTCGCGAATTTGTCGCTTCCGTCGCACATCAATGTGTAGATGGCCAGGGTCCCGATGATGGAGTCATCCGGGGTTGTGCCGGCGTCGGTGTGGAAGGCGAAAGAAAGGTCTATCGGAATATTCAGACCTTCCGTCTCAGGGTTTGTCCTTGAGCCGCCGGACATCCAGCCCACCCACGCCCCGCGGTCCGCGTAGTCGGATGTGTAGTCGTTGTCATATTTGTTCAGGATTGTGGAGTCAGCCCCGGCCCACTGCATCCAGTAGAGTGCGCCCTCGGCGAATGACGGCATCCCTGAGGTGGTGTATTCATTGGCATCCTGGTTTTTCAGCCCTCTCGCAATCTTGCCCACGCCGCCTCCGAAGCGCACCGCATCAGCTGTGATTACGGCGTTTCTGGCGACGTTGTAGCCTTGCGGGACGCTGTTGTCCAGAATCACACATCCTTCCGTACCCTTGTCGAACTCGAATGTGCCGAGGTATATCCAGGTGCCGCCGCCCATCTTCTGATTGACGATGAACTCGCTCTCGCCGCCCAGATGCCTGACGGTGTAATGGGCGCACGGAGTGCTGCGCGGCAGGCTCTTGTAGGAAATATAGACTGAATATTCCCCGCGCTCCGGGATATCCGGAGTCCAGCGCGCCTCGGCCGCCTTGTCCTTTCTGTGCTCCGCACACTCGGCCAGGCGGGCCGTTCCCGCCCTGAACGGATTCTCAAGCGATGAATATGTGGCCTTGAAATCGGAGAATCCAACTCCGGCATCCGACCAAGTTCCTGTCTCTGAATATTTTCCCTCAATCCTGACTCCTTCTCCGCGCCCTTCCGCGAAGGCCTGGTCATTGTCCGCCACTATCTCGTTGGTCTGCGGATCCCTCTCTCGCGGAGTCATCACGTAGGCTCCGGCGTTTTCCAGCATCGGAATCAGGAACGGAAGCACATAACTCTGGGTGTACATATCCTCGACCGTCTGGAACATCGGAGCGCGCTGCCATTCCCAGCGGTCGGTCTTCTCCTCGAAATACCTCCCGTGACTCTGCCACAGGGCTATGTTGCGTCCCGCAAGACCCTTTGCGAAGTCGAGTTCCCCGACGGGAGTCACGAATGGATGAACGTTACGGAAGTCCTTTGTCCTGAATTTGTTGTCGATGGCTGTCCCGTCATTCCCGACCTGAGGCATGACATAGGACTCAAGTCTGTTCTTTCCTACGAAAAGATTTCCTATCTCATACTTTGAGCAGGATGCCGGCATCAAACCGTCAAGCGTTTTCCTTAACCACTCCACATCCTTGGGCCGCCACGGAAAGTCTCCAATGGCCGGAGTGAAGTAGAAGTCCAACGAATATCCTCTCCTTACCACCTTGTTGGCCTTTACGGCCGCCGAGACTCCGGTCCTTTCCACCATCAAGGTCTGAAGTGAGTCAACGGCATCTTTGAAATCCTTGGCGGTCTGCGCCTTGAGGCTTGGGGTGCACGCCGCGGCGACAGCGAGTACGGTTATCAATCTTTGCAGCATATCAGCGTCATTTCTTGAGTATCAGCAATTCTGCCAGCAACGTCAGTGCCGACGAGCCGGCAAGCGCGGTGAAATCCGCCAGAAAATCCAACTGGTCACCGCTCCTGTAGGTTGTTAAGGACTGTCCTATTTCAGTTCCGGCAGCCACGGCGCAGCCTACGACGAGAACGATGGCGACGGCAACGAGTATCCTCCAAGTTTTCCTGCTCTGTGGGCGGAACGCCGCGTAGCAAAGAATCGGGAAGGGAAAGAACATTATGAAATGCACGATCTTGTCCATCGGGATACCCCACAGGCTGTCTTGTCCCAACTGAGGCAGGTCGTTGAAATGCCCGAAGCAGCAGTATGCCACGGCGCAAAGGTACAGGATGAACAGCAGCAGGGCCGGAACACGTCTTTTTCTCATTTCAATGAATTATTTCAGGATCAACTCTCCGAAGAACTCCGGCCTGTGGAAGTCCGGTTTTGGGGTCTTGACAGGCGACCAGCTCAGGAAATGCGGATGAGCCGTCAGGTCTCCGCATTTGTAGAAGTTTCCCCTCAGGCTGACGGGAAGGTTGTCCCTGTCGATTCCTACCAGCTCGAACGGGATCAGCATCGCCACGGTCCAGCTGAATATCCTGTCGTTGATCGTGACAGGTTTGCGCTCAAGAGAACTATGCCTTATGACACTGGCCAAGAGTTCCGGCCGGATGAGTGTCTTGTTGATTCTGCTCGTCCTCTTGGACGCAAGCAGCGAGCCGACGCAGGTCATTTCGAAATTATAGTATGTCCCGTCGTAAGGGTCCGAGACGAAGAATTCACAGCAGCTGTCCTCCCAACTGTTCCCGTTGTCCTCCAGCGCTGTTGCCCGAAGATCAAGCCCCCTGACGTGGAACATTACCGCAAGATGTGTTCTCGTACGGGCGATCGAGCCATTGCAGTCCGGAGCGTACGGAGCGTCCTTCGGCCAGTTCCGCTCGCAGACGGCGAACTTTGAGGCCCCTTTTTCCATAGCAAGGTCCAACTCCTGCATATTCATCGTTTCCAGTCCTTCCAGCAGCGGGACTCTTATTTGTCTGACAATGTTATTCATTATGACTTGTGAAAATGTTCTTGAGGCTAAAGCGCCTGCATATCATTGAGTTTTCTGTAATATCCGTTCAAGGCGAGCAGTTCATCGTGTCTGCCGCGCTCCACTATGCGTCCTTCGTCCATCACGATTATCTCGTCCGCATTGCGGATTGTGGAGAGCCTGTGTGCGATGGCAATCGTGGTTCTGGTGGACATCAGCCTGTCCAGAGCCTCCTGCACAATCTTCTCCGACTCCGTGTCAAGGGAGGCCGTGGCCTCGTCAAGAATCAGGATAGGCGGATTCTTGAGTATGGCTCTGGCGATGCTGATTCTCTGTCTTTGTCCGCCGGACAGTTTCACGCCGCGGTCGCCGATGTTGAAGTCATAGCCGCCTTCCTTCTCCATAATGAAGTCGTGGGCGTTTGCAATCTTCGCCGCCTCGATGACTTCCTCCATCGAAGCGTTTTCCACTCCGAATGCTATGTTGTTGAAAATCGTGTCGTTGAAAAGGATTGATTCCTGATTGACGTTACCGATGAGGCTTCGCAGGTCGGCAATCCTCACGTCCCTGATGTCAGTCCCGTCGATTGTGATCGAGCCCCCGGAAGGGTCATAGAATCTCGGAATAAGGTCCACAAGGGTGGATTTCCCGGCTCCGGAGGCGCCCACAATCGCGATGGTCTTGCCTTTGGGAATCTCCAGACTCACGTCGTCCAGAATCATCCTCTGCCCGTCCGGATAGCGGAAGTTCACGTGACAGAACGAGAGCTTGTCGTTGAAACCGTCCAGCGCTTTCGGCTCCCGTGATTCCACGATGTTGTTCTCCGCATCCAGAATCTTGTTGATCCTCTCCATCGAAGCCATCCCTTTCGGAATCGCATACCCGGCTTTCGCGAAGTCCTTGATAGGGTTGATGATGCTGTAGAGGATCACCATATAATAAATGAATATGGGAGCGTCGATGGTCGATTTGCCTCCGAGGATCAACGCGCCGCCGAACCATAGCACTATCATTATTAGCACGGTCCCGAGGAACTCGCTCATAGGGTGGGCGAGAGACTGGCGGATTGTCACCCGGTTGCTCTTCCGGCGCATCGCTTCGGTGACGTTGTCGAACCTGCCGGACATCTTTTTCTCGGCGATGAACGCCTTGATGATGCGGAGGCCGCCGAGAGTCTCCTCGACCTGCGCCATCACGTCGCTCCACAGCTGCTGGACCTCAAGGGATTTCCTTTTCAGGTTCTTCCCCACGACACCCATCACCCACATCATCACGGGGGCGAAAAGAATCGTGAAGGCGGTCATCTGCCA
Source organism: Eggerthellaceae bacterium (assembly GCA_963604245.1). Classification (GTDB taxonomy): domain Bacteria; phylum Bacteroidota; class Bacteroidia; order Bacteroidales; family UBA932; genus Cryptobacteroides. The sequence continues at coordinate 7,615 of CAVCPY010000035.1, forward strand.
GCTGATTACCAGCAGGGCCGCGAAATAGAACAGGATGAGGATCGGGTTCTTGATGAGCATCTCGATTGACCCGGTGATCGAGTTCTCCACCTCTTGCACGTCACCGCTCATCCTGGCTATGATGTCCCCTTTCTTCTCCTCGGAGAAAAAACCAAGAGGCAGAGCGAGAATCTTGTTGTAGATGTCCATCCTGATGTTCTTCACGACACCGGTGCGGATAGGGACCATCACCGCGGACGAGCCGAAGTAGCAGGCCGTCTTCAAGGCGGTCATCACGACAAGGAATATGCACAGGAACAACAGTACCGTGGATGCTCCCACCGCAGAGATCTGCTGCTCCAGCATCCAATATACGTTGGACATAAACGCGTCCCCGAGATCCTTGAACGGCATTCTCCACACTTCGTCCCAAGGAGTGAAGGAATACACCGTCTCGTTGATCTTGAACAGGATGCGCAGGATCGGCACGATGAGCGCGAACGAGAAGATGTTGAACACCGCCGACAGGATGTTCAGTATGATCGAGCCGACGAGATATTTCTTGAACGGCGCCACATAGCGCTTTATCATAGACCAGAATTCTTTCATTGTCAGAGTATTTTTTCCAGCCAGTGGAAGATTAGGAATATCCTTTTGCGTAACACTTCGTAGTCTAGGGTGTCGGCCGTGTCCGTGACCTTGTTGGTCCTCATCGTGATGCCGGAGGTGAACACAACGCAGACGGCACCGTTCCCGGTGAACACCTTCTGGTCGCCGACCCTGCCGTGGAACATCTCGGTGAAGTTCTTGCTTCCGTAGTAGCTTGTCGAGATGTCAAGTCCAAGATCCTTGCCTTCGTTGGCTCTTTTGAACTCAAAGGTGTACTGGCCGCCGCTGAGCATTATCAGATAGTCCTTCCTGTCTTTGTTCAGGGGAGCCAGAGTACTTCCAAGGATGTCCAGAACCACCACGGCGTTGATCTTGTCCTTGGTGACCGCCTCCCCGCTGACCGGATCTATAAGATTCCCGTCGGTGATTTCCTTCCACAGAGCCTCGGCGCCGGCAGAGTTCCTCTCCCTTGCGTCAAGGGCGGCGAATATTATGTTCTTCCCATAGGATCTGCCGTAGCCTTTCATCTTGTTGAACATATCCGCTATGCTCAGCATCGCCACCACGCCGGATGCGTTGCAGTCCGCCCCCGGGTAGATGTTCCCGTTGATCACCCCGTGGCTGTCATAGTTTGCCGTCACGATTGTGTACAATTCCCTGGCGCCGTCCCTTCTTCCGGGAAGGAATCCGAGAATATTACGCCCTACCGCTCCATCAGCCGGGAATGACTGTCCCCAGCTGCCGTTGAACGGCATAAGACCGGCGTTTTCAAACCGCCGTGAGATCCAGAGGGCGGCTTCGGCCGCTCCCTTGCTGCCTGTGGAGCGTCCTTTGAATGTGGTGTCGGAAAGGTATTCCACCTGTCTTTGCAGGTTTTCGGCCGAGATGATCTTCTCGGCGTTACGTCCGGACGGCACCATTCTGGTGGTTGTCACCTGCGCTAAAACCTCCCCCGAGGGAGCCGCAAGGAGGGCGAATATGAAAATTTTACTTAAAAGCGTCTTCAAGGCACGATAAATGTTTATCTTTGCAAACGACAAAATTAGGTATTTTAGAGGTTATTGTAAAATATATTTGTATGAAAAGATCCGCGCTGTCTCTGTTTTTCCTGTTGTGCCTTGCATTGGTGTCCAATGCGCAGTACGATAAGGACGTGTTCAATTTCAGAGGCCGCGCGGCCCTTGCGGACGGGAAATATTCGGAGGCAATCAGTCAATTCAACATCCTTGCGCGCCTGGACACGACTGATTGCTGGACTTTCTTCTACAGAGGCATCGCCAAGTACAACCTTGGTGACCTGCGCGGTGCGCAGGCCGACTTCAACACTTCCGTAAGGCTCAATCCGGTCTTCACAAACGGTTACCATTTCAGGGCCATCACTCTCAGCCGTTTCGGAAAGTATGATGAGGCTTTGAAGGACCTGGAAAGGGCGATGGAACTCCGTCCCGGACTCAACGGGTTGTATTACAGCAGGGGAGTGACCTTTTTTCTGGCCCGGCAGTTTGACAATGCCGTCAAGGACTTCGACCGCTATATCAGAAAGGAATCCAAGGATCCGTCCGCTTATCTGAACAGAGGGGCTTCCTATCTTTTCCTCGGAGACACGACCAAGGCCTTGGAGGACTACAACAGAGCCATAAGGCTGGATCGTTTCGATCCGGAAGGCTACATCCGAAGGGGACGTGTCTATGCCCAGAGGAAAGACTACGATGACGCGATAGCCGATATGGACAAGGCCATCGGTCTGGACACCACCAACACTTTCGCCTATTTCAACAGGGCTCTGATGTATTACGACCAGAACAACTACAACGCTGCGATGAATGACCTTGACAGGGTTCTGAGGGATGAGCCGGGCAACGCCCTGACCCTCTACAACCGTAGTCTGATCAATGCGCAGGTCGGGAATATGGAGGATGCGCTGGCGGACATGGACCATGTGATCAACATCAATCCGGAGAACGTTCTTGCGTACTACAACCGTGCCTCGTATTTCGTCCGGATGGGGCGGTGGATGGATGCCCTGGACGACTACGACAAGGCCATCGAGCTCTATCCTGATTTCGCCAAGGCCTATATGAACCGTTCATACGTGAAGAATATGCTCGGGCGTACAAAGTCCTCGAAGCAGGATTACGACACGGCTCAGAAAAAGGTTCAGGAATATCGCGCGAAGAACGCCGCGGACGAAGGCTCGTTCGCCGACACGACCAAGAAATACAGTTCCCTGATCGCTTTTGACGCCGATTTCGCCAAGAAGGATTTCGACAACGAGCTCCTTCAGAACCGCGACATCAACATCCGTCTGAAACCGCTTTACAAGTTCAGTCTTGCGGTTCAGCGTGACAACCGGAACTACGCTTTGAGACATCGCTACGAGAATCCTCTGATAGACAAGTTCATCGCAGACTCTCCAATCGTGATGACCGTGTCCAACTCCGATTCGCTCATCAAGCCGGAGTTCGCCCACGGAATCGACGCGTCCCTCTATGGCGATTCCTATCTGGCTGCGGGAGACCCCAAATCCCTCACTGACGCTGACAGAGCCTTCATCAGAGGACTTTATGACGTGCAGTCCAAGCAGTTCACAGCAGCTTTGAACCAGTTCGACGCGGCGGTGAACGCTGAAAGCAAAGGAAAATATTCAGAGTATTACAAGGCTTTCTACCACCTGAACAGGGGAGTCCTCCGCGCCGAGATGATTGATTTCATCTCATCCATCGAGAACAACGTGCAGACTTTGACGATGGATGACAAGGGTACGACCAGGGCGCGGGTTCGTGACCAGGTGAGCCGTACCTATGACTATTCGGAAGCGATTGAGGATATGCAGGCCGCGGACAGGATCTTGCCGGGCATACCATACGTCTATTTCAATCTCGGCAACCTTTATTGTCTCTCCTCCAAGTTCGTGGAGTCGGTGGACAGTTACACGAAGGCCATCGATGTCTATCCTTATATGGGAGACGCCTACTACAACAGAGGCCTTATACTCATTTATCTGAAAGACAAGGAAAAAGGCTGTATCGACCTTTCACGTGCCGGTGAGCTGGGGGTCGGGGATGCCTACAGCGTGATCTCGAAATACTGCGAGGAGGAAAAGAAGTGATGCTGAGATTTCTGAGTCTTTCCAGCGGCAGCTGCGGCAATTGCTATTTTCTTTCCGACGGCAGATCAGGGCTTCTCATCGATGCAGGGGTCAGCCAGCGGCGTTTGAAGAAGACTCTGATGGAGCACGGCTTAGGTGTGGATTCCTTTCAGGCAGTGCTTGTGACACATGATCATCTTGATCACATCAGACAACTGGGTTCGTATTGCAAGCATCTGAAAAAGCCTGTATATGCGACCGCCGTGCTCCACGAGGCTCTTTCGCATCACACATTCACAAGGGACTACATCTCGGATTACCGTTGTGTCCTTCCGGATGAAGGTCCTGTCAGGATTAGACTGCGTGGGGATATTTCGGAAGAGGAACTCCCGCTGGTCAGCCACTTTGTGGTGCCGCACGACGCCACCCAGACCGTAGGATATTTCATCGAGTGGTCGGGGGTAAGGTTTTTCCTGATGACCGACGCCGGCAGGGTGACTGACGAAGCCATTGAATATGCCCGAAAGGCGGATGCGGTGGTATTCGAGTCGAACTATGATTCCGGAATGCTCATCGGGGGGCCATACACCCACGAACTGAAGATGCGGATATGTCAGGGCAACGGTCACCTGAGCAACGACGAGTGCGCATCGGCCATCCGCCGCTTCTGGCATCCCGGCCTGAAGAACCTTTTCCTTTGCCACCTGAGCGAGAACAACAACACCCCGTCCCTTGCCTTCGACTCCGCTGCGGAGGCTTTGAGGTCAATCCGGGTTGACGGATCACTCACCGCTAAGGACATCACCAATCTCCAGACCCTTCCCCGCACACGCGCCTCGGCGATGTTCACCTTATAAAGATATACCGTCACCGTTACGGTTCTGTTTCTATGGTTTTTCTTTTCCTGACCATCCTGGAGTTCAGTCTCAATGAGTAACTGATCGAAACTCGCTTCTGAACCACGAGCTCCTGTGGCGGGTATCATCCCTGCAGGGAAGAGAATGACTCCAAAGGAGAGTCATTATCTGTCCAGCCACACCCGAAGTTCCGCGGACTTCTCTTTGCTCAGTGTCAATGGTTGGCCATATCCTTTAAGCCAAACCCTTAGGCGGGAGTTGAAGAACATGCTTATGCGTGTTATTGAGCCGATGTTGGCGAGGTGTTGCCTGTTGAGCCGGAAGAACATCTTCGGATCGAGTTCATTCTCCAGTTCGCTCATCGTGAACTGGACGGCATATTCTTCACCGTCCGCGGACTTGGCATACACGTGCCGCTGATCGAAATAAAAATACAGGATATCGTTCACATTGACAGGAATAAGCTCCTCTCCTTTCCAGATCAACATACGTTCCCTGTAAGACCGGAGTTCCTCAGTGACTGCCTTCATCCGGCTCATGGCAGGCGATTTCTGACCGGCTATCCCTTCAACTTTCTTCAGTGCGGCGGCAAGGCTCTCTTCTTCAATAGGCTTGAGAAGATAGTCGATGCCGTTGCTCTTGAACGCCTTGAGCGCATATTCGTCATAAGCGGTGGTGAATATGACCATGCATTCCAGCATCACTGCCTGAAACGCGTCGAACACCTCTTGGCCTCGCAGCCTTATGTCAGAGAATATCAGGTCATATCCGGAATATTCCGACAGCTTTGATATGACTGCCGGGACGGTGGTCAGAGGCCCGTCTATCTCCATTTCCGGCCGGAGTTCCTTAAGCATCCGTCTTAACCTTCGGAAGCTGATCTCTTCGTCTTCAATTATCAGTACTCTCATAATGATTGGATTATAGGAAGGCTTACTTCGAAATATCGCCTGTCACCCTCTTCGGCTATTCTTATCACCGGCTCCTTGCCGCACTCAATGGAATATCTCCTTATCAGGTTCTTAAGCCCGACACCGTTGCGCGAAGCGCCGGACACTTGGCCTTGATTGTCGCCGAATATGCTGTTGCTTACCACAAGCCAGTCTCCTCGTCTGAAAACTCTGATCCGTAGCGGGTGCTCCGGCGACGGGCTGTTATGCTTGATCGCATTCTCTATCAGCAGCTGCATGCTCATTGTCAGAATCTTCTCATTGCCGTGGCATTCAAGGCCGCTGTCACAGAGATCTATGCTTGACGGGAAGCGGTTCTGCATGATTGACACATATTCCTTGGCGAAGGTCATCGCCTCTGAAACAGGGACAAGGTCTTTCTCAATGCTGCTGATTATATACCGGTAGATTTTTGACATCGACACAGTGAACCGCTCTGCTCTGTCAGGATCCTCTTCAATCAACCCTGCTAGAATATTGAGGCTGTTGAAGACAAAGTGAGGATCCATTTGTGATTTGAGAAGTCTTTTGGTCAAAAGAAGATTCTCCTCTTTTTGCTTGATGACGATATCTGTATATTCTCGTAACACATGGAATTCGGCTACAAAACTGGCAACGATGCAAAAAATATATAAACTTCCCCAAAAGTCATCTGTTTCAGGTTTATATATAAATTCAGCGATAAACGTCTCATATAAAACAGCAATTATAAAATTTAGGCAGATTGTTAAAAAACCGTTGATAATTAGCCTCTTTGGCTTTATTCGTTGTGGCTCTTTCTTGTCTCGCAGAAAATGTTCGAGAAGTAGACTGGTGAGAGTGAACGTAGCGCAATACCCGAAGTCTACGAAAATTCCGTTTATATTTATAGACCAAGCGTTGTGACCGACATAGATGGCGCTCCATAACAACGCATAAATGACGTATGACGCTACGGAGAGAAAGAACCATTCCTTAATATATTGCAATACTTTCATTTGTCATATTTTCCACAAATTTACACAAACAATTGGTACTTGCATCCAAAGGCAACCTGAAACGGAATTTTATTGTCATATTCCGGATAAATCATTTGTTGAGTCACCAAATTGTCCTGTTCGATACACAAATCTTCCTGTTCGTGTATTTCATAAATTATAATGTCGCTTTTTCGGGTACATTTGCATATTAACTTTAAATTATTGTAACTACTCAGGTGCCCAAGCCATAGCCAACCGGCCATAACCTCACGATAAAGATGATTCAAACGATGATACTACGCTCCGGCAAGGGTTGCAATGACCCGAAGGACCTCGAAGGGGTTCTGCCCGTTCTTGACCGCCGTCTGTATGACGGAGGCGACGGTGGCGTAGT
>CAVCPY010000036.1:0-2936 GCA_963604245.1 Eggerthellaceae bacterium
TATCGGCTATCTCTTAATGTTTGACAGCACAAGCGCATAGCCGCACGGCCCCGGAGAAATCCGGGGCTTTTTTTTCAGCCGATGATGTCAACGGCTTTGAGGGCGGCAGAGGCTTTTTCCGACCCTTGACAGTAGATCGATGTCATCTCTAGGCTGCTGTGGTCCGCCTGCTGGCGGATGAACGAGACGGGAACCCCGGCGGCGGCCATGTTCGTGATACCCGTGTCCTTGAGCGAGTACAGCTGCACGTCATCGCCGAACCCTAAAGCCGGTCTTACCGAGTCCCTCCAATAGTCCGACGCCCTTTGCGTCCAAACCTTCTTTTTCCCAGGCTCGAACCTATTCCCGGAAAAGAGATACCAGTCGCCGTGCGAAAGGTCGAGATCCCAGAAGTACGGCATCATGGCGTCCGGGATCGTCCTGACGGAATCATGGTCGTTCTTAGCTATCGCAGCGCTGACCTTGACCAGCTGGCCGCCAAGGTTGATATCGGAACACTTAAGCAGCATTATCTCCTTGGGACGCATCAGGCAACAGTAACACAGAAGGCAGACGCGTAGGAATCCGGGGTTGTTGGCTGACAACCATTCTATAAGGCGGGCGATCTCCTCCCCGGTCAAAACCCTCCGCTTCTTCGACCTCCGGCGGATCTTCTTTGTCTTAAGCGCGGAGAAGGGGTCTTCCTGCACATACCCGTGCTCTTCCAACCAACGGAACAGGATGGAGTAGAAGCGGATGTAATTGTTGTAAGTGCGGGGAATCAGATCTTTTCCGGACTCGATGTCCGCCATGAATCTGGCGGCGGTGTCACGCGTTATGGAGCAGATGGACGACAACTCCGAGATCCCGTTTTTTTTCAGCCAGGAAATGAGGATTCTGATAAAGCTGAGGTATGTGCGGACAGATCCGCTCTCGACCTCCTTCGACTTCGTCTTAATGAACTTCCGCGTCGCTTCCGCTATCGAGGTGGAGGCCTTCGGCGCGAGTCGTTCCACGAGCGGGTTCCACCCGAGGGCGAGGTTCTCGTTGATGGAAGCCACCAACTTGAGGGCGCTCCTACGCCGCTCCCTTAAAGAGGCGATGCGGTTGAATTTCATCCTCTGCCTGCAGAGCTTTCCCGTGATGGGGGATTTTACGTAGAAACTGATGAACCAAGACTCTCCTTCAATGAGTCTCGCTGGCGTATAATCCCTATACGCGATGGGTTTGAAAAAATACATTTTTTTTCTTTCGCACAATTCCGACAACGCCTCATAAAGGTTGTCGGCCGTGTGCGCAAGATGTCCCGTTTCTGTCCCGTTTTTAGGAGGGATTTCCTGTATTTTATTGATTCGTAATGACTTACGCGGTTTTCGTTGAGATATCAGGACTCGAACCTGAACTGGCAGAACCAAAATCTGTAGTGCTACCATTACACCATACCTCAATTCCGTCGGCAAATTTATTCAATTTCCAGCAATTCTGCAACCTTGCCGGGACAGAAAGTTCAAGGCGGATAGTTGAAATGTGGGTTACAAGTGAGGCGGACAGCCGAAAGATGTCTGTCAGAGAGGATTTACATTTCCGGTCCGGAATGATTCCCTGGCCTTGCGGACGTAAAGCCTCACCACATCTTCAGGCAGGGCATTGCCTTTGCGTACATATTCATTGACAAAAGTCCGGGTTTTTTCGGGATTGACCGCCAAAGCCGACGCCAGCAGCCATGCGACACCCATCTTGACATAGTAGGGATGTGCTTTCATATCTGGATATGAGCTTGAAATGCAATCGTATTTTATGTCTGCAATGGCGCGGAAAGTCCTGTCAATGTGTTGAGATTCAAGAAAACCGCCCATTGCGACAACCACGGCGAACCTCACTTCGAACTCGTTGTGTGAGCTGAAATAAGGGGCGATGAAATTCCAGAGGATTTCGCTGTCCACTTTCCATTTTGCGTTGCAGCAGAACGTGTCGCATTCCGCCCAGTTGGAGATGTAGGGAACATAGGCCGACACTTGAGGGAATATCACTTCTGGAACACCTTTAAGTCTGCCGAGCAGGAGACCCCACAAGAGCTTTTCCTCGTAGCAGAGTCTGTCCGCGGCGTCCGGTCTGCGGGAAGATGCCGCCTGACGTACAAAATATTCAATGGCAGCCTCGGCCTTGCCCTCTTTGCGAAGGGCCGAAGCCAATGCCTTCAGCTCAGGAATATGCACGCCCAGAATCTTTGTGCAGGGCAATGCATTGATTATCCTGATGTGTCCTTTCCGATAGTCTTCTTCTTTAAGAAATCGTGGGCAGACCAGTTTCTGGAGCCTGTCCTTTAGCGGGTTGGACTTCTGGTACGCGATGCGCGGGGAACCGTCTTCCAGGTGGATGACCCCGCATCGGGTGAACCCTTCCTTTTCGAGAAGCCTTTGCATAGGGATGTTGTCGGAGTGAGTGTCTGCCCGAAGATTCTCCAGCAGAGAGTAACAATACTCTACGCAGCGGTGGCCTACCCCTTTGACGCTGCCGTCGGAAGCCAGCCGGTGTATGGTGCCGTACGGGGCCTCGTTCAGCCACTGCCCGCTCTCAATCCGCCGGTATGTCGGGTCGTCACCGAAAATCAGGCAGAACGTTCCCACGACTGTCTTGCCATCACAGATGACGAAGCAATGGCCGCTGTCGATTTCGCTGCGCATCAGCTTTGGGCTTGGATAGCCGCCTGTCCATTGTCCCGCATTGCCGTGCGAGCGCATAAAGCTCCTGGCAATGTCAAAAATCTCAGAAACGCGTCCCAAATCCTTCGGCGATGCGTTCCTGACACTCAGAATCCCCATAAATCAACCGTTTTCTCGGTGCAAAAGTATGAATATTTCGGCTCACCTGCAAAACAGGGGGTGCTTAGAAGCTGTTTAAAAATAATTCCTCTTTTTTCTTATGCGGCCTTTCCGGCCATTTTCATCTTTGTCATC
>CAVCPY010000037.1:0-10257 GCA_963604245.1 Eggerthellaceae bacterium
CGTTACCCCCTCCCTAAATCCCTCCCCTCGGGGGAGGGACTTGCTCCGTCACTGCCGTGACGGGAAATAAGGAGTTCGCATATGCGAAACTTAAGTTCATTTACTCTGATGCTCTCCTGCCAGCATCCCGCAGGCGGCAAGGATGTCCTCTCCTCTGGAAGCCCTTATCGTGCAGGTGATTCCGTGGTTGGACAGCCTGTCCCGGAATCGTTCCATAATGACCTGAGGGGTCGTCTCGAACGGAGCGTCCGGGATCTTGTGGAAGCGGATCAGGTTGACCCTGCACTCCAGACCGCGGAGCAGGCGGATGAGCGCGTCGGCGTGCCGCTTGTCATCGTTCAGACCGGCGAACATCGTATATTCAAAACTGACCCTGCGCTGGCCCGAGAAGTCATATTCACGGATCATTTCCATCACCTCCTCCGCCGGCCAAGCCTTCTGCACCGGCATCAGTCCTGCCCTTTCGTCCGGGAAAGGATTGTGGAGGCTGACGGCGAGGTGACAGCGGGTCGAGTCAAGGTATTTCCTGAGGTTCGGCAGAACCCCGATGGTGGAAAGGGTTATGCGCTTCGGACTCCACCCGAATCCCCAGTCGGCAGTCAGGACCTCGATGACCCTCATCACGTTGCCGAAGTTATCCAGAGGCTCGCCCATCCCCATAAACACGGCGTTCGTCAGCTCCGCAGACTCATCGATGGCGATGAACTGGGAAAGGATGTCCGCCACTGTGAGGTTGCCGTGGAAACCCTGACGTCCTGTCATACAGAAACGACAGCCCATACGGCATCCTGCCTGCGAAGAGACGCACAGCGTCTTTCTGTCCTCATCAGGAATCATCACCGTCTCGACGGAGTTGCCCTCTCCTACCGGGAAAAGGTATTTCTTCGTGCCGTCGGAAGAAACCTGGCAAGCCGAAGGCAAGGTCACGCCGAGGGAATATTCCTCCTTCAGCCTTTCGCGGCCGGCTTTCGAGATGTTGGTCATCTCATCGACGCTCCTGACCTTCCGGCCGTACATCCACCGGGAGATCTGCTTGCCGGCGAAGGCGGGCAGACCGACTTTCAAAGCTATCTCCTTCAGTTCTTCGGGTGTCTTTCCCAACAGTTGCTCACGCATATTCTCAAGTTTATTTTCCCACTACAAAATTAATGAAAAATAACGCCGGATTGGACGTAATTTTATATCTTTGTCACAAAGGCGACATCTTTTCGCCCAAAAACTACTAACAACTTTATTTTAACATTATGGCAAAAGAGGTAGAGGCTAAGGCCACGGATGCGGGCGCCGCGAAACTCAAGGCGCTGCAGGCCACGATCGACAAGATTGAGAAAGACTACGGGAAAGGAACGATCATGAAGCTGGGGGAACAGCCACAATGGGACGTGCAGGTCATTCCGAGCGGTTCCGTCGCGCTTGACCACGCACTTGGAATCGGGGGTTATCCGCGCGGCAGGATAGTGGAGATCTACGGTCCGGAATCCAGCGGAAAGACCACTCTGGCAATCCACGCGATCGCCGAGGCGCAGAAACAGGGCGGAATCGCGGCGATGATCGACGCGGAACACGCTTTCGACAGAACCTACGCAAAAGCTCTGGGAGTCAACCTTGAGACTTTGCTCATCTCACAGCCGGACAACGGAGAGCAGGCGCTCGAGATCGCCGACAACCTTATCCGTTCAGGAGCGATCGACATCGTGGTGGTCGACTCCGTGGCCGCACTTACTCCGAAGGCGGAGATCGAGGGCGAGATGGGCGACAACAAGGTCGGACTTCAGGCAAGGCTGATGAGCCAGGCCCTGAGGAAACTGACTGCCAACATCGCCAAGACGAACACCTGCTGCATATTCATCAACCAGCTCAGGGAGAAGATCGGAGTGATGTTCGGCAACCCTGAGACCACCACCGGAGGAAACGCTCTGAAGTTCTACGCCTCCGTCCGCATCGACGTGCGCAAGACGACCCAGCTCAAGGACGGCGACGAGGCTCTCGGAAACCGCACCCGCGTCAAGGTGGTGAAGAACAAGATGGCTCCGCCTTTCAAGAAGGCCGAGTTCGACATCGTGTTCGGCGAGGGCATCTCCCACGCCGGAGAGATTCTTGACCTTGGCGTTGAATATGGCATCGTGGGCAAGAGCGGATCCTGGTTCAGCTACGGCGACCAGAAACTCGCCCAGGGACGCGAGGCCACCAAGCAGCTTCTCAAGGACAACCAGGAGCTTTGCGACGAGATTGAGGCGAAGGTACGCGAGGCTCTGAAAAACGTGAAGGACTAATCCTTACGTTCCTCGGCGACCGCCCTGTTGTAGCATTCACGGCACAGAGGCTCGTAGGCGTCCTTCTCTCCAAGGACCACGAGTTCTGTGCTGTGGGACAGTCTGTGGGAGTGGTTTGCAAGGTTGCCGCACCTGACGCAGATGGCGTGAACCTTGCGGACCTCCTCCGCGACAGCCATCAGGTAGGGCATCGGCCCGAAAGGCTTTCCAAGGAAGTCGGTGTCAAGGCCGGCGATGATCACGCGCACTCCCCGGTCGGCGAGTTGCTGGGCGACATCCACAAGGGACATATCGTAGAACTGCGCCTCATCAATCCCCACGACCTGAACATCGGGGCCGACGTTCAGCATCTCTTTCGGGTCCTTGACGGAATGGCACGGAATCTTGTGGAAGTCGTGCGAAACCACGTCATCCTCTGAATATCTTGTATCAATAGTGGGCTTGAATATCTCGATCCTGAGGTTCGCGAATTTGGCCCTGCGGATCCTGCGGATCAGCTCCTCGGTCTTGCCGGAGAACATCGAGCCGCAAATGACTTCAATACATCCGTTTTTTTTTATGTTTTCTGAAAACATTTCGTTAGATTTGTTGAAATAAACAATAACACTCGCAAACCTTGCGGCACGGCGTGGTTTTCCGCCCCTTGCGGTTTGTCAGGCAAAGATAGTATTTTTATGAGAAACATCGACGAAAAAAAGCTTTTCGCACTGCTGGAAATAATTGGCAATATGAAGGCGGAGATTGAGGCTCTTGGGGATGAGGTGCGCGGGCTTTGTCAGACCACTTCGGAAAGCCCCGAGACCGGGTCTGCGGTCAGTTTAGGCGAAGCGACAGCTCCGGCGGAAGTCCCATCGGCTTCAATAGACGACACGCCGATCGAAATCGACATACAGGACATAGACATCCCGCCTGTCATCGGGAATCCGACTGCAGGACCTGCCTCTCCCGCCACTTCCGCCCGTTCAGAGACAGGATTCTCCGAAGCGTCAGAACCTACCGCAGAGATTGCAGAGGCAGGCGGTTCCGTCACCGCCGGGACGGTGACGGCAACCGGAACAACACAGCCGGTCATTGAGCCTGCCGAAGCGGCCGAGGCTGCCGAGACGCTTGAGCCGGCCGGAGACGCAACTCCGACCGAAGCACCCGGAAACCAGCAGGACGATGACCTTCCGTTCGATGATGACTTCCCTACCCCGGAACCGGCGCCGGAGCCGAAGCCGAAGGCGGCCATCCTCGACAGCAAGAAAGCCGAGACTGCGGTGATTGACGTGATGTCCGAGAAACAGGCCTGGAGAACAGACCGCCCCGGCTCGCCGGTCAAGAACGTCATCAGCGCCATCTCCCTCAACGACAGAGTCCTGCTGATCAACGTACTTTTCAAGGAGGATCCTCTCCTCTTCCAAATCACAATCAGCGCTTTCAACAATATGACCACCCTCGATGAGGCGATAACCTACATCCAGACGTATTTCCCGTACTGGGACCTGAACTCCGAGCCTGTCTACAGGCTGATGATGGCGGTCCGCAGGAGGCTTAGGTAAAGACCCGGCAAGGGAAGCCTCCGCGAGTGGTGGCAGACCGGATAATATCAAAACTACATCTTTCGGCAACACTATGCCCGGAATCCTCTACATAGTCCCTACCCCGGTCGGAAACCTGGACGATATGACTTTCAGAGCCGTTCAGGTGCTGAAAGACGCGGACTTGATCCTTGCGGAAGACACAAGGACCAGCAGCATCCTGCTTCACCGCTACGACATCCGCGGCAAACTCCAGTCGCACCACAAGTTCAACGAACACCAGACAGCCGAACTGATAAAGGAGAGAATTATTGGCGGATTGAATGTCGCGCTTATCAGCGACGCCGGCACGCCGGGGATATCCGACCCCGGATTCCTGCTTGCAAGAACCTGCGCTTCAGAGGGAATCGAGGTGCAGACCCTTCCCGGAGCCACCGCCTGCATCCCTGCGATTGTCTCCTCAGGCCTGCCGTGCGACCGGTTCTGCTTCGAAGGTTTCCTGCCCGTGAAGAAAGGCCGGCAGACCTTGCTGAAAGCCCTTGCTGGCGAATCCCGGACAATGATTTTCTACGAATCCCCTTACAGACTGGTGAAAACGCTTGACCAGTTCATTGAATATTTCGGCCCGGAGCGTGAATGCTCTGTGGCAAGGGAGATTTCCAAAATCCACGAGGAGCACAGGAGGGGCACTCTCTCGGATGTTTCAGCCTGGTACAAGGAACACGAACCCAAAGGCGAAATTGTCATAGTCGTCGCCGGAGCCCCGCCAGAGAAGAAAAGGCGGAAGGCCGAAGTGGAAGAGTAAGAAAAAGACAGTCCCGGTCTCCATAGTTTTTTTTTAGCCAATAATATTCACTTATGACCTGAACAATAATATTTTCCGGAAATTATGAAAGACTTCAACTCCAGTAAGGATGGCAAGAGGCCGTCCGCCTCGTTCGTCGTAGGGGCTGTGGCCCTGCTGTTTCTCATTGTCGGCTATCAGGCCGCATTGTTCATCCACAAAGCCTCCGTCGCAAGGATAATCGCAAACGGTGACAATCCGGACACCGTGTTTGTCTGTTCTTCGGAAACAAGGCAGCACACCCACACAGAGCAGTCGGCGTACCGGAATGGAGGCGATACGGCAAGTGCGTCCGGCTCTCATTCATTCCGCAGAAATTCAGACCACTCACCCCAAGCGGAAACTGTAAGACGGAATTACTCTCCGAGAAGGTACGAAAGTTTCCGTTTCAATCCCAACACGGCAAGCGTCGATGACCTGATGCGCCTTGGCTTCACACAGAAACAGGCGCAGTCAATCGACAACTACCGGCAGAAAGGCGGACGATTCCTGCGAGGGAGCGACTTCGCGAAATCCTATGTAGTGGAGGATTCCGTGTTCAGGCGGCTGGAAAAGTACATCGACATTCCTGAAATAGACATCAACTCAGCTGATTCTGCGACCTTTATGTCGCTTCCGGGCATCGGGAAGTTCTTTGCAGGCAAGATGGTGTCATACCGCCGGGAACTGGGAGGGTATTCCTACCCCGAGCAGCTTATGGACATCTGGCACTTCGACAAAGAGAAGTATGACAACCTGAAGGATCTCATCAAAGTGGACACAACTGTCACGCCGGCATATTCATTATGGTCGCTGCCGGAGAGCGAGCTCGCCACGCACCCATATATCGGAAAACGCGCGGCCCGGGGCATAGTGTTATTCAGAGACAACTCCCCGAAGTCCGACTGGACAGTGGACAACCTCCGGCAAGCAGGAATCCTCGTCCCTGACAAAGCCGCGAAGCTTGCCCGTTGCCGCATCATCAAACCATAGAGACTACTTGCCGCCTATGCGGATGTCGTCAAGGATGTTGCCAAAAGAGGATTTTTCAGTGAATATAAAATATTCAAGGAAGAATTATTTTGCTTTTTGCGGCAAATGATTTAAATTTGCAGTCCGTTTCGGAAAATATAAAAAAATAAGAAGATATGAAAAGGACATTTCAACCATCCAGACGCAAGCGCGTGAACAAGCACGGATTTCGTGAGAGAATGGCTACCGCCAACGGTCGCCGCGTACTCGCTTCCCGTCGTCGTCACGGACGCAAAAAACTGACTGTATCATCTGAAGACAGGTGGTAACCGGTCAGATACCGTTCAGGGCAGGTCAACAACAAGACCTGCCTTTTTTTTGTTTTCCGGAGTCCCTCGCATCGTATTTGCAGGGCAGAATAGCCGCAGAATAAAAATGGTTCCGCATTTTAGAAGCTGTTTTGAAATGGTTCCCGAATTTTATTATGCGGATTATTCGAGACATTTTTCGGCTTCGGAAGAGGGAGCGTAGCAGTAGCTACGTGACTGATGACGAAGATGAAAATGTCCGGAAAGGCCGTGTAGGAAAAGAGAGGAATCGTTTCAAAACAGCTTCTTATTATGCGGGATTATCGAGACAGTTTCGTCTATGGAAGAGGTCACGTAGCCGGAGCTACGTGACCGATGGGAAAGATGAAAATGGCCGGAAAGGCCGCTTAATAAAAAAGAGGAATAACTACTAAACACCTTCTAATTACCCAATGGACATTGACGAGAAATATATGTCAGAGGCGCTGAAAGAGGCGCGGCTGGCTTTCGATGAGGATGAGATTCCTATAGGAGCGGTCGTGGTGTGCAGAGGCAGAATCATAGGCAAGGGGCACAATATGACCGAAAGGCTTCACGATCCGACAGCACACGCGGAGATGATAGCCATCACAGCGGCGACAGAGGCTATGGGAGGCAAATATCTCAACGACTGCACGATGTATGTCACAGTGGAACCCTGCCCGATGTGTTCCGGAGCACTCAACTGGGCACAGATCGGCAGGATTGTCTATGGGGCTTTGGATCCGAAGAGAGGTTACTCGATGTTCACCCCGCCGCTCCTTCATCCGAAGACAGAGGTTCAGGCCGGTGTCCTTGCCGAGGAATGCTCTGCCCTGATGCTGGACTTTTTCAAAGGGAAACGCTGATTCTACCTGACGATTCCGCCGTAGGATCCGCAGACAGCCCGGTAGCTTTCAAGGTTGCCGATGTCGTAGCGATGGCCTGGCATCTCCATAGCGTGCACGGGAATCCGCGAGGAAAGCCAGGCAATGTAGCTGCCGGGCGCATCGGTACCGCATCCTGCGGATATTCCTGAAGGAATCAGGCGGGCAGCCTCGCGGGTATAAAAGTAGAATGGCGGGCAGCACCAATGCGAGCGGGGTTCCGACGGCTTCTCGGTCATATTCAAAACCAGCCCCTCCGGATCGACCTCGACAACTCCGCACTTGCGCAGCCGCTCCTCCGAAGGCTCGTAGTAACGCATTATGCAGCACGTGCCTTTGGAACGGGCATATTCCAGAAATCTCACAAGGCTGAAATCCAGAACGTTGTCTCCCGCTATGACCAGCATATCGTCATCGAGTGACAATGACTCGACGGCAAACTGAATATCCTTGACGGCGCCAAGACGGGTGTCATTGGTGGATGTGCCGTCATCAACTACCGAAATCCTGTCCGAAGGACGGCACGCCGCCCACTCTCGGAAATGTCCTGCGAACCTGTGGTTCGTGACCACGACATATTCATCCACGCACGCGGACGTGCGGACATCATCCACAAGCCAGTCCAGAATGGCTTTGCCCTTAACCTTCAGGAGCGGTTTCGGGAAATTCTCGGTCAACGGATAAAGCCGTGTCGCATAGCCAGCGGCAAGAATCAGACATTTCATATCTTCACACCATCCGCGCTATGACAGACATAGGCCGAATAACGTCCCTTCAGATCAGGGAATCCGGCAAGATAATCCGTCTCGACTTTTTTGAATATGCTCTCCCGCATCGACGGATCGATTATGGCCATACAGCAGCCTTTGAATCCGGCTCCGCTGAAGCGTCCTCCGTAGATGCCGTCCGTACGGGTCATTATGTCAAAAATCCTCTTGAGTTCCGGCGAGCCCGTCTCCCAGTTCTCTATCGAAGACTTGCCGCTCTCGAAACTCAAGCGGCCATATTCCTCAAGGTCTCCCCTCCTCCAGGCTTCCGCTCCCCGCTGCACACGGTCATATTCAGAATACCAATGCTCCGCGCGTTTGCGCCAGCTGTCCGGCAGCCGGTCGGCGAACCTGCGGTAAACCTCGACGGGAACATCCCTCAGGTTGGTCTCACCGAATTTGCCGTAATCCATTCCCGCATAGGCCTTTAACGCATAAGCGGCGCTCCGGCACTCGTCCACGCGCATATTGAATTTGCTGCCGGCGAGAGTGCGTTCCACTCCGCTGAAGAAAATCGCTATCTCGTAGGGTTTCATAGTCTGGGATGTAGGGATCAGCTCGTAGGAGTCATCCTTTGTGTCCAGATAGAGAAGATGATCCTTCTTGGAATACACCTCGCAGCTTTGGTCAAGCTTACCGCAGGAAACACCGACATAGTCGTTCTCGGCCGCCATAGCCGTCACAATCAGTTCACGGTCAGTCAAATGCAGACCGTTGACGATGCAAAGCGCCTTCAGAAAGGCTATTATGACAGCGGCGGATGAAGACAAGCCACCGATTGGAAGAGACCCCTCAATCACTCCGCTCAAACCTACGCGCAAAGGAAGCAGGAGGCCAAGCTGGACGGTAGCCCCTCGGAGGTAATCGGCCCAGTCGTTCTGCTTTTCCTCCGGAACGGCGCTGACGTGCCACTGGGCACGTTTGCGGAATTGAAGCGACGACAGCTCTATGACACCGTTCCGTTTCGGGGCGAAGGCGATGTGGATTCCTTTGTCTATCGCGAAACCGGTCACCTTGCCGAGCTGATGGTCGGAGTGCGCTCCTATCGGGCAGACACGGTAAGGACAGAACGAGAGCCCCTCCGGCTCCCGTCCATAAATGTCCCTGAATTTCTGTTCGCAGGTCATCAGCCTAAAGTCTTGCCTGAAGAGCCTTGCCCTGCTCCTCGTAGCCCGGCTTGCCCAGAAGTGCGAACATATTTTTCTTGTAGGCTTCCACCCCGGGCTGGTTGAACGGATTCACGCCGAGAACGTAGGCGCTGACTCCGCAGGCATATTCAAAGAAATAGAACAGGCCGCCAAGGTTGAATGCGTTGATTCTCTCGATCGAGACCTCAAGCTGCGGCACTCCGCCGTCGATGTGCGCGAGCTTTGTGCCGAGCCGGGCCATAGCGTTGCAGTACTCCACCTGCCGGCCGGCGAGGTAGTTCAGCTGGTCGAGGTTCTGCTCGTCGCTGCCGATGACAACCTCACGGTTGCTCTTCTCGATGTTCACGACTGTCTCGAACACAATCCTGTCACCGTCCTGAATGAACTGTCCCATAGAATGAAGGTCGGTGGTGAAATTGACGGACGCAGGGAATATTCCCTTGAGATCCTTTCCCTCAGACTCGCCGTAGAGCTGCTTCCACCATTCCCCAAGATACTGGAACTTAGGGTTGTAGGCTACCAGAATCTCCACTTTCTTTCCAAGTTTTGAATATAGCAGGTTTCTCATTGCCGCATATTGCACGGCCGGGTTCTCCTCGCTCTTCACAGCCAGAGCCTTCTCCATCTCGACAGCACCGGCGATCATCTCACGCACGTCGAAACCGGCGAGAACGATAGGCAGAAGTCCTACCGGAGTGAGAACGGAGAAGCGTCCGCCGACATTGTCCGGAACGACGAATGTCTTGTAGCCTTCCTGGGTTGAAAGGGTCTTGAGAGCCCCTTTGTGGGCGTCGGTGATGGCGACGATCCTTTCGGAAGCATCCTTATAGTTCTTCTCGATATATTCTTTCACTATCCTGAAAGCGACCGCAGGCTCGGTTGTCGTACCTGATTTGGAGATGACTACGGTGGCGACGTTCCTCTCGGCCACCAAGTCCATCAGTTCGGCGAGATATTCCTCGGAGAGGTTGTTGCCGGCGAACACCACCTCCGGAGCATCCTTCGCTCCGCCGAGTTGCTTGGCGAAATTATGGGAGAGGGCTTCGATGGCGCAGCGCGCCCCGAGATACGACCCCCCGATGCCTATCACGACCACCAGATTCACTCCTTTGGCCTTCCAGTTGTCACGCACCGCCTCGCAGTCAGCGATGAGCGCTTCCGGTGTCAAGGAAGGAAGATGCTTCCAGCCGAGGAAGTCATTGCCCGCACCGGTCTCACTGTCAAGCACATCAAAAGCCTGCAACGCCTTGCCGACATATTCCTTGTAATCCGTTTCGTTGACAAAGGAGGAGCATCCTCCCAGATTCACTTTGACCATATTCTTCAAAATTAAGGTTAAACGTTCGTTTGAAGCGGCCTTGGGCGGCCACTCCATATACATCCTGCAAAAATAACCATTTTCGGCTAAAAATCAAGCGGGTAGGAATGGGATTTACTTCTTGAATCATTGTAATCAGATTTTTTTCCTATCTTTGAGCGACAAACACTAGAAACTGTTTAAAAATGGTTTCCGCATTTTATTATGTGGGATTTTCGAGACA
>CAVCPY010000038.1:0-7860 GCA_963604245.1 Eggerthellaceae bacterium
TGGCCGGAAAGGCCGCGTAAGAAAAAAGAGGAATTATTTTTAAACAGCTTCTTATTTGTGAAGAAGGAGTGTGCCGGTGGCACAGAGGCTGATGAACAAACAAATTCAGACCAGAAAGACGAGCAAAAGCACCAAGTTTTTTTAGGAATCACTATACTTTGAAAATCATTTATGGAAATAAGAATCTCCGGTGAACTCAACGACATAATCCGTTACGCCAGGGACGAGGCGATGCGGACCGGCAGCTACGGCATAGGCCCCGACCACCTCTTCCTGGGAGTCCTCCGCCACGGCGACAATGCCGCCTTCAAAGCCGTCACCGCCCAAGGAATAGCCCCGGACAACTTCAAGCGGTTCATCGACAGCCATATATTCACAAACGAGCCGATCCCATACTCGGAGTCGGACAGGATATCTTTCACACGCTATGCCCAGAACGTCTTGAGCATCACGGTTCTGGAAGCCTCCAAGCAAGGAGTTGACGAGGCTACCTCCCTGCACCTTCTTCTGGCTCTCTGCCGCACGACGGAGAATTATGGTCAGGCATATCTGCGGCAGCACGGAGTGGACTACGGCCGTCTCCTGTCCTATATGCGTGACCAAGGAATGTTTAATGATGCCCCCGGACGGGAGGAAGAGTCCAAAAGTGAGGAGGAACAACTGGACAACTGTCAGGAACCCAAGCCAGGGAAGAGTGTCATCGAGGATTTCGGCTTTGACCTCACGAAGGCTGCCGCAGAGGGGAAACTCGACCCCGTCGTCGGGAGAGAGACAGAGATCGCCCGTGTCATAGAGATTCTGGGAAGGCGCAAGAAAAACAACCCTATGCTCATCGGTGAACCCGGGGTAGGGAAGTCTGCTATAGTCGAGGGGATCGCTCTGCGGATCGCCGGCGGAGGCATATCTCCGGCCTTGGCCAAGAAACGGTTGATTTCCTTGGACATAGCCTCTGTCGTGGCCGGAACTAAATACCGTGGCGATTTTGAGAAACGTCTCAAGTCGATAATCAAAGAGGCGAGTTCCAATCCTGACATAATCCTTTTCATAGACGAGTTCCACACGATTGTCGGGGCGGGAGGCGCACAGGGAAGTCTGGACGCGGCCAACATCCTTAAACCGGCCTTGGCCCGGGGCGATCTCCAGTGCATCGGCGCCACTACAATGGACGAGTTCTCCAAGATAGTGGAGAAAGACGGGGCCCTTGACAGGAGATTCCAGAAGATTGTAGTGGAGCCGGCTGACATCCGGCAGTCCATATCGATTCTGGAGAGCCTCAAGCCGAACTACGAGGACTTCCACAATGTGACCTACAGCGATGAGGCCATTGAGGCCTGTGTCCGTCTGACCGATCGGTATATTTCAGACAAGTCGTTGCCGGACAAGGCTATAGACGCTTTGGACGAGGCCGGCTCGATGATTCGCCTGAATCTTGCCAAAGGCAGGAGGACTGGCTATGTCGTCGATGCCGAGGACATAGCCACGGTCGTCTCGAAGATGACCGGAATCCCTGTCAACAAGGTCGCCGAGTCCGAGGGCAACCGGATAATGAAGATGAAAGGCCGGCTTCGGAGCCGGATCATAGGCCAGGACGACGCCATCGAGAAAGTCGTGCGCGCCATTCAAAGGAACCGTGCGGGCCTGAAAGACCCGGACCGCCCTATCGGTACCTTCCTGTTTTTCGGCCCCACCGGAGTCGGCAAAACCCAACTTGCGAAATGCCTCGCTGAATATCTTTTTGATTCCCAAGAGAATATGGTCAGAATCGATATGAGCGAATATATGGAGAAATTCACCGTCTCCCGTCTTGTCGGAGCGCCTCCCGGCTATGTCGGCTACGAGGAGGGCGGGCAGTTGAGCGAGCGTGTGCGCAGGAAACCGTACTGTGTCGTGCTGCTGGACGAGATTGAAAAGGCCCATCCTGACATATTCAACATCCTTCTTCAGGTTCTTGACGAGGGTCGCCTGACTGACAGCAACGGCCGCATCGTGAGTTTCAGGAACACCATCGTCATTATGACCTCCAACATCGGCAGCCGTGAGCTTCAGGAATATGGCAGCGGGGTCGGCTTTGCCACTTCCGGGAAGAGTGTCACGAAGAGCCGCCAGAGCGTTCTGGAAAAGGCCATCAGGAAATCTTTCCCTCCGGAGTTCATCAACAGGGTGGATGAAAGGGTATTCTTCAACGCATTGACGAAGGAGGACATCGAGAGAATCATTGACATCGAGCTGAAGGATCTACGGATGCGCGCCGAAGAGGCCGGCTACAGGCTTATTGTCACTCCGTCGGCCAAGCGCTTCATCGCCGACTCCGGTTTCGATCCTGCATTCGGAGCCAGGCCGTTGAAGAGGGCCGTGATGAAATATGTCGAGGATCCGGTGTCGGAGTTCATCATCTCCGACAGGATTCTTCAAGGCCGGAGGAAGAAGGGTTCGTCAGGACTCAGGACGCTCCGTGTCGGTCTGGCCGCCGACAGGGAGAACACCCTCGTGTCCCTGAAGGAAGCGGAGACCGAGTTCGCACTCAAATGATCAAGCGTTCTTTACGGCTCCTTCTAACTCCAGACCCATATCCCCTATTATCTCCACGAGGGCGGTGAGCGATGATTCTGAAGAGATCATCGAAGCGATTTTTTCGAGAGCATATTCAGTGTTTCTCATTACTTTGTGTTTTTGTTTCTGATGCAAAGGTAGGGATAGCTTGTGCCAAAACGCAGCACAAGCTCTGGATTGTTTTTCGCCGAGGACCGTGGCGTCAACCACTTTTGTCTCTCTCGGTTTTTTTTATTAATTTTGCGTGTTTAACTATTAAGAATTCAACATTGGAATATGGATATTGAGGAAAAGAAAGAGGAAGGCCTTACCGGCATCATCGAACCGGTTGAGATTGACCATGAGATGCGTACCGCGTACATCGACTATTCGATGTCCGTCATCGTCTCCCGCGCGCTGCCGGATGTCAGGGATGGCCTGAAGCCTGTGCAGAGGAGGGTTCTGTTCGGAATGGACGGTCTCGGCCTGTCATATTCAGGGCCAACGCGCAAATGCGCCAAGATTGTCGGTGAGGTGCTCGGTAAGTACCATCCGCACGGAGATTCCAGTGTCTATGACGCTCTGGCCAGGCTTGCGCAGCCTTGGAACCAGCGTTACCCTATGATTTTCGGTCAGGGTAACTTCGGATCGATGGACGGTGACCCTGTCGCCGCTATGAGGTACACCGAGGCGAAGCTTCAGAAGATGACAGATGATGTACTTGCCGACATCGACAAGAACACTGTGGATATGATGCTTAACTTCGACGACACGGAGGAGGAGCCTACTGTGCTGCCGACAAAGGCTCCGCTGCTTCTGCTGAACGGATCGTCAGGCATCGCTGTCGGGATGGCCACGAATATGGCACCCCACAATCTGGGCGAGTGCTGCGACGCCATCTGCGCCTACATCGACAACCCGGACATCGACACGGACGGCCTGATGCAGCACATCAAGGGGCCGGACTTCCCGACCGGCGGTATCATAATGGGAGTGGGCGGCATCAAGGAGGCCTACGAAACCGGCCGCGGGAAGGTCGTGGTCCGCGCCAAGACCGAGATTGAGGTGGCCGACAACGGACGCGAGACCATTGTCGTGACCGAGATCCCTTATATGGTCAACAAGAAGGAGATGATCGAGAAAATCGGCCAGATGGTCGAGGACAAGAAGATCGAGGGCATCACCTACATCAACGACGAGACCTCCCGCGAGGGTGTCCGCGTCATCATAAGGGTCAAGCAGGGCAGCAACTCCAACGTCGTGCTCAACACCCTGTTCAAGTACACCCAGCTTCAGTCGAGCTTCGCGTTCAACAATGTGGCTCTTGTCAAGGGTCGTCCGAGGACGCTGTCGCTGAAGGATATGATCGCCAACTTCGTCGAATTCCGCCACGATGTCATCATCCGCCGGACAAAATTCGAGCTGGAGAAGGCGCAGAAGAGGGCGCACATTCTAGAAGGCCTGCTGAAGGCGATTGATGTCATCGACGAGATCATTCACATCATAAGGCACTCCGCCAACGTGGACGAGGCGAAGGCCGAGCTTGTATCCCGGTTTGAGTTCACGGACGCCCAGGCGACGGCTATCGTCGAGATGAGACTCCGTCAGCTGACCGGACTGGAGAGGGAGAAGCTTCAGGCTGAATACGACGAGCTTGAGAAGTTCATCGCCCGCTGCAACGAGATTCTCGGAAGCGTCGAGGAGCAGATGAAGGTCATCAAGGCCGAGACCATCGAGCTCAAGAACAAATATGCCGACCCTCGCAGAACGGAGATCCGTCCATCCGCCGAGGAATTCAACCCGGAAGATTTCTATGCTGACGAGGATATGGTCATCACAATCTCCCATCTTGGCTACATCAAGAGGACTCCTTTGACGGAATACCGCACACAGGCCAGAGGCGGCGTGGGGATGAAGGGAAGCGCGACGAGGGATGAGGACTTCATCGACCACATCTACATCGCGAATATGCACTCCACGATGCTGCTCTTCACCCAGACCGGCCGCTGCTATTGGCTCAAGGTCTATGAGATTCCGGAAGGCTCAAGAGCCTCCAAGGGACGCGCCATCCAGAACGTGCTCAGCATCCCGGACGACAAGATTCTTGCGTACATCAACGTCAAGACCCTCAAGGATCCTGAATATGTGGCCGGCAACAACATCGTGCTCGTCACCAGGAGGGGAGTGGTCAAGAAGACGTCCCTTGAAGCATATTCACATCCTAGGACGGCCGGCGTGAACGCTGTCAACCTTCGCGAGGGGGATGAGCTCGTTGAGGCGTTGCTGACCAACGGCGGCGAGGAGATTCTGATTGCCGCCCGGGAGGGACGCTGCTGCCGTTTCGAAGAGACTGACGCCCGTCCTATGGGACGAAACTCCACCGGAGTCCGCGGCATCAATATTGAAGATGACGATGAAGTCATCGGAGCCATAAACTATGACCCCAAGGCGGAGGACGCTTCGGCGCATACCGTGCTTGTAGTGAGCGAGAACGGTTTCGGAAAGAGGACAGACTTCGATGAGTACAGGATCACCAACCGGGGCGGAAAGGGTGTCAAGACCATCAGCATCACCGAGAAGACCGGCAAGCTGATCGCCATCAAGAACGTGACAGAGAACGATGACCTGATGATTATCGAGAAGTCCGGCCTCACCATCAGGATGGCAGTCTCCGACATCAGAGTGGCCGGCAGGGCTACGCAGGGTGTGAAGCTGATCAACATCAAGAGCGGTGACTCTATCGCCGCCATTTCAACTGTAGAGAAGAACGGCGACGAAGAGCCGGAAAAGACCGCCGGGGAAACCGCGGAGGCACCTGAGGAATAGAACATTTGTAAACAACTAAATACCAATAATCATGAAAAGGACATTGATTGTTTTGGCATTGCTCGCTTCCTTCCAGGTGGCGGATGCCCAGTCTAACGTGAACTCTGCCGCCAAGGCGGTCGAGAGCGCACTTGCAGCTTCCCAGAACGAGAAGAAGGCTACCAAGGTGGCTACTTGGATGAAACTTGCCCAGACCTACGTTGACGCCTACGGCGCACCTGCCGGAAATGTTTGGCTTGGCGCGGACTTGAACACCCTCCAGCTTTCCTTGGGGTCAGAGAAACCGGCTTCTGTCGAGACCGTCTCTCTTGGTGGCGTCCAGTACACCAAGCAGGTTTACGAGAACAAGAACCTTTATTTCAACGCCAGCGGACAGCTTGCGGTCATCGAGGTGACTAAACCTGTTGTCGAGAACGCTCTTCCTAAGGCTCTTGAGGCTTACAAGAGGGCTTATGAGCTTGACACGAAGCATACCAAGGACAAGGACATCAGCGAGGGAATCAAGTCGATAGCCGAGAAACTCAATCAGGAGGCTTACAACGCCTACACCCTTGGTGATGTCAAGGCTGCCGAGGCTTTCTTCGAGGCCGCTGTAGAGGCTGCCGCCCAGAAGCCATACGACAAGATCGACACCAATTCCCTTTACAACGCTGCCTTCACCGCATGGAGCACACAGGACTTCAACAAGGCCAAGTCCTTCTTTGACAAGTGCCTAGGCTACGGTTACTACGGAGAGAACGGTGAGGTTTACGCCAAACTTTCCGACTGTGCCTCCCACATCGACACCACCAAGGCCGGCAAGGCTGCAGCCAAGGATTATCTTGAGCAGGGCTTCCAGAAGTTCCCGACAAGCGAGAGCATCGTCTTCGGCCTCATCAACTATTACATTACCAGCGGTGAGGGAACGGACAGGCTGTTCGAACTCCTCCAGCAGGCAAAGACCACCTCTCCTGACAATGCATCCCTTTACTATGTCGAGGGGCAGGCCTACAAGCAGCTTGGCGATCTGGACAAGGCCGCCCAGGCTTATGACGAGTCTGCCGCCAAGGACCCTAAGTACGTCTTCGCCTACATCGGAAAGGGGCAGATGTACTATGACAAGGCTCTTGAACTTCAGGAAAAGGCTCAGAACGAGCTTGATGACACCAAGTATATGGCTCTTGTTCAGGAGTTTGAGGTGACTCTCAAGAAGTGCATCGATCCGTTCGAGCAGGCCTATGTGGTCTGCGAGGATGCGTCCATCAAGTCAACCGTCGCCGAGTACCTCAAGCAGGTTTACTACCGTTTCCGTGACCAGGATCCTAAATTCCAGGCCGGCTACGAGAAATACAACGCTGTTCTGAACAACTAATCAGGCAAATGGCCGCCTCGGAAGTCTGTGGCGGTTAAGTGCTTGATAGATAATAAATAACGCAATCACCTCCTGCCGAACCAGGCAGGAGGTGATTGCGTTATTGCCTGACCGTCAATCAGTTGTCAGCCACGGACGATTCATCTGCCTCCTTGCGGTCGAAGGCCTTGACAATCTTGCCGACGAGCGGGTGACGGACGATGTCCTCGTTGGTGAAGAAGATGGCGCTGACACCCTTGATGTTCTTGAGGAGGCTGACACCCTTCAGCAGGCCGGAATCCTCGCGGCGCGGGAGATCGACCTGTGTCGCGTCGCCTGTCACGATGAACTTGGCGTTCACGCCCATTCGGGTTAGGAACATCTTGAGCTGGGACAGATTCGTGTTCTGGGCCTCGTCCAGAATGACGCAGGCACGGTCCAGCGTTCGGCCTCGCATATAGGCCAACGGGGCAATCTGGATGGTGCCCTCCTCGATGAACTCCTGAAGTCTCTTAGGCGGAATCATATCCCCAAGGGCGTCGTACAGAGGCTGGAGGTATGGGTCTAGCTTGTCCTTCAGGTCTCCCGGCAGGAATCCGAGACGTTCCCCTGCCTCGACAGCCGGACGCGTCAGGATGATCCGTTTGATTTCGCGGTTCTTCAAAGCCCTGACCGCAAGAGCGATCGCTATGTAGGTCTTACCGGTTCCTGCAGGCCCGACGGCAAAGATGAGATCATTGTCGAAATAGGCCTTGACCATCTCCTGTTGGGTCTTGTTACGGGCCTTTATCGGTTTCCCTTCCGTGCTGTGGACGATGATGGCCTCGCCGTTGAGTTTGAAGTTGTCAGGGGAGTTCTCCCCGTCGAAGATGTCCTCGACGTCGAAGGCCGTAAGGCTCATCTTGTGCATCCTCCGCTCAATCAGCTCCGCGAATTTCTGATTGAACTCCCGTATGTCGTTCTCCTTGCCTTCCAGATGAATCTCGTTGCCCCTCGCGACAACCTTAAGCCCGTGAAAATTAGAGCAGAACTCTTCGAGAATCTTGTTTCCGGCCCCGAAGATCTCGATGGGGTCGACAGTGTCGAGCGTGATTGTTTTCTTCATTGTCAGAAACTGTTTGAAAATAATTTCTCTTTTTTCTTATGCGGCCTTTCCGGCCATTTTCATCTTTCTC
>CAVCPY010000039.1:0-3204 GCA_963604245.1 Eggerthellaceae bacterium
GCCACCTAAGCCGCGGACAGAGACTTCTTAGTACAAAAGGTTGCAAAACTCGGAAGATAATGGTTGGTTGCAGATGACTTATGCTAGCAACGACAGCCTTCTCTGCAAAAGATTGGTACTTGCTGAGTTTGAGAGGAATGAAGATTAATACTTGTTTGACTGTTTACATAAGATTCCACAAGTTGAAGGAACTCCAGTTCTATGGAATAGCGTATCACAATTCCGAACAATCGTAAACGAGTGACTTGCTCCAGACGCAGCTTCGTCAAAATAGGATCGAGGAAGATTTCTCCGGTAGAATGCTGTTTCGGAGGACATTAGCCCTTATTACACGCACTGTCCTAATTGTTGGCAAGCGGATACGGTTGGGGGTGCGTGAATTTGACTGTTTTACGCACGGAAGAAGCGACGGAGAAGATTCCCTGCTACTTGATCGCTTTGTAATAAACAGGACTAAAGCCATCTTCGCCGCTGAATATCCCGACGAGGTCGCGGAGTAGGAGGTCGGGACGGACCACACCGCTTTCCCAGAAATCGTTGCCACCCTTGGGGTTGAGGCGTTTGTTGTCGTTCCAAACGACGATTGCGGAGGTGTCACTGGAGTTCGTGGCGTATCCTTTGTCACTGGAATATCCTCTGGCCGAGGCGTTTTTCTGAATGTTCACCAAGAAGTCCTCGAACAGGGAATTTACGGAAAGTAGTTGCTCCAGCGCCTGGCACCAACCGACGTTCATCCAAAGATCCGCTTCCTTTGACAATGAATATGCCGTCTCGACCGAAATCTGGCCCGAGACTGAACTTCCCGGCTTTGCTCCAAGGATCTCCCCGCCGGCATCCTTGAACAGGGTGGTGAGATAACTTTCCTGTCCGGGAATGAACCATTGATCCTTGTACGGGATGTTGACCAGAATCTTTCTTGTTGTTCCAGGAACTGCTTTTCCGGAACTCAGTTCGATGTTTTCTGCATTGGGATTATTTTGACCTGAATCACAAGCGCCGTTTGCATTCGATATGCCTTGAACGGAATCACGCAGACTTATGTAGTTCTCCGAAACGACTTTCAGCACAGAGTCTGCCACGGCCATATTCCCCGTCAACGCTCCGAAAAGGCGTACGTAGGAGGCTCTGGCCAGAGGGTGGCGCTCAAGATGCTCGTTGACGATGAAAGTCTTGATTCCCAGCGATTCAAGTTTCGCGAGAAATTGCGACTTTACAGGTGAGACTGAATATGTAAGGAGCAGGTCTGGCTTCAGAGCCATTATCTTCTCGTAGTCAGGGCTTGCGTCATAACCGATGTCCACCACCGTTCCCTCATCCAGACCGGCAGCCACTGAAGGGGTGCAGACATATTCTCCTCCCGAGACCCCTACAATCACCGAGTCTGCTTCTATGGCACCCAAAAAACCGACGTGGGAGGTGCTCATCACGATCAGCCGGCCAAGCGGCTTGCTGATTTCCAGCGTGTCACCGCTTCCGTCAAACGGCGAAATCGAGACCAATGAATATCCACCTTCCGTTCCATGGATTATATTCAAGAACAGCGGCTCTGTAACGTCCTGCGTCAAGTCTCCGCTGACATTCCGCGCGCATCCGCAGACGTTTGCGGCAAGTGCGGTGGCCAGGAAAATATATTCGTAGAATTTCATATCATCGCAAATTTAATTGTTTTTTGCTATCTTCGATGTCCGTTCTTCCGGAATTGCCTGCCCGATCCGGGGCGAAGTCGGTTTAAAGAATATTAAAGCTCTGATTATCAGATATTGAGCAATTTGGAGACCGGAAAAGGAAAATGAAAATGTATTTGCGATATTATGGGAAAATACAACTTTGACGAGATGACGTCAAGACGCGGCACGAACTGCGTCAAGTGGGACGCTGACAGCCCGGCGGGGCCGATTTCAGAGGACGTGATTCCGCTTTGGGTGGCGGATATGGACTTCAAGGTAGCTCCGCCGATTGTGGATGCATTGAGAAAGAGGGTTGACCAGGAGATTTTCGGCTACACTCACGTCCCGGATTCGTACTATGAGGCTGCCGTCAACTGGTGGGAACGCCGCAGGGGGTGGCACACGGAGAAGGACTGGTACCTTTACATCCCCGGGGTCGTCCCGGCGATGTCCGTGGTTGTCAAGGCTTTGACACAGTACGAGATCGTTGGCGGCGAGGTTGTCGAGAAGCCTGACCGTGGACGCGGCCCTCAAGGTGAGCTGCCGAAGATGATCATCCAGAGTCCTGCGTACAACTGTTTCTTCTCCACCGCGAAGAACAATCTGTGCGAACTCTCTGTCAACAAACTGATCTACGACACGGAAGGGGAACAGACGACTTGGTACATTGATTTCGAGGATCTTGAGAGACGTGCGGCCGACCCGATGGCCAAGGTGCTTCTGTTCTGCAATCCTCACAACCCTTGCGGGCGCGTGTGGCCTCGTGAGAATTTGGAGAGGGTTGCCGACATCTGCCGAAGGAACGGCGTGATCGTCATCAGCGACGAAATCCATTGCGAACTGGAAATGCCTGGCTATCACTTCACTCCGATGGCTTCTATCTCACAGGCTTCTCAGGACAACACCGTCACGATGAACTCGCCGAGCAAGTCATTCAACATCGCCGGTCTGGGAATATCCAACATCATCACCAACAATCCTGACTGGAAGAAAATCATCGACAGGGTCATCAATATCAATGAACTGTGTGACGTGAATCCTTTCGGTGTCCTGGCGCTTCAGGCCGCCTACAACGAGGGTGAGCCGTGGCTGGGGGAACTCAATGAGTATCTTTTCGGGAATTACCGCGCGTTGCTGTCGTTCTTCGAGGATAACCTTCCTGAGTTCCCAGTCAGCAAGCTGGAAGGAACCTACCTTGTCTGGGTGGATGTCAGCGCCTTGAATATGTCCGCGAACGACATAGAGAACAGCCTCCTCCTCAATGAGAAGGTCTGGATAAACTCCGGTGTGATGTACGGACTTGACGGCTTTATGCGCATCAACATCGCCTGTCCCCGCACCCGTCTCCGGCAAGGCCTTGAGCGCATCGCAACCGGCTTTCACCGCCTGATGAAATAAATGGTCGCTGAGCTTGTCGAAGCGATAAAACAATATTTAGTAAGCGTTAAGAAGCTGTTTAAAAATAATTTCTCTTTTTTCTTAAGCGGCCTTTCCGGCCATTTTCATCTTTGTCATCGGTCACGTAACTACTGCTACG
>CAVCPY010000040.1:0-2851 GCA_963604245.1 Eggerthellaceae bacterium
AATATAGTCAAAAAAGACACATAAAGATTACCAAGTTATTTTTTAACGCTTACTTAACCTATAAATCCACTTAAGTTTCGCATATGCGAAACTTAAAATCACTTACATTCAACAAAGCCAAACCACCAATAAAGACCAAAATTATGAGAAAACTTTCATTTCCCGACAGGCTGCTGATCGGCATTCTGTCGAAAAAGTTAAAGAAAATCGGCCGAAAGGGGATGTCCAGGCTCAAGGACAACGTAGCCGAGCGCAAATCATACGATAAAGTCGCAAGAAACCTTGAGCGGTGGGTCAGTGAAGGAAGACACCACGAGTGTTATGGTTCTCTGGAAGACATCCTCAATGACCTTGACGTCACCCACGAGGAGCTGAAACATTTCTGTGCATTCAAGTTCGGCAAGCCTTTCCTGACTTGGCGCAAAGAGTTACGGATGGAGGAAGCCAAGGAACTCCTTCAGAATCACCCTGATATTCCAATCTGCCACATCGCTTTCGATCTGGGATTCAGCGACAAATCCAATTTCAGAAAACAGTTCAAGGACATCGTAGGGTGTTCCCCTGGCGAATGGCGCGCCGGACACCTCAAGGACAAAACCGAATGAAAATTTCCCGGAAACTATTGTATTTCCCGAAAACATCACTATCTTTGCAGTGTATTAATAAACTATTACACTAACGAGATATGATAGAAATCAAAGATCTGGCTTTCAGTTACGGCAAGACACCCGTTCTGAAAAGCATCACGACAACACTTGAGGAGGGACGTATCTACGGTCTTCTGGGTGAGAACGGAGTAGGCAAGACCACCTTGCTGACACTTCTGTGCGGCCTGAAGAAGGTCGATTCCGGCAGCATCACCACCGACGGGGAAGCTCCTATCGACCGCACACCCACCCTGCTCAGCAAACAGTTCTACCTCCCGGACGAGGTTCTCCCCGTTTCGATGAAGGCAGAGTGTTTCGCCAGAGAAAGAGGGGCGTTCTGGCCGAACTACGACCATTCCAAGTTCATTGAAATTATGAAGGAGTTCGAGAACGACCCGTCCAGAAAGATGAACCAGATGTCCGCAGGGCAGCTGAAGAAGACCTACATCTCCCTTGCCCTGGCCTGCGGCTGCAAGTACCTGTTTATGGACGAGCCGACGAACGGGCTGGATATTCCTTCAAAGACCCAGTTCCGCAGCGCAGTCTTGAAGTACACCTCCGAAGACACCACAATCGTCATCTCCACCCATCAGGTGAGGGATCTGGAGAACATCATCGACCCAATCATAATCCTTGACCGTCAGGACGTCCTGCTCAACGCCACAGTCGAGGAGATCACGCGGAGACTGTACTTCGACTACGGCACGCAGCTCCACCCGGAGTCCCTTTACAGCGAGCAACTCCCGGGCGGATTCATCCAGGTCTACCCTAACACGACCGGCGAGGACAGCAAGATCAATGTGGAGGCCCTTTTCAACGCCGTACACAGGAACAAGGAACTGATCAAAGGAATGTTCAGCAATTAACAAGGAGGAATGAATATGAGCAATACATTCAATTTCAACAGATTCGGAAAATATTTCGTTTACGACCTCAATAGACAGTGGAAGAACATCGGAATGCTGATGCTGATCTTCGCGCTGTTCCCGATCATATTCTATATGCTGTATATGTTCTTTGCGGCCTTGTTCGACGGAGGGTTGATGAAGATCTTCATCGGCCTTGAGATTGACGGCCCCGCGGGATGGACAAGGTTCGGAGTGTTCGCGGTGATGAGCACAATCTTCGTGATGCTGTTCCCTTCAAGAGCCTACGGAGAGATCACCAACAAGACGAAAGGATCCGAATGGCTGATGCTGCCGGCTTCCAGACTGGAGAAATTCACGTCAATGATGCTGATCTCACTGATCGTCATCCCTCTCGTTTACGTTGTTGTCTATTTTCTCAGCGACGCCTTTGTCTGCCTGCTTGACAAGTCCTGCGGAGACTCACTTATGTCATTCAGAATCAACAAGGAGATCGGCACATCGGACTTTGTGATCCCTGCTAACGGCTTCTGGCTTCTGGCCGCCAACATCGTCGAGTACGTGAGCATATTCCTGCTTGGAGGCTTGATATTCAAGAAATGGAAAGTGGTGGGCACCGCGCTTGTGCTCTTCGCACTTGGAATGGTGTTCTCAGGCTTGTTCAGCGCCTTCATCACCAACGCAGACCTTGAATGGTGGGGAAATAGGTTTACTGACTGGGCAATAAGGCACGCCGACAGCCTAGACCTCTGGCTGAACGCCTTCATCAACTTCTGGCTTCTGCTGATTCTGGCAATATGCGGGACGTGGTCCTGGTTCCGGATCAAGAGGCTACAACATTAATATTTCAGGCTATGGAATTCAATTCAAACAAGGCGATCTACCTACAGATCAGCGACATAATCTGCGAGAAGATCCTCTCCGGCGAGCTGAAGGCCGATGACAGAATCCCTTCCGTGCGGGAATATGGAGCCTCGATCGGCGTGAATCCCAACACGGTTATGCGAACCTACGAGAAGCTCACCAACGAGGGTATCATCTACAACAAGCGCGGCATCGGCTACTTCATCGGCGAGAAAGCCAAGGACATCGTGCTTGAGAATGACCGGAAAGAGTTTCTCGAAGTGGAGCTGCCGGCCGTCATCAGGAAGATGGAACTTCTGGGACTCGACCCGAAGGAGCTGCTCGATAAAAGCAATCGGGTAATCTAATTTTACTTAAGTTTCGCATATGCGAAACACCTCATTTCCCGTCACGGCAGTGACGGAGAGTGACGGAGCAAGTCCCTCCCCCGAGGGGAGGGATTTAGGGAGGGGGTAACGTGAAAGGCCCTGAGGG
>CAVCPY010000041.1:0-3792 GCA_963604245.1 Eggerthellaceae bacterium
CGTTACCCCCTCCCTAAATCCCTCCCCTCGGGGGAGGGAGTGTGCTCCGTCACTGCCGTGACGGGAAATGAGGTGTTTCGCATATGCGAAACTTAAGTTCATTATTCATTGCGTGACCCGAGAAACAGCAGGCAAAGACAATCCGAGATTGCCAACTTGTTTTGGAATCACTGAAAATGATGCTTATCGGATGTTTGCGCCGTCGTCGCTATCAAACGACACGGAAAATTCTTTTTCTTCGAGGACGGTTGTCTTACCTTCGTTGAACCTGCTCAGGGACAGGACACTGGAAATGACGAAATACCCTTTTGCTGAGGAAGGGATGCCCTTAACGATGGCCTCGCATTCGCTTTGCAGACTCTCCAAAGCGCTTTCGGCCGCATTGAATCTTGTTCTGGCCGACTTGTCGGATTTGGAGAACTTGCCGCTGTTGACATTCTCGATCCACTCGGCGCCCGTGATGTACTCGCTGCGGTAAGCCGCAATTTTGGTTTTGATAGTGGAGTAGGCGTTCTCCGTGGCCTCAAAAGAGGTGATGTCACCTTCAAGGTAGCCTGTCGCGATGTGATCCTTGACAGAAGCGAGACTGAGGGAGTAGATGACATCTTCGTTGCTTGTGCTGCATCCTATCAGGCAGAACATTGCCGAAAGGATAATAAATAACTTTTTCATACAACTTTGTCTTGATGTTTTTTTTTCAGGTGCAAATATATTCATAATGTCTGAAAAAACGAAAGAATACTTGTCCTTCGTGAGTGTCCGTTATGATGCGCCTTGATGAAAAGCCAGGAAATATTCGTAATTTTGTGGTTCGGTAAATTTTCAACTATGTCAGAGGACGGAAAGATAATCATCAGAGGCGCCAAGGTCAACAACCTTAAAGACATCACGGTCGAGATTCCCCGGAACAGACTTGTGGTCGTGACGGGCATCTCCGGTTCGGGAAAGTCTTCACTGGCTTTCGACACGCTTTTCGCCGAAGGGCAGAGACGTTTCGCCGAGAGCCTGTCCTCCTATGCCCGCCAGTTTCTGGGAAGGATGAGCAAGCCCGATGTGGAGTCCATTGAGGGCATTCCCCCGGCGATTGCCATCGAGCAGAAGGTCAATGTCAAGAACCCCCGCTCCACTGTCGCCACGGCTACCGAGATCTATGATTATCTTCGCATAATCTTCGCCCGCATCGGCAGGACATATTCCCCGGTCAGCGGCAGGGAAGTCAAGTGTCACAGCGTCAATGACGTGATGGCGAACATCCTGAGCGGCGATTCAAGGACGGTCTATATTCTTGCCGACCTGAACTGGGCTGCAAGGGAGGATAAGGTCGAACTGATGCTCCGCCTTAAGGAGGAGGGATATTCCCGATTCTTCGGTGAGGGCGGAATCATCAGAATCGAAGACATCTTGAGGATGGCGGACAAAGGGGAATATCCGGAACATCTTGATCTGCTGGTTGACCGTTTGAAACTGCCGGTCTTCAAAGAGTGCCTGCCATATTCGGAAGACGGTTCTCCGTGGCCTCAGAACGACTGGGAGGATCTCCAGACCAGACTTCGCTCCTCGATTGACACGACGTTCAGGGTGGGCGAGGGCAGGCTCCTCCTCCGTAAGGACAATTCCGTGGAGGAATATTCCAACCGCTTCGAACTGGACGGCTTGACATTCCGCCAGCCCGATGAATATCTCTTTTCGTTCAACAGCCCTCTGGGTGCGTGCCCTGTCTGCGGAGGCCTGGGAAAGATCATCGGGGTCAGCGAGGATCTTGTGGTTCCGGACAAGACGAAAAGCATCTACGACGGAGCCATAGCCTGCTGGAAGGGCGAGTCGATGGGCTGGTTCAGGGAGCATCTGGTCAAGGTGGCGCCTCGTTACGGAATCCCGATCTTCGAGCCGTACTGCAACCTGCCGCAAATAATCAAGGACATCATCTGGGACGGGCACAGCGTTGAGGGTGATGACAACTCGATAGTCGGCATCAATGAG
This sequence comes from Eggerthellaceae bacterium, assembly GCA_963604245.1. Classification (GTDB taxonomy): domain Bacteria; phylum Bacteroidota; class Bacteroidia; order Bacteroidales; family UBA932; genus Cryptobacteroides. Next base: position 1,981 of record CAVCPY010000041.1, read on the forward strand.
TTCTTCAAATGGGTGGAGTCCAACCGCTACAAGATTCAGTACAAATATATGTTGAGCCGGTTCTCCGGCAGGACAACCTGCCACGCCTGTCACGGCACCAGGCTTCGTCCGGAGGCGTCATACGTGAAGGTCGGAGGAAAGACAATCGCGGAACTGCTTGACTTGAACGTGGATGAGCTGCTTGGCTTCTTCTCGGGTCTGAAGCTGACTGAATATGAAGCCTCCATAGTCCGCAAGGCTGTCGAGGAGATAGTCTCGCGGCTGAAGTACATCAAGGATGTCGGCCTGACGTACCTTACCTTGAGCCGGGCCTGCAACACCCTTTCCGGAGGAGAAAGCCAGAGAATCAATCTTGTGACGGCTCTTGGAAGCTCACTGGTGGGTTCGATGTACATTCTGGACGAGCCGAGCATCGGGCTTCATCCCCGTGACACGGAACGTCTCATCGGTGTCCTTCGCAAGCTGCGCGACATCGGCAACACACTTGTCGTGGTCGAACACGATGAGGAGATAATCCGGGCGGCGGACGTGCTGATTGATATGGGGCCGTATGCCGGAGTGAACGGGGGGCGGATTGTGTTCCAGGGAAAGACTCGGGACAAGATTCTGCCGGAGGTGATGGACAATTCCCTGACGCTCCAGTATCTGACCGGCCGCAAGCAGCGGTATGTCAGGGAAAAGCATCCGTGGACATATTCGATCACAGTGGAAGGTGCGCAGGAACACAATCTTAAGAATATTGACGTGAAGTTTCCGCTGGGAGTGTTGACTGTGGTCTCCGGGGTCAGCGGCAGCGGCAAGTCCTCCCTCGTGGGAGACATCCTCTACCCGGCGCTCTACCGTATGATCAACCAGACGGGCGATCTTCCGGGAACATTCAGAAAAATTTCCGGCAACACCGACCGCATCAAGAATGTCGAATATGTTGACCAGAATCCGATAGGGAGGAGCTCACGCTCCAACGCCGTGACCTATCTCAAGGTTTACGACGACATCCGTAAACTCCTTGCTGACCAGCAATATGCCAGGATCAATGGTTACACACCGTCCTTCTTCTCGTTCAATCAGGACGGCGGACGATGTCCTGAATGTCAGGGTGATGGATTCGTGCGCATCCCGATGCAGTTCATGGCAGATGTGACGATGGTCTGCGAGACTTGCGGGGGCAAGCGTTTCAAGCCGGACATCCTTGAGGTCCGCTTCAAAGGCAGGAACATCGACGACATCCTTAATATGAGCGTCGAGGAGGCGATCGCGTTCTTCGGCTCGCAGCCGGAGGAACTGTCCAGACATATCGCGCGAAGGCTCCAGCCCCTCGTCGATGTTGGACTTTCCTACATCAAGCTCGGGCAGAGCTCGTCAACATTGTCGGGAGGGGAGAGTCAGAGGATCAAGCTTGCGTGGTTTCTGTCCAAGAATGCGGACGAGCCCGACAGAGGCAGGAAGAAGATTATGTTCCTGTTCGACGAGCCGACGACCGGGCTGCATTTCTACGATGTGGAGAAGTTGCTGAAAGCCTTTGATTTCCTGATCCGGAGCGGCCACACCGTTATCGTTGTGGAACACAATCTCGATGTCATCAAGGCCGCCGACTGGGTCATCGACCTCGGCCCCGAGGCCGGAGACGACGGCGGCCAGGTAGTCTTTGCCGGTACGCCGGAAGACCTGGTCAGGGACGGACAGTCCTGGACAGCGAAGTACTTGCGGCGATATAGTAATCCTTAAAAATGATACTTTTTTTTCGCGTCAGCCCTTAACTAAGAAGCTGTTTAAAATAATTCCTCTTTTTTCTTACGCGGCCTTTCCGGCCAT
>CAVCPY010000042.1:0-2079 GCA_963604245.1 Eggerthellaceae bacterium
AACTGTCTCGAAAATCCCACATAATAAAATGCGGAAACCATTTTAAACAGTTTCTTAAAAAATACTTTGTCTATAAATACTACGAGGCCGGCTGCTCCGTTTGTTTCAATAATTTCTTTCTGTCCCTCTCGAAGTCCTTTTCCTTCACCCCAAGATCGTCATCGGCTCCAGAATACCGTCCCAATGCCTTCTGGGCACGACGGTAAAGGACATCCAGCTCCTTCCTGTAAGGAGATTCCGGCAGTTCCCCGATGAAATTGTAGTAATCATCCACAAATGTCAGATAGCGCTCTTTCTGCTTGTTTTCCACACTCAGGGAGGCGTATTTATAAGAGGATTTGGCGATGTAGTAAAGAATATCCTCGCGGTAGATGTTCTCAGCGTCTTCCTTCAGGATGTTCCTGAACGCCACGCGGGAAGATTTGTAGTCCTCCATCTTATAATAGAGCCTGGCATTCTCATAAGCCTTTTTGTCAAGCCTGTCATTGAGTTCCTTGAGCATCTTGTGGCAAATCGCGTTGTGGGTGTTGCCCGGATTCTCGACAAGATACTGGCTGATGACGCTTATGGCATTGTGCGTCGGCGTCTGGTCAAGTTCATAGCGGAGAGTCGAACGATAAAGACAGTCGATCCGCAGGAAAGACGCCTCCTCGACGAAAGGGCTGCGTGGGAAGCTGGTGATGAACTTCGTGAAATTTGTCTCTGCGGTGTAATAGTCCTTGAAACGGTAGTTGCTCAAGCCCCAATAGTACTGCACGGTGTCATCCCTGTCCGTTCCGCTGGTCAGGACAGCGAGGGACTCGAACAGCTGGGCAGCCTTGTTGTATTTGCCGTCATTAAAGTAGTCAAATGCGGCCGCATACTTGGCGTCGACATCATTGCCGTTCAGAAGCGCCTCATATTCAGACTTGCATGACTGAAGCGGCAAGGCGGCCACAAGGGTCACAGCCAGGAATTTAAGAGTTGTCTTTATCATAATCTTAAATAAATAATCAGTGCGACAAAAGGTATTTCTCCACCTCCAAAGCGGCGCGACACCCGGACGCAGCAGCAGTGATGGCCTGCCGGAACCGTGGATCCTGAACATCCCCCGCGGCGAACACACCTTCGACATCAGTCTCGGATGTCTTGCCTTTGGTAATGATGTAGCCGTTCTCATCAGTAGTGACATACTTTTTGAATATGTCCGAGTTCGGATGATGCCCGATGGCCAGAAAAAAACCATCGACCTTGACATCAAAAACCTTACCATCCTTGTCACACAGACGAACTCCGGTCACACCTGATTCATCACCAAGCACTTCCTGCGTGTTGCAATTCCAGAGGACCTCGATGTTCGGAGTGTTCCTGACCCTCTCCTGCATCGCCACGGAAGCCCTGAACACATCCCTGCGGACAATCATATAGACCTTTCTGCAAAGATTGGCGAGATAGGTGGCCTCCTCACAGGCAGTGTCACCGCCGCCGACTACCGCGACATCCTTTTTTCTATAAAAGAATCCGTCACATGTCGCACAGGCACTCACGCCCATTCCGCGGAATTTCTGCTCGGAAGGAAGTCCGAGATACTTCGCCGTGGCTCCCGTGGCAATGATCAATGCCTCAGCCTCCACCTCGGTCTCACCGTCAACAGTGAGGCGGAAAGGGCGTGAGGAGAGATCCGCGTCTGTCACCACTCCCCTTCTGATGTCCGCTCCGAGGCGCAATGCCTGCGCGCGCATTCCGTCCATCAGCTGATTCGCGTCAACACCCTCCGGGAATCCCGGAAAGTTCTCGACAACCGTGGTCGTGGTCAGCTGTCCGCCGGGTTCCATTCCTTCATAAAGGACAGGTTCAAGAGCGGCTCTGGAAGCATAAATCGCAGCCGTGTACCCGGCCGGGCCGCCTCCGATTATAAGGCATCTGATTCTTTCCATATACTTGTTTTTAACCTGCAAAGATAACCATAATTAACAATTCATCAAACTGTCTTTTCGGCATCGTTTGCAGTTGTTTTATTAGAATTTTTATAAATTTGCATTTTACTAAGCGTTAAAAAATAACTTGGTAATCTTTATGTGTCTTTTTTGACTATATTCC
>CAVCPY010000043.1:0-16381 GCA_963604245.1 Eggerthellaceae bacterium
ATGACTTTGAATCTGCCTTGCATATGGGTGATGAGAAAATGAAAATGTGTCTATTTCTTAATAGTAGGGACCGGAACAGACAATGTGTAGAACATAGACAGATTCTTGACATTCCTCGTGCACAGTCCCTGCAATGACTTGTTTCTGAACGGATTAATCAGTTCTGTACCTTCCCTCGGGTATATTATGATGCACGGAACGGGCGGCGGCGGAGATTGTTCGCAGATCTCCTCATAGCCCAAATGCTTCAGTATTAGCAGATCCCTGCTGTAACCGCTCAGCTGCCGGACAACATAAGTGTCAAGTTTGTCACTCTCGTATTTGGGGATATATTTGGCGTCAAGAATCGCCTTAAAATCTCTTGACTTGTACAAGAAATCAGGTTTCCCGGTTTCACTGGAGAACTGATAACTGATTTTTTCGTGATATGCCTCGTACAGAAGCCCATACACATAGTGTTCGTATAGCAGAGACATATCCAGAACGAATGGCGGAACTTTCTCTGCCTGTACGCCGACTTTTGATATATTATAGTCATAATGCCGCAGAATGATCTTTGCCAGCCGTATCGCTTCAGCATATTCCCGATATAATTTTGAAGAATGTATTTGCCCGATGGAATAAGTGCTGACATCATCGCTCACATTGTCAAACTTGGCAAGATTCTTCAAGACAAGCCGCTTCACCTCCGGATAGACCGTCTGACTGCTGTTCATACTGTTGATGAGGCTGAGAGAGAACCGCAGAGCCCTCTTCAGAAGCCTGTTCTCCGGGATGTCGACGGAATAGTCGTCATACTCGCAATAAATCCGGTCGTATCGCTTTGAGGCTATGTTCGTACGTTCGTTTTTTAATAGCTTGATATGCCCTTTGACCTTTTTGAGGTTTTCCTGACGATGGACATATCCTTTCTTCAGGGACTTTATCCTGTTTACGACCCCCATAAAATGTAACACTATCAGCGGGCTCACTACGCTGTTCAATCCCGGCGCTTTGATGGCAGGTTTGTCAAGGTCTATCTCATAGATTTCAGCAAAAGAGTCAACAGCCAGATCGGAGGTAAAACAGGTCATAAACATTCGCAGGAAGTCGATGTTTTCCATCCCTCGCTTGGCTGTTACGACCAAGGTCTCATCCCGGTCAATCCATTCTGCTCCAATTTTGAACGATGCATAATACCCCCACAGACTGTCTTTCGTCGGTTTACACCATTGGATAAGATTCAGATTATGAAATCTCTCGTCAAATCCAACGGGCAGTCCCTTCTCATCTAAGAGCAGATCGTGTTCCTGAAGAGGTGGTATCATCTATCCGTTTTCTTCTGAGTTGTCGCTTGAACCTGAGCTTGTGGCTATCCGCTGAAGCTTCTCCCAAAAAGCAAAGGCTGTCTTTTTCTCATTGTCGGTTACCGCCAGGATACCGTCGTTTATGTATTCTGTGATGAGAGGCAGGACCTCATACCTTATCTTGTCGATAAGTCCATCCCTGTCTGAAGCCATAAAATAGCTATGGCCGACCATCAAGTCGTCGATGTTGAAGTCTCCGTGCTTCTTTTTTTCGATGAACGTTTGGATGTCACCGAATACATCGAGCGCCTGTTTTTTCAATTCCTCGTTGCCCAAAGCATCGTAATGTTTTGCAATAACTAAGGGATCGGATGGCAGTGTCTTGAATGCGAAGCGGCGGCGGAGAGCATAATCAAGCGTTCCCGTGCTCCTGTCCGTCGTGTTCATGGTTCCGATTATATAGAGACTGCTTGGCACCCCGAACAAGGTCTTTGAGTACGGTAAGGTCACTTTGAGCGGGTGATTGCCGCCTTCCCGCTTATCCGCTTCAAGCAGAGTTATCAGCTCCCCGAATATCTTGGAAACATTGCCTCTATTGATTTCGTCTATGATAAGCACGACCGCCTTGTCGGCATTTGCGTCATATTCTTTCTTTACGGATTCGATAAACGCCTGGGCGTATTGCTGCCAATTATTCTCGCAACCTTTCCCGAGAGCCTGTGCCTTGATCTTATCAATGTTCAGCGGAGATGGCGAATAATCGTCCTGGCGTTGGCTGGATGATTTAGTGCTCCTGCAGCTGACCGTCTTGTTGCCTTCTTTCCACCACACATAGAGCGAAGATTTACCGGTAATGGTCGGGATTTCCCGCCGGTTCTCATACCCTTTAATCTTTTCAAGATAGCCGTCTATACATTCGACAATATCCTTACTGTCATCGTTTACCACCGCATTGCACGCTTTCTTGAATATACCGTCTTCCGGCTCATAAGTAACCCCGAGATTGAGTCCGTTTTCATCCGTCTGGATATGTGGCTTCAGCCCTTCCACGAAGTCCTCATAGTCGAGAGACTGATGGAATGTGGTAAAGAATATCTGAGTGTCCTGCAGCGAAGAGTACTTTCTCATCACTTCCTCGTGGTTGTCAAAGTCCACACCGTCTACGCCCAGCACACTGAGGGCGATGGCGGCGGTACTGTATGTTTTTCCGGTGCCGGGAGCACCTTGAATGATAATGTTGCGCTTTGATTTAAGCAACTTTACGGCATCACTGATTAACATATATTTTTCACTGAATTGTCTTTCCAATTGTTTTATTTTATTCTGTGCGTAGTCCGCGTTTACTTCGAAGACTGACTGTTGAAGATTGCCGTCTAAAAGAGCATTTTTGCATCCGTCAGTTTTCACATTGGATTTAGGCATATGATAGTGCCATTGATCTACTGAAACCCGTTGTCCCCAGTTCTCGACTCCTTCTCTTAAATCCTCATAGAAGGCATCAGCATCTTCAAAACAGACGATACCGTCATTAAAGTCATATTTCTTGTTGCTTACTATATTCTGCAGATTAGAGATTTGGCGGGTTTGATATGGGCACTTTACGACATTCCCATACGCATATATAGTGTCGCCATAAGCAAGAAAAAGCACATCTCCGACATTTATTTTTTTTACCAGATTCAGCAATTGTGTCACGATGTGTGGTTTCTGGAAGCCATACCTCTGCTGCATTAGCCACAGATTATTCTTCACTGCGTATTCCCAATACTGATCGGCAGTCAGACGGGCAATCCAATATCTTCGGTGATTCGAAGTCGTGTTGCTCATAAGATAAAGTGTTATTGTCGCTTATTTTCTGTTGTACGCCACGTTGAACTCCTTGCAGCGGCGTTCGGACTGGTTGAGAGAGTCGAGGCTGAAGCGGGCGACCTTCTCGTAGATGTCAAGACCTCGGCCGAGGGTTATTATCCAGCCGTTGTCGAGATCAAGATACCTGTCGTGGTCCGCATCGAAGTCGTAGCTGAACTCTATGCCGTGGGCCGCGAGGTCATCCTTGATGTCGTCGAAGATGTCTATCATCTCCGGGATCTTCTCCTCGTCGTTCTGGGTGGAAAGGTGTATGCCCAATTCTTCAGGAGAGTCGCAGCTTTTTCTGGCGCACTGGACGAACTCGAGGAAATTGGACACCTGATACGGGTAGCGGATGAACGGGTCCACGACCGTTATCTTCCTGGCGGTCTTGAGGTAGGTCCCGAAGAGACTGTCGTAGGAAACACCGGTCTGGTTCATCCTCACGTTGACGACGGATGACATCAGCAGCGGAGCCGCCGCGGCAGGCCCAGGTGCCAATCCGGGAGCGTCCGGACCGGCTGCCGCCCTTTCCGAAGCCTCCGTCTCCCGCAAAGCGGCAAGAGCCGCCGGAGAATCCCCGAAGTTCATCTCCTCAAGTGTCAGGACACTGCGCTGCTCACCATTGGAGAGTATCTGGTAGACGAACTTGGCCGGCTCGGCCCTGAAGGTGTCATCAATGATGTAGAGCTGGTCCTTGACCCTCTTGCGGCACTCGGCGGCGAAGTCGATTATCTCAAGGGCTTCGGCCTCGGTGTAGTTGCCGTCCGGATAGAGCAGCTTCAGCATTCCGCTGAACGTCTTGAGGATGGCTCGGTTGTCGCGCTCCGAGAGCGAGCCGTCGAACCTGACGAACCTTGACATCTCGCTCGAAAGGTCGAAGTCGCGCATCTCGTGGAGAATGGCCGCGATGTAGTCGGTGATGAGACCGAAGCCCTGGCTGAACGAGTCCTTCTTGAGCATCCGGATCTCCCAGCCGGGATTGTACAGGTGGATGCGGTCGAGGAACGCGCCTTTGATGAAAGAGGTCGGGATGGACTCGAAGAGGTGCGAGTTCCTGAGCATAAAGGGCACTGTATGCTTTGTGTTGCCCACGAAGCACATCGAGGCGGAAGCCTCGTGAGTACCCTTGCCCCGGTTGAACTGCTTGTTGGCAAGGTAGTTCTGCATCGTGTCGATCAGCACGGGGTCAACAGAGCGGCCCTTCTGCTGCTCGAACTCGTCCCAGGCGACCACATCCCAGTAGCCGACAAGGCCGAGAATCTCCCGGTTGCCGCTCATCTTGACGAAAAGCCGCGCGGAGGTGACATCGCCGCCGCTGACAAGAACGCCGTACGGTGAGAACTCCTCGAAAACGTGCGACTTTCCCGTGCCCTTCGGGCCAAGCTCCATAAAGTTGAAGTTGTTCTCGACCATAGGCAGCAGACGGGCGAGAGTTATGATCTTCTCGCGCCTGTTAAGGTTCTCGGGATTGAGCCCGACGGTGTGGATGAGTAGGTCTGTCCACTCTTCTGTCGTGAACCTGCATCTCTGCGCCTTGTAGAAGTCAAGGTCGATGTTCGCGACCTGGATGGGTTTGAGTTTCTGAATCTCCCAGCGCATACGCACGTCGTCCCCCGAGAGGTAACCGATGGTCACGATGCTCCAGACACCGTTGCCGGAGAGCAGCTTGCCGTTCCTCCGGACAATCTCGTCCGCAATCGGGACATTGGCAAGGTCGAGGTTGGCGAACGACGCGACATAGCAGTCGCTCCTGTCATTGAGCACGGCCGTGACCTTGTCGATGATGGTGAACGACCCGCGCTCGCGGATCTTTCCCTTCACCTCCTCCGAGTCCGCGCGGTTCAGATAATTGTCGCGGATGATCTTTTTCACGCGCTCCACCCCCTCCGCAATGATGGTCTCATCGTCGGAGGCGCAGTGCTGCGCGAGGAGGTATTCAAGCACGAACGTAGGCACAGGCTGGCCTCCCTTAACCTTGAACGCCAAGTCTTTGCGGACCACCTTGCCTTCAAAGGCATCAAGTATTTTTTCCTGAAGAGTCATATCAGAATTCGTCTCTGTCTATCAATGTGTTGTTGGTCACTTTCTTGCTGTCAAGCGGGTTGAGAGGGTCGCAAGCGTCCCAGACGCGAAGTTCGAGCAGGTTTGAAGAGGTGGTCCGGCTGAGTGTAAGCCGTGCCGCCGTCTTGCGGTTGTCAGGATTGACGTCCGTGCTCGTGAGAGAGAGGGTGCCTTCCCGGGACACCATCCTGTCACCCTCGAAGATGGCGTATGACACGCTGCGCTGCTTCCTGTCGTTGGAGACGGCGTCCGTCTGAAGGATGGTGAAGAGGAGCACGCTGGAGACAATGTTGCCGGAGCAGTCCATAATGCGGGCGCCGACCTTCTCCAGGGTCTTGACGTTGTCGCGGCGATGACGGCAGCGGATCACAGGGATGATGAGTTCCTGAAGCGATGCGCCTCCGTGGGCGAACTTGTAGCCTCCCGGAGCGGAGACCCTGTTCGTGCCGGAGGGGATGGCCACATAACAGCCGCTGTCGATGCCCGACACATCCCGCAGCGGGTATTTGCTGAAGAACGGGACAGCCTCCGGGGACTCGGTCAGATAATAACGGGACTTCCTGTCGATGCCCTCCTCGCTCATCTGCTGCTTGTCCTTGTCCTCGAATTCCATATCGTTCAGCAGGAAGCCGTGATCGGAAGTGATGAACACGTCTGACACATTGTAGGTGGACATTATGCTGTGCACCACCCTCGCTATCTCCGTTATCGAACTGCGGCAGGCGCTGACAGCTTTCCCTGCGTTGTCGTCGTGTCCGGCGTCATCGATGTCGTTGTGGAAGATATAGACAAGGTCGTTCTTGAAGAGTTCGCGGTTCTGAGTCTGACTGCTCTGCGTCACGTCCTTGAATGTTACGCATCCGGATTTCTGTTTATACCGCCGGATATGCGCTTTGCGTTTCTCCGTGGTGTCGAGGACAGCCCCGTCCACGAGCATCTTCGCCCCCGAAAGCGAAAGCGAACTGTGCGGAAGGAGCGACGGCTTGCAGTACATCGTTTCGGTCGGGAGCATCGCCAGTGCGTGGCCGAGCTCCGGCTCGTGCTGCTTCTTGTATATGACATCGACAAGCTCCTTAGCCACCTCATAGCGCAGGGCGTCGACCACTATGACCGCCTGCTTGCTGGCGGCAGGGGCGATGTTGTCCCCGTAGAAGTTCTCCTGACGGCTTACTCCCGGCAGACTCCTGAGCGGGGTCCCGCAAGTGTCGAGGCAGCGGATCCACTGCAGGTTGAGACTGTTCGTAAACTCCGCGTAGTCCTTGTCAAGCAGAAGTTTCGCATTCTGGACCGCATCCGAGATCCGGTCCGGGTCTATGTTGAAATAATGCTCGAGGGCGAGGCGGTAGTAAGTGTCTGTCTTATATCCGTTCTCCGTGTAAGACTTGATGTAGTCCGCCGGCGTGTTCAGGACCAGCTGCTTCTCCAGTTTGTCGGCAAGGGAGTAATAATGGGCCGCAAAGCTGATGAACGCCACGACGTTTTCGACGGAGCCGTTCCCCCGGTTACTGACGAGGATGCGCTCCATCCTGCTGATGACATCGTCGGGGGTGCTGCGGAGGGAATCCCTCACGTTGGCGTCGATGATGTACCGGCACATACCCTCCGGCAGATACCAGTAGTCGGCGTTCGCGCCGTAGCAGTCTATGATGCGCTCCTCGCGTATGTCCGAGCCGAGATGAGTTAATGCTGCGGTGAAAGGCCCCCTGAGCCTGTCGCTGTTGCGGACGAAAGTCATAAGGCGCTCCATACGCTCCAGCTTGGCGCTGTTGTCGGTGCGGTAGGCCTTGTAGGGGTCTGAGGAGACCGTGCTTATGTTGCGGACGATCTGGTTGTACTTGATGCTGAGGACTATGTCCTTGAAATACGGGCGGGACCTGAACGACAAGGTCTGTCCGCTGAGGCGTTCGAGTATGTCGTTAAGGCAGTCGAGAACATTCCTGTTGTGGCGGATCCGGCTGACTGTCCTGTTTACCCGGTCATCATCGCCGCTGTCGTCGAGGATTATGAGGTTCGCGATGATCTCGTTCCACTCCTTGAGGGCGGAGCCGCCGAGGTAGCTGCAGAGTATGGCGCGGATGGCCGCGTCGGGGCTGAACGAGCCGTCCTCGAAGAGAGGCTGGAGCATCTTCTCCACCCTTGAGGTCTGAAGGTCGTCGATGTTGGCAGCGACGAAGCGGGCGTATTCACCGCCGATGCGGTGCTGCTGCATATAGGCGTCGTGCCCGTCGCTGCGGAAGACCTTGCCCGCGCACATTTCCCCGAGCAGCGGGAAACCCAGGCGGGACTCCTCGTCTGCCGGCTCAGGCAGGTTGAAGTAGAGAATCACTTTCCCGTCCTTCCATTCGTGGCTGAGCCTGTATTTGAGATTGAACCAAGCTCCGTCAAAGGCGAAGAAGCGGTAGCCGTCCCTCCAGGTCATCTCTTCGTAATCCGAGAGCTGGATGCCCATAGGGTCGAAGATGAAGAGGACGCGGAGCTGCGGGTCTCTTTCGAAATATCTGTATATTCTCTCCTGAAGCATAATCACTTGAGTTTTGCGAGCACGTCCGAGAAAAGGGCGTGGTTTTCAAGCACGCCGTCGTCGAGGTCGAAGGCGATCTGGCGGTCGGCCACGGCGTGGAGCCTCGTGTGGTACTCCTCGCACTCGGCGATGCCGCCGGCAAGGGTCTTGAGCTGGCGGCGCTCGTCGGAAGTGGCGCCGGCGCCCTTGGCCTGGATCTCGTCCGCACGGCCTTTCAGACGGTCGATGTACGGAAGCAGGTATCTCTGGCGCACCAGTTCCGCCGTGTGGCGTGTCATGCGGTGGCAGTAGGCGAGAACCTTGAAAGCGCCCTTCTTCGAGCTGAACAGCCAGTAGATTGGACGGTTCTGGTACATCTTCTTGTGGTCGGCCCAGAAGTTCCTGAAAAGGTATTCGTCAAGGGGTTTGCCGAGACAGTTCTCGATGAAGTTGAGATTGGCAGCATAACTGTCCTCCCCGAACACGTCGCGGATGAACTGCCGCACGGCGAGAATGGCGTTGTCGGAGAAGCCGCTGTCGGGCGGAAGCAGAGGGATGAGACCGTCACCGTCTATCCCGAAGCTGTGCTCCTCTCCCGTGCTGCCGGTGAAGCTGTAAGTGGCAAGCTCCTCGGGCGCGGGGTCGGGATGGGCTATGGCAAGGCCCGGACGGTCCAGACGGTAGCGTCCCATAAGGCAGCCGACGGCGTAGCTCAGGAGCTGCTTCATCAGGTTATCATAGTTCCAGCTGTAATGCCCGCCGCCATACTCGTCCGGGTCTTTGATGTGGGTGATTTCACCAGCCTGGAGGATGGTCACTTCGTCCAGAGGAACTTCGGGGGTGAGTTCGTCCTGAAGGCCGTAGATGCTGATGAACCGGCGGTTGAGTTCCTCCTCGTTCTCGTGGAGCTGAGCGAACTTATCCTCCCATTCGGAGCGGTAGCACTCCAGCGCCCGCTCGAGGCTGCCGGTCTTCTCCGCCTTCGCGATGCGGACCAGCTCGTTCTCCTTGAAGTCCCAGGAAGTCTCGTGAGCGTCCCAGTCGAGCTTGGAGATGGAGATGTTGTCTTGGACCCAATTCTCTATTTTCTCATCTTTTCCTATCTCCTTATATGGAATCCTCCCCATTGGGCCTTCATGATAATCTAATGTTGGAGACAGAACCTGCAAAAAGGAAGTAATCAATGAACTGTTAAGATAGCCCATTATCATATTGTTGTCTTCTTCGTTTTCAGGAAAGCAAACAGAACCTTTTGTCTCAAATAACCAACTTCTATCGAAATATCTAAATGATGGTTTTCCTGAGGCAATAGTTGACCATGTCGAGCCACATTTTGTGAAATATCTCCAACGGTTACGTATGACAGAGCCTTTGAAGTTTGTTAACTCTTCTCCATCATTTTCCCAATTGACAACATAAGACATATTGCCGAACCATCTTCTAAAACCTCCACCTTTTGTTGTCGGGAACCATTTTTTCTGCGAGCGAGCCGCTGACGCGGCATTTTCAAAGCCAAACCCGATTCGGCTTTGATCGACCTCAAACCATTGGCGAAGAAACCGCCCGTTGTCGGCGGTCGCTAACCCCTGCGTAGGCTTACAGACCGCCGACAACGGGCGGTTTGAGGTAAAGGTTTCCTGATTTTTTTCGCTTACCCAATACCCAATCGGGCTTCCCGGAATTTTCCCGAAGTTCTTCTGCGGCACATTCGGGTAGTATATCCTGTTGCCGTCGGATGAGGCGGACAGGAACAGGCGCTCCTTGTCAGCGCAGTCCTTTCCGTCCACGAGGCGGTAGTAATTTCCGCAAGCATCGTCTGACGGGACGCTTCTTGTGATGACGAAGGCGGTGTTCTGCACCACTTCGCCGGAGAGTTCGTCGAATGTGCGCGGCCCCAGATGCAGCATATTGTCAATGCGCAGAGATTTCAATATGTTCTCCCTCAGTTTCTCGAAGGAGGAGAGGAACATCCAGCTCTGCATATTGATCATTCCGTACTTTCCGTCCTGAGAGAGCAGCCGCTCAGCGACAATCATAAACACCGAGAAGAGATCCGCCTTGCCTTCGGCGTAATTTGTGTTGACATATTTGCTCAAGTCGGAGTTCATATTCCCGCTTTTCATATAAGGCGGATTGGCAACCACGCAGGCGTACTTGTCCGTCAGGGCGAGTATGACTTCGAGATAAGGAATCAGCCCGGCGAATTCCGGATCCGGCGCAGACTGCTGGCGCAGTTCCGTCAGCCTCTTCTCGATCTGTATCCGGGTGTTCTCGGATATGTCGAACTTCATTATGGAGCCGAGGTTCTTCGCCCGGTCCATCAGCCCTATGGCCTTCTCCGTCTCGTCGACGATCCGGCTGTCGCCGCCGGGGAAGAAGCGCGTGAGCGTGTCACGCAGCGGCCTCGCGCCCTCATAAGGCTCGGGCATATCGAGGATGCGTGGCAGGACGGCGGCCGAGAGGAACGAGTCGTCCTTCTGGCAGGCCTTCATCAGGAGGGAGAACTGCGAGAGCTGCTTGGCGCGGGTGTCGAGGTCGATGCCCGTGAGATTGCGGGTGAGTATGCTCGCGCAGGCCTCCCGGGGAGAGGCCAGATCGGCACGGTACATATCGTAGAGCATATCGAAAGCCTCGGAAAGGATATGGCCTGAGCCGCAGCCCGGATCGATGAGGGTGAGTTCCTCAAGCTCGTTCACCTTCAGCTTCGCGGATTCCCCTTCGGCCCGGGGAACAAGATACCGCCACCCGTCCTTCCGCTGATTGTTGCCGAAATTGTCGAGATAGATGCGCCCGAGGGTGTTCTGAACCATATATTTCACAATCCAGTTCGGGGTGAATATCTGGGTCGCCGCAGGGATGTCCTCCGCCCCGGCCTTCCTGCCGTTCTTGAAGGCGGAGAAGACCTCGTCCTTCTTCTCGCTGATGTAGAACTGGTAGAGCCAGCCGATGAGTTCGGAGTGCAGGTAGTCCTCGTCCGTGATGAACGGAGTGCTGTTTATCATATCCACGAAATCCCCCGACGCGAGGACGGTCTTCGGGAGGAGCAGCTCCGTGTAGTCGTCGATTCTGCCGAAGCAGGCATTGAGGACGGGATTGTTCCGGCAATAGGCGACAATCAGTATCGCGAACTGCTCGCCTGTCCTGCTGTCGTCAAGCATAAGGTCCTGAAGGCGCCTGAGGTCCGTATCCGGCATCTGCGGAATTATGCCGCGCCGCGCGTCGGAGACGATGGCGGGGATGCGCAGGTCGGGATTGTCATACTCGAGGACGGGGCTGATGAAGCCGTTCTTGCGCATAATGCGGATGGCCATGAAGCGGTTGAACCAGGTGTAGGCGACCTCCTCGTAGATTTCCTTGACCCCGCGGGAGTGGATGGCGTCGTGCAGGGACATCCACTTGTCGTAGAATGTCTCGTCCGTTATGGTCACGCCGTTGAAGACCGCGCCTCCTGTGATGCGCTCCGGCACGGAGGACGCGTTCCCTTCCGCGTCAAAGCCGTAGAGCCTGAGCATACCGGCCACGCCCGCCTTGAGTCTCACTCTGGCCTCCCCGGCAAATCTTTTCAGTTTATTGGTGTCCATACTGGTTGTGATGCATTAGTAGATGGTGAGTTCCTCTCCGTTGTCGATATGCTTCATTATCTGCCTCCTGAGCCCGTCAAGATAAGCTTCGACATCGGATGCGCTGCGCAGGGTGCGGGTGGTCGTGGTGGTGAGGCGGATGGTCGCCGACTTCGGCTCCCGAAGGCACTGTCCCCCGTTGCCGTCCTCCTGTATGTCATAGCCGGAGCCTGATTTCCCGCTGTCCTGTTTTCCGGAACCCGGGTGTTCCGTGTCCGGTTTCGGGGCGGCTTTCCGGGCTTTCTCAGCCTTTATCCTGGCGACGTTCGCCTCGTAGTACTGATCGGTGTTGACATTCGCTTTCAGACTGTCGAGGTTGGCCGTTGTGGTCTTGGGGGCGGACGCGCGCTCGGCGGTCTCTATGATTCCCGGGTCCACGCCCTCGTTCGACGCATATTCCACAAGCTGCCTGTATTTTTCCGCATAAGCGTCCCTGACTTTCCCGACATATTCCTCGCGGATTGTACGGAGTGCCGCCTCCACCGCTTTCATCAGCTTGTTGTAGGCGCGCATATTGTCAAGCGGCCAGCTGTCGGAGACGAGCGCCCTGAGATTGTCGGCGCTTGTCCTGTCGTCACCCGTGAGATGGCTGAAGTTCTCCTCGTTATTCCTGACGAACTCGAGCATAGTGACATACGCCCCGCGGTCTTTCACGAACGATTCGAAGAACTGGTTGAGTTCTTTGCGCTTGTCGGAGAGCTCTTTCGCCCTGTCGCGGTCTGCGAGCACCGCGTTGAAGAACTTGACCGCGTCACGATTGGCCGCCCAGGCCTCCTGCATCCCGATGAGTTCGTAGAGGGACTGTTTGAACGGATACTGCTCGATCCGGTGATAGAGTTCGCGGTTGTTCTTTATGTAATTATCGGAGAGTTCCGCCCTGCAATTGTCGAAGAGTTCGAAGGCGTCGCCCGGGTGCCGGCTTCCGGCATTGGCGAAGATGTCGTTCCAGGCGGCGGTGAACTGCCGCACGAGGTCCGCCGGGATGACATCGGCGCTCTCCATGGTGAAACTTGACGTCGCGCCCATGATGCTGGAGGCGACGACGGCGGAGGGCACGTTCTTGACATTGTTGCAGCTGAAGGCCCATTTGCGGCGGCGTACCAGCTCGTTCAGGTAATAGATGGTCGGGACCTTCGCCCAGCCGTAAGGAGCCGCGTCGAAGGCTGTGACAATCCTCGCCACGTCACGGGTTGTCATAGTCATACGGGAGAGATACTCGTCGAGTTTCTCTTCCGGGAGGGACATCGGGCTGAATGTGCCGTACTCGTTTTCACCTACAGGACGGCGGATTCTCTCCGCGAGCTCGGTGTTCGACGACGGGACGCCGCTGCCGTTCACATAGCCGGCGTAAGGGTAAAGATTGCCAAGATGAGCGAGGATGGCGGAGTCGAGACGCTCTTTCCCCCGGTTCGCCATTCCCGTGAGCTGCGACTGTCCGGAGATGATGGCAGCGTTGTCGAGTATGCCCTTGAATGCCTCGGTGATGGCTTTCTTCGACTGCGCGGCCCGGGTGCGGAACTCTTCATTGGCTTTGGCTCTCGCCGCGTTGGCGGTGTTGGCCTCGGAAAGGTATTTCTGCGTCTGGCAGTAGCGGAAGAGCTCCTCCTTTACGGGATTGTCGCGGAGCAGGTGATCCATATAGAAGATGAGAGTCTTCTGGTCGTTCTGGTATGCGGTCGTGCTCTGATCCGCGTCGCTTTCGAGGATGAACTGTATCCATATGTCGGGGGCGTTGGTCACGAGGTACTGGCGGCTGTATATCTTCAGGCCGATGGAGGCGTTGCGCGTGCAGTAAGGCTTCTTGCCCGGAATGGCTCCCAGGCAGCTTTCCACTATGCTCTTGACCTGGTCCGCCAGAAAGACGTCGTCCACCCTCTGGTTCGAGATGAGAAGCGCGACTTCACGCTCATCCTCAGTGTAGAAATTGTAGTATTCTATGCCCTTGTCGTCCTTCTCCCTGCGGATGACATTCTCGCTCTCGAGGTAGGCGAGCACGTCGGCAATCTTTTCCTTGAGCGGGAGCAGGTCCTCGTCCACCTTCGCCGTCATAAGGTTGACGATGTTCTCGACGGTGGCCGGGAATCTGACCTTGTCGGAGTCAGCCATATGGCAGATCATGAAGAGGACATTCACGACCCTCCGTCCGAAGTCCTTGTCCTTGTATTGCCCGATGACGCTTATCGCGTTGCTGATGGATCGCTGGCCGATGACCGTGAGACCGCCTTCGAGCACCGCGTTGTAAAGCTGGTCGAAGGATACGAGAAATCCGGCCTCGGCGTCCATACAGTTTTTGGCCGCAGTGTGGGTGATCTTGATGATGGAACGCTCCGTCCCCTTTTTCTCCTTGTCGACATACTGCAGGTCCACGAAACTGTCGAGCACCTGCATTATGAGCTGGAACTGGTACGGGACGAAAGGATAGAAGTCTGTGAAGTCTTCCCTGGAGGAGTAGGCTTTGTAGCCGGTAGGCAGCTTGAACTGGGTCTCAAGGGCAGTCTTCTTCTCGTCGTAGAGTCTGTTGAGCAGCGTCTCTCCGTTGCAGTTCTTCTCGAGAAGACGGATCTTCGTGATGTATTCCGGAGTGGTGTTCCCGAGTTTGACCTGGATTTCGAACCGCCCCATAATCTTGCCGTAGTCGTCGGTCGTCCGGCTTATCTGGCTTGCCGAGACAATCTCGCCGAGGGACTGCTGCGCCGTGCAGGCTACCCAGACCTTTCCCTCGCTGGCGTCGTGGAGACCGGTGGCGATTTCCTGAAGCTGGAGGAGGAGTTCCTTGTGGTTGTTGATGAACTGCGAGACCTCGTCCACGAAGAAGACCAGCCTGAAGCCGGCCCCCTTGTCCTTGACGTAGAGCGTCATCTCGTTCTTGAACTTCTCCACGCTGATGACGAAGTCGTTCTTCACTATGCGCTCGCGGACGGAATCGACGGAGAGCGACGGGAGCTGTGCCCGGGCCTGCTCAAGCACATAGTCAAGCTCGGTCTGCGCGAGGTCGCTCGCCTGGAGGGACCAGTCGAAACCGTCGTCTGCGAGGGCGGCCTTGAAAGCGTCGAATCTGCCGGCTTCATCCAGCGGTTTTTCAAGGTACTGGGCGAGCGAGAGGTTGAACCGGTTGTAGCCCCGGAACTTGTTGAACTCGTTCCAGAACACCTCGACGAAAGTGTTTATGCCGGAAGTGTTGGCGTTGTGGACGGTGCCGATGTTGAAGAGGATGGTCTTTATCTCGGCCGCGGAGAGCCACCTGCGGATGTCGCTGACCTCGGTCGGGGTGACGTCGGCGAGGTCGTCCGAGTTCTTCCGCACCTCCTCGGCGAGGCGCTCGAGGGCGCGTGCGCCGTGTTCCCGGGAGAGGCAGTAGTTGAGATACTTGAGGAAGTGGGACTTTCCTGAGCCGTAGTATCCGCTGATCCAGATGCCGTTGTGGCTGGCGTTGGCCTCACGTATGCCGGAGATGACATCGTAGAGTCCCCGGATGATTTCCGGCGTGAAGACATATTCCTCAATCTCGGTGCGTACCGTGGACTCCTTGAGGTCTCCGGCGGAGACGGCGGGGTTCACGTCCCTGGTTATGTCCTTCTTGTAGAGTTCTTTCAGTATCATGGTGTCAGTTTTTATTCGTCAATGATTTTTGTGGCCCTGTAGATGTTGGAGTCCTCCAGCACGTTGAAGAGGCTGTACGAGTTGCCGCTGCGCTTTCCGGGATAGAAGAGTATTATCTTGTATCTGCTGACCTCGTTGTAGTTCTCATAATTGGTCAGCAGCACGTTCGCCCGCAGGTACGGGAACATCCGTCCGATGCCGTAGATGAAGATGAACGGACGGCGGAGGTCGTCGTCATCCTTGGAGATGTGCTCGAGGATGCGGTCATTGATGTACTTGTAGAAAGCCTCGCTGTTGGCGTTGCTGCAGAGGGAGTTCCGGACATTGTCGCTCATCACGGCATCCTTCTCGAGAAGGTATTTCAGGTACGAGGGATGCCTGCCGAACGTCTTCTTGTCGAGGAAGTCACAGAATTCCTCGAAGAGGTCGACGGAAAGGACGTCTATGTAGTTGACCGGACGGACGAGGACGTTCTTGAACCGGAGAAGCTCCGGCTCCAGTTCGTATTCCTGAGCCGGGTCATACGGGAAGACATAGTAGTTGTAGTACATGTCGCTCTTGGCCGGGTCCTGGAATCCGGGGTCGGAGAGTTTGTCGTAGAGTGCTGACAGGTCCATCGTCATATCGAGGTTTTGATGTCTTCTATTTCGTAGGGGTAGAGGAGGCAGGCTTCGAGAAACCAGGTCTCGCCGCTGCGGACATACCACGAGTAGTCCTGCGGGGCAAGGCGGATCGGGCGGAGCTCCTCGGTGGCGCGGTCCATCATCCCTGACTGGCAGAGGATGGTCTGGTATGAGCTGATGATCTTCTTGCGGGTCTTCTCCGACCAGCTGTCGACGAACTCGTCCCTGGACGCTATGCCGTAGAAGGCGCCGAGAAGGTCGTTGGCGGTCACGGTGCGCTCCGCCGAGTTCCACTTGCGGAGCGTCACGCCAGTGTGGAAGTCGAAGAGGAGACGGTAGGTCTTGAGCATCACATAGAGAAGGGCCGCCTTCTGCGCCTTCTCTCCGAGGGCAGTGTACCAGAGCCAGAACGGTTCCGGCATAGCCGTGTAGCGCTTTTTGAATTCGCTGAGCACACGGGACGCGGCCGCTTCGGTGTTCACCTGCAGATGCCTGCGTTCCACGGTCTCGGCCTTGAGGTTTGAATCGAGGTTTCCGTCCATCATAAGCGGAAGGATCGCGTTGAACTCGGAAAACATAAACGTGGCCCCCGTGAACGAGGCGGAATATATGCTGTTGCTTTTCGTCATTTGTTATCTGCTGATTATCTCCGCGTAGGAGACCGTCCTGCCGCAGGACATCGAGAAGGCCATCTTCCACACCTTGAGTTCCTCCACGAGGGAGGCGGGTATGTTGAGAGCCGCGTACTTGACACCGACTGACATATGTTATGTGATTTCGTTTGCTTCCCCCAAATATATTAAATCCATTAAAAACGTCAAAATATATCCCGCGAAAACA
>CAVCPY010000044.1:0-23544 GCA_963604245.1 Eggerthellaceae bacterium
GTCTCGAAAATTCCGCATAATAAAATGCGGGAACCATTTTTAAACAGCTTCTTAGAAAATGATTTGAAAATCAAGAACTTTGTCTTGGCCGAAAGAGCCAGTGACATAAGCTCTGGATTCGGTACGGTAAGTGAGCGATTTCCTATCAGATAATTCTATGGCGATGAGGTCGCCGGTGCGGATGTATAGCAGCTTGGTGGCTTCAACAATGGCGTCCTCAATCATATTCAAGGAAATGGTGTTTGAGGGTGCTGTTGTGAATATTTCCTCTTCGTTTAGGAAAAGGCTGAATTCGGGATCGCTTCCCAACCTTTGCGGTGGAAACATCGGTGACGGCAGGAATGATGTGTGGTCCAGACAGATGGCTTGGGCGTAGGATTCAGGAGAGTCGCCAAGAATATTCTCCGGGTAGAGTAAAACACCGTAACCGACGCTGTCATAGTATCTTGAAGCGAACTTTCTCCCGACGCTGCGCCCCGGCTTCAGGACGCGGGCGAAAAGAACGGGGGAATATGTCAGCCCGTCCACGAACTCGGGAGGGTAGAAATCCTCGTTGTCCTTCTCCCACGTCGTGTCCGGTCGGACGGTGATGTGGCCGGATGATGTCTTTACTATTATATTCATTGAACGGACTTCCGCAAGATGGCGCGCATCAGAAGAGCCTTCCGCCGCCGAATCTGCCCTTCAGATTGGCTACGGCACTGTCAAACGCTTCGCCTTCAAGAGGTTTGCTCATTTCTGCTTCTTTGGCTTCCGCTGCCTCTTTCTTTTCCTTCTCGAATTGCTCCTTGAGACGTGCGAACTGGCGCTTGGTGTCCATCGTGAACTCACCGTTCTCGATCCAGGCGAAGTAGGCCGGCTCCGTCTCGTAAACTTCCCTCGCCGTCCGCCCCTTGTGCTTCCCGAAACTTATGGTCGGCTCGTCGTTCTTCCCCAGAATCAGTCTTCCGGCATAGTCCACGGTACGCGGACGTCCGGCAACCCCGGAGAGGAACTCCACATCGTTCTTGAGTACCTGCTCGTGGTACTTGGTCGGAGTCTGGTACATATCCAACTGACCCTTGAGAACCTCGTAGGTCGCCATTGTGTCGGCTTCCGCCGAGTGGGCGTTCTCGAAATCCTCCCCGCCGCAGTAGAACCGGTAGGCGGCCTTGAGGTTGCGGGGTTCCATATAGTGGTAGATTGTCTGCACGTCTATCATCTGCTTTGAGTGCAGGTCGATGTCCGTGGCGTCAAGCATTGCCTGGGCCTTGGCCTTGTTCTCAGGTGTGTTTTTCGGGTCGGATAGCCTTGACAGGCAGTAGGCCCGGACTCTCTCAATCTCCTCGGAAAGCATCGGCAGGTCGAACTTGGTGGAGTTGTATCCGGCCAGGTCGCTGTCCCTGATCCATTCGACGACTTCCGGAGCGATTTCTATGAATTTCTTTTCCCCGGCGACATCCTCGTCCTTGATTCCGTTCACCTGGCTGGCTTCGGGATTGATAGGATGCTGTTTGTGGTGGGTATAGTCCCAAGGACAGACCCTCCAGGTCTTCACCTCGTGATGGCCGTCCGGAAACACCTTGACGAAACTGAGTTCGACAATGCAGTCATTGACGATGTTGAGACCAGTGCTTTCGATGTCGAAGAACAGCAAAGGTCTCCCAAGAGAAAGTTCCATAGTCCTGATCCTTGAATGTTAAACCATTATAGGCATAAGGATTCCGCAGATCTTTCCGCTTTCGTCATCGTCCTCGGACGGGAGGATGAGGGCGGCCCTGCGAGCGTCGGCAAACTTCATCACGACTGTCTCGCAGCTCATATTGGCGAGAATTTCCGTGAGGAAGGTTGACTTGAATCCTATCGCGAGCTCGTCGCCATTGTAGTCACAGGAGACCTTCTCGTAGGCGGCTATGGCGAATCCGAGATCCTGTGCGGTGATCTCCATCTGGCCGGGCTTGAGGTCCAGCTTGATGTGGTTGGAGGCCTTGTTGGCGCAGACGGCCACGCGCCTTACCGTGTTCAGGAACAGCGCCCTGTCGATCTTCAGCACGCTGGAGTTGTTCTGCGGGATGACATCGCGGTATTTAGGGTATTTCCCGACAATCAGCCTGCACACCATCGTAATCCTGCCGAATGTGAAGAGGACGGTGCTGGAATCAAAGGCGATTCCGACCACTCCGTCATCTTTGCCGAGAATGGACTTGAGCACTGCGGCCGGCTTCTTGTGCAGGATGAAGGAGCACTTCTCCGCAGTCTTGACCTCCTTGGCCGTGTAGCAGATGAGCTTATGTGAGTCAGATGCCACAAGCGTTGTCGATTCCGGACTGAAATCGAAGAATATACCGTTCATCGCCGGCCTGATCTCATCGTCCGCCGTCGCGTAGATAGTGCTGTTGACGCCTTCAATCAGGCTCTCGGCCGGGAACTCGATTTTCTCGGCGTCCTCGCTTGTGCCTTTGATTTCCGGGTAATCCTCCGCGGGAAAAAACGGAAGGACTGAATTACCGCTTGTCCACTTGCACTCGATTGAGCTGTCATTCGCGGTGCTGATGGCGACCGGCTGGTCCGGAAGCTCCTTGAGCAAATCAATGATATGTCTTGCGGGAACGGCTATCTTGCCTTCCTCTTCGGTTGTGTCCACCTCTATCTCTGATTTTAACGTGAGTTCTGAATCAGAGGCTGTCACCTCAAGGATGTTGCCTTTGAGGTCAAACAGGAAATTTTCCAGAATCGGCAGCGCGGACTTGGCCGGGATGGCCTTCGAGATGTCCATCAACCCTTTCAGAAGTTCTGTGCTTGATACGTTGAATTTCATATTCGTCAGTGTTTTTTGTTTCATCTTTACCGGTCGCCGGATGGCGTGCCGCTGTGAAAGGCAAATATACGAATATTCCCTTAATAATATGGCATCATATTTGATTTTTTGCCTTGGGCTTCGGAAATCCCATCCGATGCCCAAGGATTGATAATTGACACATAAATCAATAAATATGTCTGAAATGAAAAAAGGTTTGGTAACAGTGGTGCTGTCAGTATTGTTCAGCGTGCTGGCGGCATACGGTGTCGTCAAGGCGGCCACCGTGGATGAAGGGGACAAAGTGACAAGGACTGAGAACGGAACGGTAACAAAGACTGTCAATCTGGCACAGTCCGACTATCCTGACCTGACTTATGCGGCCGAGGCTGCCGTTGAGGCTGTGGTCTATGTGGAGGTGACGGTTACGCAGCAGTATCAGATGGCGGATCCGTTCTTCCGTTTCTTTTTCGGCGACGAGGCTCCTCAGACCAGAGAGCAGCAGGGGAGCGGCTCAGGTGTGATCATCCGTCCTGACGGCTACATCGTGACGAACAATCACGTGGTCGCGAACGCCACGAAGGTGCAGGTGACACTGAACAACAACAAGGTCTATGACGCGAAGGTCATCGGTACTGATCCGGCCACGGATGTCGCATTGATAAAGATTGATGCGGAAGGTCTTCCGACTCTTCCGTTCGGAGATTCCGACCAGTTGAGGCTCGGCGAGTGGGTTCTGGCAGTCGGCAGCCCTCTGGGCTACCAGCTCCGGTCAACCATCACAGCCGGAATCGTCAGCGCCAAGGGACGTTCAATGGCGCATGACCCGAGGGAGAGGAGCAACGGCATCCAGATTGAGTCTTTCATCCAGACTGACGCAGCGGTCAACCCGGGCAACTCCGGAGGCGCCCTTGTCAACAAGACGGGCGAGCTTGTCGGCATAAACACAGCGATTGTCTCGCAGACGGGATCCTATTCGGGCTATTCATTCGCCGTCCCGGCCAACATCGTCAAGAAGGTCGTGGGAGATCTGATTGATTTCGGCTCTGTGAAGCGTGCTGTCCTTGGAATCACAATGTCTGACCTGAACGAAGGTCTCGCCAAGGTTCTGAAATATGACTCCGTGGATGATATGCTGAAAAAAATGAAACTTTCTTCTCCGGAAGGCGTATATATCAGAGAGGTTGCGAAAGGCAGCTCCGCTGACAAGGCCGGACTGAAGGAAGGTGATGTGATTGTGGCCATAGACGGGTCCGAGGTGAAGAGCGGCTCGGCCGTTCAGGTCAAGGTCAATTCCTTCCACCCGGGTGACAAGGCCAAGGTGAAAGTCATCCGTGACGGCAAGGAGAAGGAACTTGAGGTCACATTCCAGGGCAGCAGCACCGAGAACGGCACGGTTGTCGGGGACGGTGAGATTGCGTTCTTCGGAACGACTTTGAAAGAGGCTTCCAAGGAGACCCTTGAGAAGTATGGTCTGAAGAAAGGTGTGGAGGTTACATCCGTCGGAAGCGGAAAGATGCTGGAGGCGGGCGCTTCCGAAGGGATGATCATCACCTACGTCAACGATCAGGCGGTCGGCACGCCGGCGGATGTCTTGAACATCGCCAAGTCCGCAAAGAGGGCGGTTTACATCGAGGGTATCACGGCCAACGGTAGAAAAGCCTTCTTCGGATTCAGTAAGGAGTAGTAGATGAAGGTGACAGGATAGTGTTTCCCTGACGGAAACGGCCCCGCGCCTTCCGTCAGGGAAATTTGTGTATTACAAAACATATGAGGCAATTAAAGATTACAAAGTCAATCACCAACCGCGAAAGCGCGTCACTGGACAAGTACCTTCAGGAAATAGGCCGCGAGGAGTTGGTGTCTCCGGAGGAGGAGGTCGAGCTTTCACAGAGGATCCGCAAGGGTGATCAGAAGGCGTTGGAGAAACTCACGAGAGCAAATCTCCGTTTTGTGGTTTCTGTTGCGAAACAGTACCAGAATCAAGGGCTCAGCCTCCCGGACCTGATCAATGAGGGCAATCTCGGGCTGATCAAGGCCGCCGAGAAATTCGACGAGACAAGAGGATTCAAGTTCATTTCATATGCGGTGTGGTGGATCCGCCAGTCGATCCTGCAGGCTCTTGCGGAGCAGTCAAGGATAGTCAGGCTTCCGCTCAATCAGGTAGGTTCCCTGAACAAGATCAACAAGGCTCTTTCGCAGTTCGAGCAGAAGAATGAGAGAAGCCCTTCCAACGAGGAACTTTCCGAGATGATAGACATTCCTCAGGACAAGATCTCCGACACCCTCAGGGTCTCGGGAAGACACGTCTCCGTGGACGCCCCGTTCGTCGAGGGCGAGGACAACAGCCTTCTGGACGTGATTCCTAACGATGACTCCCCGATGGCAGACAGGGGTCTTGTGAACGAGTCGCTCAGTACCGAGATCGAGAGGTCTCTCCAGATCCTGACGACCCGTGAGCGCGAGATCATCAAGTCGTTCTTCGGCATCGGATGCCAGGAAATGACCCTTGAGGAGATCGGCGAGAGGCTTGACCTTACAAGAGAGAGAGTCCGCCAGATCAAGGAGAAGGCGATTCGCAAACTCAAGAAACCGTCCGCAAGCAAACTTCTTAAAACATATCTCGGCTGATGACCCCTGAACTTTTCATCGCCTCGAAGGCTTCAGAAGCCATCAAGGCGCTCTATAACTCTGACATCGAACCTTCCGACCTTCAGGTTTCCGTCACAAGGAAGGAATTCAGCGGCGACTTCACTCTCGTGGTCTTCCCGCTTCTTCGTCTGTCGCACTCCACCCCGGAGAACACCGGCAACGCAATCGGCGGATGGCTCAAGACCAATGTGCCTGAAATCTCTGATTATAACTGCGTGAAGGGTTTCCTTAACCTTCTGTTCTCCAATCTCTTCTGGAACGAGCTGTTCGGAGAGATCGTGACTGACAAGGACTTCGGCGACCTGCCGAAGACCGGCAAGAACATTATGGTCGAGTTCTCCTCACCGAACACCAACAAGCCTCTGCACCTTGGTCACATCAGAAACAATCTGCTCGGTGACTCGGTGTCAAGGCTTTTGAAGGCCAGCGGCAACAACGTGATCAAGACCACCCTTGTCAACGACAGGGGAGTGCACATCTGCAAGTCTATGCTTGCTTGGTTGAAGGTCGGAGGCGGCGCCACTCCGGAGTCCACCGGAATCAAGGGCGACCATCTTGTCGGCGATATGTACGTGGCCTTTAATAACATCTACAAGCAGGAAGTCGATGACCTCGTGGCCGGGGGAATGGACGAGGAGACCGCCAAAAAAGAGGCTCCGTGCCTTAAGGAGGCCCACGAGATGCTCCGGAAATGGGAGGCCGGCGACAAGGAGGTGCGTGACCTCTGGGCCAGGATGAACGGCTGGGTGCTCAAGGGCTTCGACGAGTCCTACAAGGCTCTCGGAATCACTTTCGACAAGGTCTATTACGAATCCCAGACATACCTTCTCGGCAAAGAACTGGTGCAGAAGGGGCTGGACATAGGAGTGTTCGTGCAGGATCCGGACGGCTCCGTCTGGTGTGACCTCACGGCCGACGGCCTTGACAGGAAACTGCTCATCCGCTCGGACGGGACATCTGTCTATATCACACAGGATCTCGGCACGGCGGAAAGGCGTTTCGCCGAGTACCATCTTGACTCTCACGTCTATGTGGTCGGTAACGAGCAGAACTATCATTTTCAGGTGCTCAAGCTCATCCTCAAGAAACTTGGCTTCGGGTGGTCCGACAACATATTCCATCTTTCCTACGGAATGGTTGAGCTGCCTGAGGGTAAGATGAAGTCCCGCGAGGGAACGGTAGTTGATGCAGACGACCTTCTACAGAAGATGTATGAGGAGGCCAGGGCGACTTCCGACGAGTCCGGCAAGCTGGCTGATATGAGTGAGGAAGATAAGACCAAGCTCTATCATATGATAGGTCTAGGCGCCCTGAAATATTTCATAATCAAGGTTGATCCGAAGAAGACGATGCTATTCAATCCGAAAGAGTCCATCGACTTCAACGGCAACACCGGCCCGTTCATCCAATATACCCACGCCAGAATCCGCTCCATCCTGCGCAAAGCCGGAGAGAAGGGCATTGAATATTCCGCCGCACCTCTGCCGAAGGTCGAGCTGAGCGCCAAGGAAATCAGGCTCATAAAGCTCCTGAACACCTTCCCGGCGAAGATTGAGGAGGGCGCCCGGGCATATTCGCCTGCCGTTGTCGCCAACTACGCCTACGACCTAGCCAAGGAGTTCAACCAGTACTATCACGACACCCCTATCCTTAAGGAGGAGAACGCCGAAGTGCTTGGGATGCGTCTCAAACTGATAGACACCCTTTCCGCAGTGCTACGCAAGGCTATGGGCATCCTCGGAATCGAACTTCCGGAGCGGATGTAGGATTATTCAGAATGCTGGACGTACTATGTCCGAGATGGATTATATGTTCCCGACTTCCCAAAAGGAAGTCAAAGCTTTGGGGTGGGACTACATCGATGTCATCCTTTTCACGGGTGACGCCTTTGTGGATCACCCCTCTTTCGGTACGGCCTGCATCGCACGCTGGCTTCAGCATTTCGGCTACAGGGTCGCTGTGGTTCCACAGCCTAACTGGAGGGATGATCTTCGGGATTTCAAGAAGTTAGGGGCTCCGAGGCTGTATTTCGGAGTGAACGCCGGGGCGATGGACTCGATGGTGAACCATTACACCGCCGGAAAGCGTCTCCGTCACGACGACGCCTACACTCCCGATGGCAAGGCCGGACAAAGACCTGACTATGCGGTCAGCGTCTATACGAACATATTAAAGGACATTTATCCGGATGTTCCGGTCGTCATAGGAGGCGTCGAGGCGTCCCTCCGCAGGCTCACACACTATGACTACTGGAAGGATGAGCTTGTTCCGTCCATTCTGAAATGGTGCAGTGCCGACTACCTATGCTACGGGATGGGGGAGAAGCCGATGATTGAGCTGACAAGAGCCATTGAGGCGCAGAGGAATATTCGTGAAATCCACAAGATTCCGCAGATCGCCTTTCTGATGAGCGGAAAGTGGAAGGTCAAGGAACCGCTGGTGCTGCATTCGTTCGAGGAATGCAAGAAGGACAAGACGGCGTTTGCGGAGAATTTTCATCTGATTGAGACTCACGCAAATATGATGCATCCGGCCACTATCATCGAGCCTGTAGGGGACGGCTATGTGCAGATCAATCCGCCATATCCTCCGTCCACTACCGAGGAGATGGACTCGTTCTGGGACCTGCCTTTCACAAAGCTGCCGCATCCGCGCTATAAGGGGAAGAGGATTCCGGCCTACGATATGATCAAGGACTCTATCATCACGCACCGGGGGTGCTTCGGAGGTTGTAATTTCTGCACCATAGCGGCGCATCAGGGGAAGTTCATTCAGTCCCGTTCGC
This sequence comes from Eggerthellaceae bacterium, assembly GCA_963604245.1. GTDB lineage: Bacteria > Bacteroidota > Bacteroidia > Bacteroidales > UBA932 > Cryptobacteroides. Next base: position 8,214 of record CAVCPY010000044.1, read on the forward strand.
AGGCCTCAATTCTTGCCGAGGTGAAAAAATTGGCCAGGATGCCGGGGTTCGCCGGGAATATCTCCGACCTCGGGGCCCCGACAGCCAATATGTACGGGATGACCGGCAAGAACCCTGCTCTTTGTGACAAATGCCGCAGAAAATCGTGTCTCTTCCCGTCCCCGTGCCCGAATATGAACCGGTCTCACAAACAGCTGCTTGAACTGTACCGCAAGGTCGATGCCGTGCCTGGAATCCGCCATTCCTACATCGGCAGCGGAATCCGTTACGACCTTTTCCTTGATGAGAACGGCTATGTGGACGAAACCTCCAAACCGTATCTTTCTACCTTGATTCTTGACCACACATCGGGACGTTTGAAAGTGGCCCCGGAACACACGGAGGACAAGGTTCTGCAATACCTCGCCAAGCCGTCGTTCAAGTTGTTCGTGCGCCTTCGCACCGAGTTCGACAAAATCTGCGCGCGGTACGGCCGCCGCACCGGCATCGTGCCTTATTTCATCTCCTCCCATCCGGGCTGCACTATGAAAGATATGGAGAATCTTTCCAATAATCCAGCTTTGAAAGGAATATATATGGATCAGGTGCAGGATTTCACCCCGACTCCGATGACCACATCATCCGTAATGTACTACACCGGAATCGACCCGCGTACAATGAAACCGGTCTTCGTGGAGCGTGATCCCGAAAGGAAGAGACGCCAGAAAACATTTTTTTTCAGAAAATAGTGTGATGAGCGCTTATCTATTCGGAAAAATGTCTTAATATTGCACCCGAAAAATATAAATTTGGTTTATATCAATATGACTTCAGATCAGAAGAAAAGACACGTCGTAAGTTACGAGAATATGTCGGAGGCTCTTGCCGCAGCTTTTAATGAGAAATATCCGGGCGGGTTCAATGACTACCTGCCTGACCTTGTCAAGTACCCGAAGCCGGACGGAACTACATTCTATGCTGTGACAGTCGAGACGGAGGATTCCATCAATCTGGTGAAGATCAAGGTCAAGACGGATGATGCTGAAGCGCTTGAGAGATGGCTTGAAGGAGAGGAGGACGCCGAGAACGAGGATGTTGCCGGTTCTTCCGCCGACGCCCCTGCCGACACAGCCCTTCCGGATGACAACATCGCCCAGTATGGAGGCGACGAGGAGACCTCCGAATAGTTTTCGGCAAGGTTGCTCCGAAAATTTATTCACTCACTCCATTTCCTGTTCCCCGCATCATCGTTTAAAGCAGCTTTGCCAGGCTATCGTAATACTGCTTGCTGACCGGAATATGCCCGACTCCCTCACGGGTGAACTCCGTATAGATTATTCCGTCCTTGTCCCGGCTCAGAACTTTTACGTGTCTTGGATTCACGTAATATGACCTGTGGCAGCGCACAAAGCCGTGACCGGCAGCATTTGCCTCCAGACTCTTCATTGAGTTTCTCAATTGGTAGGTCTTCACCCTGTCGTTTTCCAGATAGTGGATTTTGATGTAGTTCGCGTCGGCGCTCACGTACAGCACCGCCGCAGGATCGATTGTTAGTTTCAACCTCTTGTGTTCATCGTAAAACTTTACCAATGACTCGTCCGGGGTCTTGCCGGCTTCCTGCAAGTCAAGGTTCTTGTTGGAAATGATCCTCAAGAGTATGCTCAACAGGTAAGGATAGGCCAATGTCAGGCACACGACCTCGAAGCAGTAGGGGAGTGCAGCGAAGTAAGGCATCCTTCCGTCCTTTCTGTAGAAAAGGGTTGTGTACAGTGCGAAGAAGAACGCCGTGACCAGAACCTCTCCAAAGCACCAGATGACATAGTGCCACCATTTGAAAGGAATATACTTGTACAGGAACGAGAATACAAGTCTAGTCAACGCCAGCGCCCCTATCATTATGCAGGACAGCATCAGAAGATGGAATGTCCAGGGCTTGCCTCCGATGTCATAGTATTCAGACATCGAAAACGGGTTATAGACGAAGCAGAATGCGAAAAAGAACAGCGGCATAAGTACCGCGTACTTCACTTGGCTGCCATAGCCCTTTGAGACTCTCAACGGTGTGTTCATTGCCTTAAAAATAATTCCTCTTTTTTTCTTATGCGGCCTTTCCGGCCATTTTCATCTTTCTTATCGGTCACGCAGCTACGGCTACGCTCCCCCTTCCAACGCCGAAACTGTCTCGAGAATTCCGCATAATAAAATGCGGGAACCATTTTTAAACAGCTTCTTAACAGCTTCTAAAATTTATCCCCATTCTGTCATAACCATCCCTGAATATGCTGGGATGAAATCCTGACATTCATATTTTCGTCCCTAAAATACATTATTTTTCCCGCCAAACAAGGGCTTCAAGACATTTTTTATACCTTTTATAACACTTTCTTCGTCACGGGATGCAAATCCGGTACTTTTGCTTTCGGATTTATAACTATCGCATTATGGAAGAGATTATAAACACTTTTGAATATTCAGTGGCGCCGGAGAACATAGACTATCAGGGACACGCCACTGTGCCGTCCATCTGTGGCAGCATCATCAACGCCATCGGCCGGAACATCCGCAAGGAAGGCTGTGGGATAGATGTAATGAAAAATGCGGGGCGTTCCTGGGTCTTGCTCCGCTCGGCTTTCGAGATTGACGAGCGCCCGACCCTTTATGACAATTATAATGTCAAGGTCTGGCCCGTTAGAGGCAAGGGGCTTACCTATAACAGATGTGTCAAGCTGACGGATTCGGACGGAGAGGAGATAGGCCGAGGAACAACAGAGTGGTGTGTGATCGACATTGACACCAGAAGACCGATCTTCCCTGACCTTGGACTGACGGACGTGGACATCCCGGTTCCTTGCAAGTGTCCAAGGCGGATCCGCGACTTCCTTCCGGATTTCATCAAGCACAAGGAGGTAGGTTACAGCGAGTGCGATTTCAACGGGCACCTGAACAACACCCATTACATAGAGATGTTCTATAACCTCCTGCCTGAGAGCGTGCTGTCAAGCGGTCTCTTCACAAGAATCGACATCAATTTCAGGCGCGAGGTGCATCGTGGGGATGACGTGGCGTTCGGAATCCGTAAGGCAAGCGACGAGGAGTACCTCTTTATGGCAAAAGCGGGAGACGCGACTCTTTGCCACGCCTCCCTGCAAGCCATTTAGTTGTTTCTTGACGCTTCGGCAGTCTCACCGACCGTGCGAAGCGTACCTGCCTTTCCGAGAATCTCAGTTGACTCTTTCCACCGAGGCCGTTCCTTTGGAGCGGAGAGTGGCATTGACATTACCGGGCGCCTTGTATCTGATTGTGGATGCGCCTGTCGCGTCACTTATCGTTATCGAACGTGTCACATTGACGGAGCAGGATGCTGCTCCCGAAGTCTGGAGAATCGCATCCCCGGTCTCTGCCCCCATTGCGTTGAACTTCGCCGCTCCGGAAGCGTCGGCCTTCAGCGTGCCCACTTTCCCTTTCAGACGCATTTCGCAGGCCCCGGACACTTCTATGTCGGCTTTCCCGAAAGAGCCGTCGATGGTTGTGTTCCCGGCTCCGCTTACTTCTGCCTCCAATCTGTCCGCATTGATTGTGAAGATTCCTTTCGAAGCCCCGGAAATGTCGAGTTCCGCCTCGTTGAAGATGCCCGTGACCTTGTAGGAGCAGGCTCCGCTTATGTCGGCCTCAATCTTGTCTGCGTTGACGTTCAGCGCTGCAACCTTGCTCGCCCCGCTCAAGTCCAGTGAGAATTCCCCCCTTCCGAGATCGAATGTGTCGTTGCATTGCAGATTGGTCGCCCCGGACATCTCAAGTTCCCTGAGCTCGGGCATCGCGATCTCAGCCTCGCAGGTCCAGTTGCCTGAATTTTTCTGGAACTTGGAAGGGATAATCCTCTTCCAACCGATTTTCAACTCCCCCCCCTCGACGCGCACCAGAAGGTATTCCTCAAGTTCCTGAGGCAGGGTGACTTCGACCTTGTACTTGTCCGACTTGACAAGGTTGACTTTGACACTTCCGCTGAGGTCCAACTCCGTGAACCCCTTGCAGTCGAATTTGCAGGTGGTGTAGCCGTAGTCCTTGCCGGAAGGTACCGATTGGTACGGCGTTTCGCCCTTCAGATCGCCTGTAAAGCTGAAGCCCATTGCGGCGACCATCGCGAGAGACGCAGCTCCGAAAAACAATAACTTTTTCATAACTCTTTGATTTTATTGATTTTGTTTAGTCCGTTAAGCAAATTTCCATAATATTCCTTAAGAATTGCCGCCTTGGAAGCGTCATCCAGTTCTTCCGGCAGCAAATCGATCATCGGCACATTCTCCCGAGTTACGCTCCCGACCGTGGTCTCCCACGTCCCGTCAATGTCTTTGGCGAGGATTTCCCTGAACATCGAAGCCGCTTTTTCCGAATATGTCAGATACACGGCTGCCGGATTGTCCGCCACGCCGACGAACCAGTCAGCATCTTCTGCGGGGCGGCCAGTGAATATGACGGCGGCTATGGCTGCGGCGCCGACGGCTGTCAGCGTACTGAATATTATCGTGAATATCCTCTTCCGAAGACCGGCGGCCTTTTCCTGAGTCTTCGCGGCAGACCCGAGCATCGCATCCAGTTTCGCCACGAACCGTGCCTCGTGCCCTTCCGGCAATTCGTGGTCGTCCAGAATCTCCGGATTCTTGTTGATATATTCTTTAAAGTCTGTCATATTCCACTTTTTTTAATTGCTCGGCCAATTTTGCCCTGGCTCTTGAAAACTGTGTCCTGATTGTGCCTTCGCGTTCTCCGGTCAGTCCGGCGATTTCTTCATAGTCAAGCCCTTCCAAAAGAACCAGATTCAGAATCAGCCTGTAGTTCTCCGGCAGCTCACCGATGGCCTTGCGTACCTTGTCCACACCGGAGGTTTCCGGGAACTCAAAGGTGTGCGAGTCATCATATTCCGAAACCTCGCCGACATATTCATCAAGGAAGAGTTTTTCCCTTGTCCGCTTCCTGAGCGTGTCGATGGACTTCCGGATGCAAGTCCGCCCAAGCCACGCCGCCACCCTGGCCGGGTTGCCGGGAACGACGCCCGATGTGATGAACTTCAGGATGGTGTCCTGCATAATCTCCTCGGCCTCGCCGCTGTCGCGGACAATCCGTAGGCTGATGTTGTACAGCCTCCGGGCGTGTGCCTTGTAGAACTCTATGGACTCTTCTCTCGTCATTCGTTTTTGATGTCGCTCTACAATATAAACGAATATTTCCATTGATTGTTACAGGAATCAATAAAAAAAAGCCCGGTGTCTCACGACCGCGGGCCCTTTTCATTTCATTTGGCTTAAAAGATTCTTGTTTTGTGACGATAATCACTATCCGGATGCAAAGGTACGGCCACCTGGCGACAGACGCAATACCAATTTGTAGGTAATGTCTCCGGACTGTGTCCTGAAATCATACCAATCTATTATATTGTCCCTGTAGTGCGGACTTCCTGACACGATAAATCAATATTTTTCCGTACTTTTGCCCTTCAAAACATAAATGAGAGATGAACTTCACCGGAATAATCGTCGGAGCGGCGACTTTTCTTATAATAGGAATATGCCATCCTATAGTCATAAAAATGGAATATCATTGGGGCAAGGGCAGCTGGTGGCTTCTGTTGCTCGTCGGACTGGCTTTTGCGGTCGCTTCCATATTCATTAAAGGTGGCGTGCTTTCGACGATTTTTGGAGCTGCGGCATTCTCTTGCTTCTGGGGCATCCTTGAAGTGTTCGAGCAGGAGAAACGTGTGCTGAAAGGGTGGTTCCCTGAGAATCCTGCCCGTCACGGTTACTACGAGGCCATCCGCGGTAAAAGTAAGGGAAAGAGCGGTGAAAAAGATAATTAATAGTATAACATTATGAATTTCAATCTATTGTCATTTTTGGCAATCGCAGCCGCCCTGTCGGGGATGACAGAAGCGTCTGCCCAGAAGAAAGAGTTGGACCACAGTGTCTATGACTCCTGGCAGAGCGTGTCCGACATCCAGAAGACCGACGACGGCAACGTGCTCGTATGGTGTGTCAACCCACAGGAAGGGGACGGGACGCTCTATGTCCGGAATATGACCCCGGGGAAGAAAGGCACACCTTCATTAAGGGAGATCAGCATACCCCGCGGAACCCAGGCCTCCCTTGACCCCAAGGGCAGATGGCTCTACGTGAGGATCAAGCCTCAGTTCGCCAAGACCCGTCAGGAAAAGATAGACAAGAAGAAGTCCGAGAACATGACCAAGGACACCCTTGCCGTCGTTGACCTCACTTCAATGACAGTCAAGAAATATGGCCGTGTGGACTCCTACACGACCGGGTCTCTGGCCAAGCCGTACATCGCCTACAAGTCCACCTGGAAGCACTACAAGGACACATCCGACAAGAAGGGCACGGACAAGTCCGGACTCATCATCCTGAATCCCGCCACGGAACGGAAGGACACTCTTCCGTACATCGACGCCTATTCCTTCAACCAGGACGGAACCGTGCTGCTGATGACCTCGAAGAAGGACAAGAAGGATTCGCTTTCCGTCACTGCTGTGCTGATTGCCCGAGCGCCGGACTGCCTTGACACTCTTGTCAAAGGAGCTGAATCTTACAGCCGTCTGACCCTGAACGACGCCGAGGACCGACTGGTTTTCCTTGGTTCCAATGACAAGAGCAAGAACCGCAACAAGTGTCAGGCGCTCTACCTGACAAGCATTCAAGCGCTCAAGACAGGAAAGAAGGCCGCTCCTGTGGCCGCGGACAGCTCGACCGTCATAAGCAAGGACGGAAGCCGGGCATATTCAACGAAAGAAATCGTCACCGAGGGAACGAAGGTCGAAGGCACTCCGGGTTGGACTCTCAATGAGAACACCGAGTTATACTTCACCCCTGACGGGAAACGTCTTTTCCTCGGAATCGGAGCCATCCGTCCTCCGAAGGACACCACGATAGTGGATTTTGAGACCGCCCAGCTGGACATCTGGAACTGGGACGCTGTCTATACTCCTCCGCAGCAGAGGCTGAATGTCAACAAGAAGCTGAAGAAAACATATTCAGCGACAATTGATCTCGCCGAGCCTGGAAAGATCGTTCCGCTGACGACCTCGTATTTCGCGAGCATCCGCCTGATGAACGCCGGGTTCTCCGAATGGGTGCTTTCGGCTGACAATTCAAGATATGCACGTACAGCCGTCTGGGACTACAACAACCGTTATGATTTCACTCTCGTGAGCGTCAAGGACGGTTCAAGAAAGGTTGTGGCTGAAGGGCTCAATGTCGGAAGGTTCGACATATCCCCGAGCGGAAAGTACATTGTCTGGTTCGACAACGACGAGATGAACTGGTTCACCTACAACACCCTGACAGGCGAGAAGGCCAACCTTACCGCCCGGACCGACGTTCCGTTCTACGACGAGGAGGACGACCATCCGACCGCTGCTCCGGCCCACGAATTCTCTCCGAAATGGTTCAAGGACGAGAGTGCTGTCCTGATCATCGACCGCTACGACATCTGGAAGTTCGCTCCGGACGGATCTTCGGCCGTCAACCTTACCGGTGGAGTAGGCCGCCAGACCCACAACCGTTTCAAAATCACCGACCCGAAGCCCGACACCAGAAAGCCTAACGAACGCCGCTGCGGGGCGGCCAGACCGTTCGACCCTAAACAGACGGTTTACCTCAGCGTGTTCAACGAGGACAGCCAGGAGAACGGCTTCGGCCGTCTCAACCTCGCAAAGCCGTCCAAGACCCTTGAATATTTCACCGACACCGTCACTTTCAAGTACGTGGCCGGAACCAAGGATTCGGACAGGCTGTTCTTCCAGAAGGGCAATTTCCGCAACTGCTACGACCTTTATTATACTGACGACAACTTCAAGACCTCGACCAAGGTCTCATCTGTCAACCCACAGATGGCGGATTACCGTTGGGGAAGAGCCGAACTGTTCCGCTGGAATGCCTACGACGGCACACCGCTGAAGGGTCTCGTATTCATCCCGGACGGAGTGAAGGAAGGAGATAAGCTCCCTGTGATGATCTACTTCTACGAGAAGAACGCCAGCAGCCTCTATTCGTTCTGGACTCCCGCTCCTTCACGCTCGATTGTGAATATTCCGTTCTACACTTCGAGAGGCTATGTGGTCTTCGTTCCTGACATAGTGTATAAGGTAGGCCATCCCGGTGAGAGCGCCTACAACTGCATCTGTTCCGGAGCCGAAGCTCTCTGCGGGAAGTATTCCATCGCCGACAAGAGCAGGATGGCCATCCAGGGACAGAGCTGGGGCGGCTACCAGACGGCTTGGCTCATAACGCGTACGAATATGTTCGCAGCCGCCGGTTCCGGGGCGCCCGTGGGGAATATGACCTCGGCCTACGGAGGCATCCGCTGGGGTTCGGGCATCACCCGCGCCGGCCAGTACGAGCACGGCCAGAGCAGGATCGGAAAGAGCATGTGGGAGCCTGGCGCTCTTGACCTATACATCGAGAACTCTCCTGTCTTCCATGTGAACAAAGTCCAGACTCCTGTGCTTATAATGCATAACGATGCCGACGGAGCCGTTCCGTGGTACCAGGGAATCGAGTTCTTCTCGGATCTCCGGCGTCTTGACAAGCCGGCTTGGCTGCTCCAGTACAACAAGGAGGCTCACAACCTCGTCCAGAGGCGCAACTGCAAGGACCTGTCTGTCAGGTTGCAGCAGTTCTTCGACTACTATCTCAAGGGTGCTCCGATGCCGGCTTGGATGAAGACCGGAGTCCCTTACGAGGACAAGGGTGAGTATTCCGGTTTCGAGAATGCTGAATAGAGTATGACAAAACTGGCGATATTCGACCTTGACGGCACGCTGTTGAACACCGTTGAGGACTTGGGGGACGCCACCAATTATGCTTTGACGCAGTGCGGTTTCCCGACATATCCGATAGGGGCATATTACCAGATGGTCGGCCGAGGAATATACAATATGTTCCGCGCCGCCGTGCCACCCGAACATGCCACCGAGGACAACGTTCAGAAGATGGCGTCCTTCTTCCTGCCTTACTACGACGCCCACAAATGTGACTTCACAAGACCCTATGACGGCATCTTGCAGATGCTGGACGCAATCACGGGCCGTGGAGTGCGCCTCGCCGTCGCCTCCAATAAGTACCAGGACGGTGCGGAGAAGCTTGTCAGTCACTTCTTCGGAGAATATGACTTCGTGAAGATTCTCGGCCAGCGTGAGGGTCAGCCCATAAAGCCAGATCCGGCCATCGTGGACCAGATTATTGCCGAGGTCCCTTCTGTGACCAAGGCAGAGACGGTCTATGTCGGAGACTCGAATGTGGATATGCAGACAGGCTCCAATGCGGCGGTTCGCACCATCGGGGTTTCCTGGGGGTTCCGTGGCCGCGAAGAACTTGCCGCCTATAATCCTTCATCCATAGTCGATACCCCCGCGCAGTTGACGGGAGAGATTCTGAAATGAATTTATGCCGATGGAAACGAATGCCAGACCGACAATATACCTTTACACGGACGGGGCTTCGAGCGGTAATCCGGGGCCAGGTGGCTACGGGGTTGTGCTCAAATGTGCCGGACGTGAGAAGGAGATGAGCGGAGGATTCATTCGCACGACAAACAACAGGATGGAACTTCTGGCTGTGATTAAAGGACTTGAGGCCATCAAGTGGAGTAATGCACAGGTTGAGGTTTACAGCGATTCTTCGTATGTCGTCAAGGCTGTGAATGAAGGCTGGCTTCAGAACTGGGAGCGCAAGGGGTGGAAGAAAGTCAAGAATCCTGACCTTTGGATGCGTTTCCTGAACGTTTACAGAATGCACCGTGTGGTGTTCCATTGGCTTAAGGGACATAACGGACACCCGGAGAATGAACGTTGCGACAGGTTGGCGGTGGCTGCAGGTGCTGGAGCCGTCGCGGCTGGAAAGATCCTGCCTGTTGACGAGGGCTATGAACTTAGTGTCCAGAGCGGCGGCAATCTCATTGATTTTGATTAAATTTGCAACTGAATATGCTCGTGTTGGCTGACAATGGTGTCATCCTGACACGGCCGATAAACATAAGATAGCGTATGGAAAGGAATAATAAAAAGCCGATTGTCGGTATTACTCAGGGCGACGGCAACGGAATCGGGTATGAGGTGATAATCAAATCCTTGGCTGATGCCAGAATTCTTGAATCCTTCACTCCTGTAATCTATGGCTCGTCCAAGATTTTCGGTTTCTACCGCAAGTTGATCCACAACCTAGACCAGATGGACACTTATGTGATTCAGAGTGCCAGGGATGCCAAACCGAAGAAGATAAATATTGTCAACTGCCTGCCGGACAACGTGTTCGTCGAGCCGGGCCAGTCCACTCCGGAGTCGGCGAAATCCGCCATCCGCTCGCTTGAGTGTGCTGTGGAGGACATCAAGAACGGTGACATCGACGTGCTTGTGACGGCTCCGATCAACAAGAAGGCTATGGTTGCGGAGGGCTTCGGCAACACCGGCCACACTGAATATCTTCAAAAGGAGTTCGGAGTCGATGACGTGCTGATGTTTATGGTCTCCGACCAGCTCAGAATCAGTGTGGTGACCGGACATATTCCTTTAAAGGATGTGCCTGCGTCAATCACCCAGGAGAAGATTGTGAACAAACTGCGGTTGATGACGGCCTCGCTGAGGAGGGATTTCGGCATCGTTGAGCCAAAGGTCGCGGTGCTGGGACTGAATCCGCATTGCGGCGACGGAGGTCTGCTCGGCGACGAGGAGGAGAGGATCATCCTTCCTGCAGTCAAAGCCGCCAACGCCGAGGGACTTCTGGCATTCGGCCCATATTCTCCGGACGGATTCTTCGGACTCGGGCATTATGCGAAGTTTGACGCCACGCTGGCTATGTACCACGATCAGGGGTTGGCTCCGTTCAAGGCTCTCGCTTTCGAGGATGGCGTGAATTTCACGGCCGGCCTTCCTATAGTCAGAACTTCTCCGGATCACGGTACGGCCTATGAGATGGCCGGACGTGACGAGGCTGACCCTCAATCGATGATGTCATCCATCTACACGGCTATCGACATCTTCCGCCGGAGAGCGGCGTTCGATTCCCTCCACGAAGGGAAAATGCAGAAGCATTGACCGGGTACGGTCACCGAGCCTGTCGAAGTGGCCGGAAAGGCCGCATAAGAAAAAAGAGGTATTATTTTTAAACAGCTTCTAACAGCTTCTTACGAAAATGAGCCATAGGCGATCCATCCTTATTACCGGCGGAGCCGGTTTCATTGGCAGCCACGTGGTGAGACTGTTTGTCAACAAGTATCCTGATTACCGGATCATCAATCTTGACAAACTGACCTACGCCGGCAACCTCGCCAACCTCAGGGACATTGAGAACCGTCCCAACTATGTGTTCGTCAAGGCCGACATCTGCGACCTTGAGGCCGTGCGCAAGGTGATTGCTGATTATTCCGTAGATGGCGTCATACACCTTGCCGCCGAGAGTCACGTTGACCGCTCGATAAAGGATCCGTTCATATTCGCAAAGACAAACGTGCTTGGCACTTTGACGCTCCTTCAGGCTGCCCGCGAGTTCTGGGAGCCGCAAGGGTGGGACGGGAAACTGTTCTATCATATTTCCACGGATGAAGTTTACGGAGCTCTTGAACTGACAAGACCTGAAGGCGACCCTGCCGGCAACGAATGCGGCGGCGGACCTTTCGGCGACACGTTCTTCACGGAAGAGAACAAGTATCAGCCTCACAGCCCGTACTCGGCCGCAAAGGCTTCAAGCGACCATTTTGTCCGGGCTTATCACGACACCTACGGAATGCCGACAATCGTGACCAATTGTTCGAACAATTACGGCCCGTACCAGTTTCCTGAAAAGTTGATTCCTCTGTTTATCAACAACATCCGGCAGCACCGCCCGCTCCCGGTCTATGGCAAAGGGGAGAATGTCCGTGACTGGCTCTATGTCGAGGATCACGCGAGGGCGATTGACCTTATCTTCCACAAAGGAAAGGTCGCCGAGACCTACAACATAGGTGGCTTCAACGAATGGAAGAACATTGACCTCGTCAGAGTTCTTGTCAAGACCGTGGACAGGCTGCTTGGCCGTCCGGAAGGAGCGGACGAAGACCTTGTCACTTTCGTGGCCGACCGCAAAGGGCATGATATGCGCTATGCCATAGACTCTTCAAAGCTGAAGAACGAGCTCGGTTGGGAGCCAAGCCTTCAGTTCGCCGAGGGGATTGAGAAGACCGTACGCTGGTACCTTGACAACGGACCGTGGCTGGACAACGTGACCAGCGGGGAGTACCGGCGCTACTACGAAGATATGTACAAGAATAGATAAAGAGCTGTTGCCGCTTATGCAAGTTCTTATGCGATGGTCACTGAACTTGTCGAAGTGGATTGTACACAATCGCAGGGTGGGGCTGAAAAAAAAGAAACTTTCCGCTCGCGGTAAGGTGTTCTGATGGAGATGCGCTTCCGCATCTGGCATTAATGCTGCCTCACGGCCTTGACTCCAAGGAATTCCGCTTTGGCGTCCGATCAGCCTTTGCCTGCTGGACAGAAAGTGTACGCAAAGGTACACATTATTTTGTTATCTCCAAATATTTTTCTGCAATTTGTTGAAAAAATTATTCATCTGACACGTAATAAGTCTTTATCGTATAATATAATCACGTGCTTTATACTTACCTGAAGTAGTATTTCAAGTAAAACCAAAATCCCGGTAGCCGTCCATCCCAACGTCTCATCCCCGCATTGGCCACCGGGAAAAGTTGCGCTGAATGACGCTACATACATTGGGCGGAGATGTTCCCGTCAATGGCCTCGACCGAGTTTGCGATCACTTCCATACTTGTCCTTTCAATGCCGTCGGCGGAAGTGTATTTCTGCGACCTGAGCCTGCCCGTCACAAAGACCGGGAAGCCTTTCTGGATAACATCCAGTGACGTGATGCCTTTGACACCTTCCCAAGCCGTAACATTGTGCCACGTGGTCTCGATGACAGGCTCACCGTTCCTTCCCTTGTAGGCGAAATTTGTCGCGACGGAGAAGTGCGCCACCCGCGTCTCCCCGACCTTGAGAATGTTGACATTGCCGACATTCCCCCGGATTTCGATTCTGTTCAATTGTTCCATAATTCAAGTTGTTTTGAAGTTTTGTCTGACGCAAAGTTATCAAGAGTTCACGCTCCGGAGGCGGCAGATAAAAAAAATAACAGCGAGATTTTTCTGATTATTGACAAAACCTCGCTTTTCTTTTCTTGTGCATCTGACAGGAAAAAGATATTCTTGTTGACGTAATGCCTTTCTTATATTCATAAATAATTGTTGTGCCTTCCATAGAAAAGTTTTACCGCTGCAAAGAAATGATTGTGGGCAGGACGCTCGATAAGAAACAGAAAATAATTCCTGAAGTTTCTTGTCTGTCATTTCTTTTTCCGCAAAAGACTTGCATATTTGCAGGAGACAGAGTCGGCGGCACAACGGGTGTTCCGGATGCATCGCTTAAGTCCTGTCAAGACTCACATAATGATTTACAGGGAAGATGAACAGAGGGGGAGATGTCTGGAGTGTGGGGATGTTCTTCCTTACGGACGCAGCGATATGAAGTTCTGCTGTGTCAGCTGCAAAAGCAGGTACCACTATGTCAATGGAGGCCATCTCAAAGGTCTCCGGCTGAAAACCATCGGGACTCTTGACCGGAATCACGAGATTCTGGCAGCCCTGTTGGAGAAAGGCGTCACATCAATGAACATTCCTGACCTTGCGCAGATGGGATACAAGTTTGACTGCATCACATCCTACCACAAGGTCAGGAATCACAATGAATATCGTTGTTTCGACCTGAAATACAATCTCTCGGAAAGCCGTATGTTCGGACTCGCGAGGGTGGTGGTCAATCCTCCGGCAGAGAAGCGTTAGGCCCGCCCGGCGCACTCTTCATCCTTTCCCGGATCCTTGAACAGGAACACAAACAGGATGCCGACGAGCAGGGCGTAACCGGCGAAGACGTACCAGGCGGTGGCCCAGTCAGGTTGTGCGGCGTTATAGACGTAATGGTTCACGACCTTGCCCGCGGCCCAGGTTCCGATTGAGGCTCCAAGGCCGTTTGTCATCAGCATAAACAGTCCTTGTGCGCTGGAGCGGATGTCCTTTGTGGTCTTGCGGTTCACGTAGAGTGATCCCGAGATGTTGAAGAAATCGAATGCGACTCCATAGACAAGGCAGGAGAGGATGAACAGCCATACTCCCGAACCCGGATTGCCGATTCCGAAAAATCCGAACCTGAGTACCCACGCGAACATCGCGATGAGCATCACCTTCTTGATGCCGAACTTCTTCATAAAGAACGGAATGAGAAGAATGCACAAGGTCTCGGACATCTGGCTTAGCGAAATCAGGGCGTTGGCGTTGCGCGCGCCCCATGCGTCGGCATATTCAGGACTTCCGGTGAATGAGGAGATGAAAGAGTTGGCGTAGCCGTTCGTGATCTGGAGCGACGCGCCGAGGAGCATCGAGAATATGAAGAACACCGCCATCTGCCTGTCTTTGAACAGGGAGAACGCCTTGAGGCCGCTGGCTTCCAGGAAGCTGCTGCCGCTGGCTTTCTTGACAGGCACATTCGGCAGGCTGAGCGCATAGATTCCGAGAACCAGGCCGAGGACTCCGGATGTGAAGAACTGGAAGTAGCTGTGCTGGTACTGGATGCCCGAAGGATCCTTCATAAAGTTCACGAAGAGCATCGTGCAGATGAAGCCGACGGTTCCGAACACGCGGATCGGGGGGAATGCCTTTACGGTGTCTTTTCCCGCTCCCTCAAGACCGGCGTATGCCACAGAGTTGGTCAGGGCGATTGTCGGCATATAGAACGCCACGCTGATCGTATAGAGGATGAAGAAGACGCTGAAATTGAAGTCCGGGCTGACAATGTAGGCTCCGTCGGTCAGATTGACATTGCCCATCGCATACAATCCGGTGGCGAACATCGTTACACCTGCGGTCAGCTGGCAAAGAGACAGTGTCTTCTGAGCCGGAATCCATCTGTCGGCGACGATGCCGATCAGTGCCGGCATAAAGATGGAGACAAAGCCTTGGGTGGCGAAAAACAGCCATATCTGCGGGCCTAGACCGGCCTTGCCGAGAAAACTTCCCATTGAGGTCAGGTATGCTCCCCAGATTGCGTACTGAAGGAAGTTCATAATGATCAGCCTGAGGCTGATGTGCTTGTTGCTCATATCGTTATCGTTTTATTTGTTATTTGCTCAGGGTCAAAACAAACAAATGTACAAGTTTTCGGCTAAAAATCACTATCTTTGAGGGTTAAATTTTAGAAGCTGTTTAAAAATGGTTCCCGCATTTTATTATGCGGAATTTTCGAGAC
>CAVCPY010000045.1:0-7671 GCA_963604245.1 Eggerthellaceae bacterium
ATGGCCGGAAAGGCCGCGTAAGAAAAAAGAGGTATTATTTTTAAACAGCTTCTAAGATGTATTCAATCATATAAGTGCATAAATCCTTCACAAAACCTTACCTACTTATTTTTTCATCATCACATAAATATCGAGTTTTTTCCGAAACTGGGGATTAGTTCCCTCGCGCCATCTCCGCACGTATCCTGCTCAGGGACTGGGGCGTAACCCAGAGGTACGATGCAATTCTTTTCAGCGGCACGTTCAGAACCAGCTCGGGATGGTCGCTGATCAAGGCTTTGTATCTCTCACCGGCGTTTTCCTTGTCCGCCATCCAGACCACTTCGTCCTCGAAATGATAAGCGTTGGTCTCGAACACTTTACGGATGATGTTGGCTATGCCCAGCGAGTAAGCGCACAACGCATCCACCCGCCTCTTGCTTATCCGATAGGCCACGCTGTCTGTCTCGGAGATGATGGCGATTTTCGACGGCCGCTCGGCACTGTAGCAGAATATGTCCGCAACCGCCTCGCCGCCGAAAGCAAACCACACGACAGCCTCGCCGAACGCCGTCGGTTTCGCCCCGCTCCAGATTCCGGATTCAAGGACGTACAGGGAATCATCGAACGCCCCGCTTCTTACGACCGCATCCCCTCTACGGAATGACACCCTGTCCATTTGAGCGAGCAGATCGGTGACAGCCTCCGGCTCAAGCCCATACTTTCCGCAGAATATGTCGATCAAACTGTCCATAGGACGCAAATTTCGGAATTCTTACTCTTTGCACAAAATTATCATATGTTAAAAAGTGCATCGCGCAATGCTGAAAATGCCTTGGGATATTCCCGTAGTGAGAATAATCAATCTATCTTTGCGCCTCGATTTGAGAAAACAGATTGAATATGAACAGAGACGCAATCAACTTCGGTTCCGACAGCATCCCGGGACTTTTCAGAAAAATCTTCTTTCCGACATTGATCGGAATGGCCTGTATGGCCTTGATGACGACCATTGACGGAGTATTCGTAGGTCACGGCATAGGCAGCGACGCTCTTGCCGCAGTCAACATATTCGCTCCTTTCTGGATGATTATGACCGGACTGGGACTGCTTTTCGGCATCGGCTGTTCAGTAGTTTCATCTGTCCATCTTTCGCAGGACAATGCAAAGGCGGCCCGCATCAATATGACGCAGACCCTGATTTTCGGAGTGCTGATGACGGTGACTCTGACAATTCTCGTACAGAGTTTCAGCACCGGAACCGCCCGTCTTCTCGGAGCCTCGGACAGACTTCTTCCCTATGTCCTTGACTACCAGAAATGGCTGTCCTATGCTTTCAGCGCCCTGTTTCTTCAATCCGTAGGACTGCTCATAATCCGGCTTGACGGTTCGCCGAACTACGCATCGGCAGCCGCGGCCATCCCGTCCGTAGTCAACGTCGTGCTGGACTACGTCTTCCTCTTCGTCCTTGATATGGGGCTTGAAGGAATCGCCCTCGCCACTGCAATCGGCTGCTGGACCGGAGGCCTTATGGTGCTGTTCTACATCGTCTTCCTCTCCAAGACTATGAGACTCTATCCTTTGAAATTGTCCTGGAAAAGCCTGCGGCTGTCCTTGCGTAACCTGGGATACCAGTTCCGGCTCGGTCTGTCCGCCTTCCTTGGCGAGATAAGCATCTCGATGCTGATGTTTGTGGGCAACTATACGTTTATGAAGTATATAGGCGAAGACGGAGTGGCCGCATTCTCAATCGCCTGCTACATTATGCCTTTCATCTTTATGACAGGAAACGCTATCGCCCAGTCCGCCCAGCCGATCATCAGTTTCAACCACGGAGCCGGCAACAGCTCCCGGGTGATGGAGGCCCGCAGGGTGTCGCTCGGCACAGCATTCGGCCTCGGCATCGTGGTGTCGCTCGCCATTGCGGCGGGAATCGGCCAAGTGGCCGCACTGTTCCTGAGCAGGGACATCCCGGCATATTCAATTGCCGCCCACGGCGTGCCGCTTATGGCAATAGGGTTCACCTTGTCGGTCGTGAACGTAGCGGCTATCGGTTACTACCAAAGTGTGGAGAGAGCACTCCCGGCGACATTATTCTCGCTCTGCAGAGGAGTGATATTCCTTGTACCCTGCTTCCTCATACTCCCCGGGTTCGCCGGAGTGAGCGGGATATGGCTCGCCCTGCCGGCGGCGGAGGCATTGACGTTCCTTTCGATCATCATCTTCCGCCTTATCTCAAGAAGGAGGGCATAGAACATTCCTTTCTGCAGCCGGTCACTTCGTAGATGAATTTGAATTATACAATATTTATCCAAAATCATTTGCATAATGGGAAAAAAGCTCTTTGTACCGGCTTCTGGGAGCAGACACGAAAAAAGGGAAAGCTTGGCACATCGCACCGCTACGACCTCCTACCCTTGCTGCCTTCCGGCCCTGGGGGAATTCAGAGGGAGCTGGTCGTGTACGACTTTCCCTGAACGCAAATATACTACTTTTCGTTGAAACTGTCAAAAATGAAAGGCAGTATGTCGTCAACTTTGTCAAATTTCCATATTTTTTTCGTTCCGTACATTATCACGCTCATCGGACGGCCGGACAAAGTCTGGTACTCCGCCATCACCTGACGGCAGGCTCCGCAAGGCGAACAAGGGGTCTCTCCCAAAGTGCCGTTGAAGCCTCCGACTATTGCGAGGGAAAGCATCGCCTTACCGGGATTGTCTGCGCTGGCGGCGAACATCGCGGTTCTCTCGGCGCAAAGCCCGGATGGGTAGGCGGCGTTCTCCTGATTGGCCCCCTTCACTATCGTTCCATCCTCCAAGCGCAGGGCGGCGCCGACATTGAATGTGGAATATGGAGCATAAGATCCTTTCTGCGCCTCAATGGCAGCCTTCACAAGCTCTATGTCCGTAGGGTTCATCTCCCCGATGGAGGAATATTCAGTATAGTTGATGTCCAGTTTTATTGCTTTCATATTCAGTGGTTCTTATGCACAAGCTTTCAAAGTTAGCAAAAATTGTGCATATTCAAGCATTTGACTAAATTTGTAGACCCTTATCGCACGAAGCCTCTTCACCTCTTGCGGTGAACGCAAGTCCCTACCCCCGAGGAAAGTGATTCAGGGTCGGGATAACGTAAGGTGATTTTCAGTGGGCAGTCACATAGAACGTAAGTGCCTACAAGCGAAAGAAGAAGTAAGTTATGAAAATCTGTGTTGGTCTTTCGGGAGGTGTTGACTCCAGCGTCGCCGCTCTGCTGCTGAAGCGGCAGGGCTATGATGTGTTCGCGATGTTTATGCAGAACTGGCACGATGCGGACGCGACGCTGCACGGCGACTGCGAATGGGAGGAGGACCGCTTCGTGGCGGAATTGGTCGCCCGCAAGATCGGCATCCCTTTCTACTTCGTGGACCTTTCCAAGGAATATCGGCAGCGCGTGGTGGACTATATGTTCAATGAATATTCCGTCGGCCGGACCCCGAACCCGGATGTGCTCTGCAACCGGGAGATCAAGTTCGACGCTTTTCTGAAGGCCGCCGCTAAACTGGGAGCAGATATGGTCGCCACAGGGCATTACTGCCGCCGCGAGCCTCTGCTGGATGCTGAAGGCAAGCAGGTTGTGATTGACGGGTTGCCACAGTGGAGGATTCTGGAAGGAGTGGATCCGAACAAGGACCAGAGCTATTTCCTCTGCCAGCTCACACAGGAGCAGCTCAGCAAGGCGCTCTTCCCTATCGGCCACCTTACCAAGCCGGAAGTTCGGCAAATGGCTCATCTGGCGGATCTTCCGTCCGCAGACAAGAAGGATTCACAGGGAATATGCTTCGTCGGGAAGGTGGACCTTCCGACGTTCCTTCAGCAGAAGCTCAAGCCGGCCGAGGGTGACGTGGTGGAGGTTTACAACGCCTACTACGCTCAAAGCGAGCAATATCGGTTTCTCCACGACACCCTCGCCTCGCTCCTCAAGACTCCCGGCGAACCGATGATGATCACTGAATATTCCTCTGAGGATTCAGGAGGGAAGCCGTTCAACAACCGCCGGATCACTGACAGTAACAACCCGGCCACAGAGCCTGTCGAAGTGACCAAATCCACAGGAAAGACCGATTGGAATGGAAGTGGCTTCTCACCTTCCGCGCTTCGCCCTCCATCCCGTATCGCCTACGGCGAGCCACCCGTTCACGAGGCCACGGGCGACCACGGGTGCGGTGCCACATCCACTCCAACCGGATGGTTATCACACCGGAACGAGTTCGATGTGAACAGGATCGCAGAATTAAGCGATGAAGAACTGATGAGGTTGTCCGAACCAGTCCGGTACGATGACATCAAATTCGAGACTGAGACCTACCGGGCGGGGAAAAAGCACGTAAAGAAGACACGGTACAAGGAGAACCCTTTCGGGAAGATTGTCGGACGGCACGACGGGGCGCAGTTCTATACAATCGGGCAACGCAAGGGCCTCAACATCGGAGGACACAAGGACTCCATCTTTGTGATCGCCACGGATGTTCCGCGGAACATCATTTACGTCGGGGAGGGTCACACTCACAAGGGGTTGTCACGCAATTGTTTACGGATTGCCCCCCGGGATATTCATTGGATAAGGGCAGACCTTGCGATGGCAGACGGTGAAATCCGCCGCTACCGGGTCCGCATCCGCTACCGCCAGCCACTCCAGGACGCATTCCTCATCAAGAGGCCGAACGGCATATTCATCATCTTCGACACCCCGCAGCGCGGAATCTCCGACGGCCAGTTCGCCGCCTGGTACTCCGCCGATGACGAAATGATCGGCTCAGGGGTTTATTAGCCGTGGAGGGTAAAGCTCAGATAATCAATTATATATCACTCCTTCCTCCTATTTGTTCCGATTGGGAGGAAGATATGGGGTTTAACTGATTTGTAAGAAGTTAGCCTCCACGATGAAATAAGGGGGGGGGGGGGGCTTGTCGAGGCCTAATACTGTCCCGGACTATCCAGAGACTTCGCCGCAGACTCGCCGGCGAGATAACCGGTGGAGAAGGCGCACTGGAGGTTGTAGCCGCCGGTGTCGCAGTCCATATCGAGAACCTCGCCGCAGAAAAAGAGACCCTGCTTGATGCGGGACTCCATTGTCTTCGGCATAACCTCGTCCGTGGAGATTCCTCCGGCAGTGATGACACAGCGCTCATAGCCGACGAAACCGACAATCTCGAACTTCCAGTCCTTCAGGGTTTTGGCCAGCAAGTCCAGGTCGACATCGTAGTAACGGCGTGGCTGGCGGCCAAAGCGATGGTCTTTCGACCAGCCTCCAGGCCGGTCATAACGGTCCGACATATTTGCATAACGTGCCGCCTGTACCGCCGAAGCACCGGAATGCCCGGGCGCATATTCGGACTTCTTAAGGTCAATTTTCAAGATGTCCGGATTCCACGCCTGAAATCCCGGAATCAGTTCCCAAGGCATCAGTTTGCCGAGAAGGATTCTGTACATCTCCTTGCCGTTCAGTCCCCTGCCATCCTTCCACTGGCGGGTGCGGGGATCGTTCTTGATCTCCTGCCATAGGGTTTTGATACGCCCCGTAAGTTCCTCAAGCGACACTCCCGGCTTAAGGTCAAGCGAAAACGTCACCTTGCCACCGTTCATCAAGGCCTTCACGCACTTGCGGCTGACCTGAAATCCGATCGGTCCCTCGATTCCGCCGTCCGTGAAGTCCACATCGCCGAACTCGGACTCGGAGCTTGATCCGTCAAACGTCACTGTAAGGTTTACATTCTTCAGCTTCGCCCCTTTCAGAACCTCGCCGCTTCCCGTCATCGGTGTCTCTCTATGAATATGTCCCCTCAGGTCCGTCTCCGGCCTGTCGATGATCTTGTAACCCTTTGGAACAAGGGCGGTCAACGACGGGAAGCACGGCGTGACATTATGCCCGAAGAACTTCGCCCATTTGTAGCCGTCTCCCGTCGAACCGGTTCCCGGATAGGAAAGCCCGCCGGTCGCAATGATCAGTTTCGAGCATTCAAACGTCTCTCCGTCAGCGCATCGGATCGAGAAACCCGGCAGAATGTCGATCACCTCACGATCAGTAAGCAGCGTCACCCCGTGGCGCAGCACCACCTCAACGATGGTGTCCAGCACATCCGAGGCTCTGTGTGAATACGGGAAAGCCCGGTCTCCCCTCTCGACTATGGTCTCCAGTCCGTTTCTCTCAAGAAAATCGATAGTATTCTCCGGAGTAAAGTTGTAGAACGCCGGCTTCACGAAGTTAGGATTCGTGCGTATGTGCTGCGAGAACTCGTTCCAGTCCTTGAGATTCGTGAAATTGCACCGTCCCTTCCCCGTGAAAAGAATCTTCCTGCCCGGACGGGGCATCTTCTCCAGAACAGTGATTCGTGCCGAGCTTCCGAGTGGAAGCGCCTTTGTGGCACCGTATGCGGCCATAAGCCCTGCCGCCCCGCCGCCGATGATTATAATGTCTGAATACATAGTGCAAATTTAGCCAACTATACCCACATATTCAAGAAAGAGAAGGCGTGTGGAAAGAGAAGTTTGGGAAACTTTCTTCAAACAAGCCAAAATCCGTTTTCCAGTTAAGAAATTTTAATTATATTTGCAGTCCATTTCCACGAGAAATGCAGCAAGCCACTTTAGCTCAGTCGGTAGAGCAGCGCATTCGTAACGCGCAGGTCGTCAGTTCGAGCCTGATGAGTGGCTCTGAAAAGAGAGGGAGTTTCCAATTGGAAACTCCCTCTCTTTTTTGAAGCTTGATCAGTCTTAGAAGCTGTTTAAAAATGGTTCCCGCATTTTATTATGCGGAATATTCGAGACAGTGACAAAGATGAAAATGGCCGGAAAGGCCGCATAATAAAAAAGAGGAATTATTTTAAACAGCTTCTAAATCCTTGACCATACGGTCGTAAAGGTGGCCGAAGAAGAGAATCTCCCCATCGGGGCGGAAGCCGAGGTCGGAATAGTAGGTGAACAGGCGAGGCTTGAGTTTATCTACAATAAGGCTTATGCGTTGTGAGCCCTTCCTTCGGCCTTCCTCTATGCCGTCAATCATCAGCAAATGGCCGATACGGTCTGTAGAGCCGGCATATTCAAAAGTCATACGGCGGTACTCCGGGAGAACGGCCATACTGTCGAGGTAGAATTCACCGGGAAGGCACTCCGGCTCCATTGAAAGAACACCGGAGCCATCCTCATTGGAAAGATGCAGTTGCTTGGTCTGCGAACAAGAGCCTTCATCCGGCTCCGGGGATTGTTCCGCACAGTAAGGCAACTCGCCTGAGCCATAGGTGGAATCCGGAGCCGGGACATCTGCGGCATTATTTGCTAAAGCCGAGTTCAACAGTCCCCAAGTCCGCACCCGCAGCGGCAGATAGTCATCTCCTGAATATGCGGTCAGCGACCCAACGGCCTTGCCGTCCACACAGGCCACCCTGGTCCTTGTGTAGGAATACAACGTGTCCGGTCTGGCGCAGACCTCACCAAAGACCTTGACGGCATCCTGAACAGTCAAGGTGGCGGCAGCGAGTTCGATTACGGAATCGGTGTCATTGAAAACCTCATACCCCATCGCCGCAAGGACATTCCTTGCGATGAACTCGCCGTCTGACGGCTTGGCATCACGGATGGTGAATTCCATAAAAGCAAGATTTAGAAACTGTTTAAAAATAATTTCTCTTTTTTCTTATGCGGCCTTTCCGGCCAT
>CAVCPY010000046.1:0-14421 GCA_963604245.1 Eggerthellaceae bacterium
TAAATCCCTCCCCTCGGGGGAGGGAGTGTGCTCCGTCACTGCCGTGACGGGAAATGAGGTGTTTCGCAGATGCGAAACTTAAGTTCATTAACTCTCCACGGCTGCATAATCAAGGAAGATTCAGTATCTTTGTCCCTATGGAAGTACGTGCGAAAAAGGCGCTCGGGCAGCATTTTCTGACTGACCAGAGCATTGCGAAGAAAATCGTCGGGGCTCTCCGGGGGGGGCAGGCTTTGGAGGTCGGCCCTGGGATGGGAGTTCTGACCCAGTACCTGCTGCCGCGGGAGAAGTTGGCACTTAAGGTCATAGAGATTGATGACGAGTCTGTCGTCTATCTGAAGAAGCATTATCCAAAACTGGGAGATAGCCTGATAGAAGGCGACTTCCTAAAGATGGATCTGGACGGGATATTCGAGGGGGATTATTCAGTGATAGGTAATTTCCCATACAACATCTCCTCGCAGATATTCTTCAAGATTCTTGAGCATCGCGACCGCATCCCCGAAGTGGTCTGTATGATTCAGAAAGAGGTCGCCGAGCGCATCGCCGAGAAGCCGGGTACTAAGACTTACGGCATCCTGTCGGTCTTTCTTCAGGCGTGGTATGACATTGAATATCTTTTCACTGTTGGGTCAGGGGCGTTCAACCCTCCGCCTAAGGTCCAGTCCGCCGTGATCCGCCTCACCCGCAATTCCCGCTCTTCCCTTGGCTGCGAAGAGAAGCTTTTCCGCACGGTCGTGAAGACCGCCTTCGGCCAGCGCCGCAAGACGCTCCGCAATTCCCTTAAACCGTTGGTCAGGCAGGATTCGGATCCGACGTTACTTTCCGATCCCATCTTTGACCTCCGTCCAGAACGGCTTGGTGTGGAGGATTTCGTGGCGTTGACCCGGAAACTTGTGTAGCCTTTCCGCATCACTTGACATCGTGGACAGACTGATCGGATTATCAAAAAAAGCCAGCCTCCCAGCATCGGGGAGACCGGCTTTTTTTGTTGGTCTAAAGCGGTGACTCGCTTCTTGTCAGGAGAGCTATGCCGGATTCACCGGAATGTCCGGAACTCCGCCCGCATAGTCTGTGACAGTGACATTGATGGTCTTCTCAAACTTTCCGCGCGCACAGTCGAAGGTGATCGCCAGACTGGCCGATCCTGCGGACAACGCTGCGACCGTTACGATTCCCGTTCCGTCTTGGTCGGACGAAGTGAATGAGACGGCTTCGTTGCCCTCATTGATCTTGATCATGTCCGCCGTGGCTTTGAAATCCGGATCGGTGACATCTATTACAGTCAGGTTTATGACACTCTTCAGACCGATGATGATTTCATTCCCTGAGAGGATGGACTTGTCGGAGGTGTTGTAAACCACAAGGTTGGAAGAAAAGAAAACCGTCACGTTGACGCTCGCGGAATATTCGCCGTCCTCCGTTGTGGCGGTGATGACCGCTGTTCCGGCCTTCAGACCCTTGACCGTTCCGTCCTTGTCAACGGTTGCCACGGACGGGTCGCTGGAAGATAGCGTTATGTTGGTGTTGGAGGCATTCTCCGGCAGGACGGTGAAATTGAGCTTTGCCGTGGCTCCATCGATCAGGGTGACGCTTTCCTGGTCACAGAAGATTCCCGTGACAGGAACCGTGACTGTCACCTTGCAGGTCGCGGTCAGCCCTTGGTCTGTGGTCGTTGCGGTTATGACGGTTTCTCCTTTGCCGATGGCGGTAACATTCCCGGTGTTGTCAACAGTGGCCACATTCTCGTCGGCCGAACTCCAGGCGACACTCTTGTCCGTGGCGTCCTGAGGGGTCACTGTGGCCGTCAGCTGAGAGCTTTCGCCCGGTGTCAGGTTGATTTCAGCCTGGTCCAGAGTGATGCCGGCGGCATAGATGGTGCCAATTTCCACTGTGACATTGCAGGATGCGGAATAGCTGCCGTCCAGAGTGGTCACGGTGATTGTCGCGGTTCCTACGGAAACTGCGGTCACGACCCCTTCATTCACCTCGGCGACTGCGGGGGCTGAACTCTTCCACGTGATGGACTGGTTCTCGGCGTCTTCCGGCTCCACTGTGGCGGTGAGCTTCTCCGACTTCGTGCCGTTGTTCAGCTGCAGGGTGAGGGAGGAGCGGTCGAGCTTTACACCTGTCACATAGACTGTCTTGTCGCAGGCGGTTGCCGCAAGAACCCCGAGGGTCAGCAGAGCCGTCGCTCTGAATATCTTTTGAATATGTTTGAACATAATTATGCCTTTTATTTTGTTGAGATTGCGAAAATGTAGCTTGAGTAGTAGGTGGACCAGTTGCTCGCCGCCTTATAGGTCGCCACGGCGCTGTCCGGAACATAAATCACGTCCACATAGGTGACGGGAGACACCGCGAGTGCGCTGGTGGCGAATGAGTTATTGTAAATGGTGCAAGGAGTGGCGCTTTCAAGGATGACTTCCTTCAGGTTCGTGCATTCCGTGAACGCCCAGTTCTGGATTTTCGTCACTGTCGCCGGGATTGTGACTGTGGTCAGAGCCGAGCAGCCGGCGAATTCGTAAGTGCTGAGTTTCTTCAATTTGCCCAGTCCGATGCTTTTCAGACTCTTGCAGTCTCTGAACGACGTGGTGACAGCGGTCACGTTGTTGATGTCGATTGTCTCGATTCCGGAATCCGAGAACGCTTTCGATCCGATTGTCGTACACAGATCCGGGATTTTCACTGTCTTGAGCGAGGAGCATCCCGCAAAAGCGCTGGAACCGATTTTTGTGACTTTCTCCGGAATATCGATGGATTCTAGATTCTTGCATTCATTGAACAGATAGTCCGGAATCGAAGTGAGCGTCTCCGGCAGCTTGAATGTCTTGAGCGCGGTGCCCTGGAAAGCTCCGGACGGAATTGTCGTGATCTTGGAAGGGAGGTTGATGGTCGCGAGATTCGAACACCAGGCGACCAGGTTCGAAGGCAGGGAAGTGACACTTTCCGGAATCGTCAGTTCGGTCAATCCCGTGCATCCGCTGAACACGCTGGTGCCGAGCGATGTCACGCTTTCCGGAAGGACTATGCCGGTGAGTCCGGTACAGCCATTGAACGCGGAAGTCCCGATTTTAGTGAGTGTGGAAGGCAGTTTGAACGAAGTTATCCCGGTGCATCCGTTGAAGGCGTTGTTTCCGATCTCCGTGATGCCTTCCGAAAGCACCACGTTCTTCAGGCCTGCGCAGCCTTTAAGGATTTCATCGGGTATCTTGGTCATACCGGCAGGGAACGACACGCTCTCAAGTGAGGTACAGCCGTTGAAGACACCTTTACTCAAAGTCGTGATTGATGCGGGGAGGGTTATGTTCTTAAGTGATTCGCAACCGGCGAAGAGATTCTGCCCCAAGGTTGTGATTCCGTCAGGAAGATTCACCTCCACAAGTGACGTGCAGCCGGAGAATGTGTAGTTTCCGGTAGATGTGCAGCCGTTTCCTATGGTGACTTTCTTCAGGGCGGTGTTGTTCGCGAACACATAGGTTCCGAAACCAGGGTTGCCGGAGATTGTTATCTCCGTGACTTTTGAAAGTCCGGAGCAGGAGTAGTTGGCAAGCGATGTGACGCTTTCCGGAATGGTGACGGAAGAGGCCGTGCCGAGGCAGCTTATGACCTTAGTCCCCTCAAGAACCAGATTTTTGGAGGCGTCAAGGCTGTAGTTGCTGCCGCCGAATGACAGTCCCGTGAGATTGCAGCAGTCATTGAACGCCCTTATTCCGATTTGGGTCACGCTGGCCGGGATTGTCAGGGACTTCAATGAATGGCATCCGCTGAATGTGAGCAGCCCGATGGTCTGAAGGTCTTCAGGCAACTCGACGCTCTCCAGAGACGTGCAGTTCTGGAATGAGCTTGTGTTCACTGCTTTGCAGGCTTTAGGCCAGTGTACGGTCTTCAGTGCGCCGCAGCCGGAGAACACAGAACCTTCGCCCATATAAGTGATTCCGTCAGGCAGGGTTATCGACTCAAGGCTTGCGCAGTTCTTGAACGCTCCGGCCTTGATTGTTGTCACAGATGAAGGGATTTCTATGGTTTTCAGGCTTTCGCAGCCGTTGAACGCATCTGGCCCTATCTCGACTATGGAACCAGGCAGTTTTATGCTTGTCAGGCTTGTACAGTTCTTGAAGCCGCCGTTGTCGCCGGAGTTGTCACCGTCGAATCTCGTGATCCCCGTGAAATGGACGAACTCGTCGAATGACGTGATGCCTGTCCCCTCGAAGAGCCAGGCCAGACTTGTCTGAATACCTGCCTCCACGTTCGAAATCTCGCCGTCCCCGTTGGTGTCCACAGGTGAGACTGCACTTGTGAGGAGTTTCTTGACGACGGGGTCTTTGAACTCGATGTTGTAAGTCACGACCTTCTCGATGTTGCCCGTGAGCGCGTACATCATCCCGGCTGTGTAGGCCGAGGATGTCTCCCATACCACCTGATAGGTAGTATTGTCACCCGTCGTGACAGTCAGGGTGCATTCATCCCCCTTTGCAGCGTCTGCGGACGGGAAGAACGCCACATAGAGGTCCTTGGTCTGTTTTCCGTCCTTGACCTCCACCGGAGAGGTAGGGGTAGCGCTGGTCACAGTCTTGCACTTTATCGTCTCGGCGAAACTGCTGCTGTTGATGTACAGGTAATCATTGAAGACCCTGCCGTTGAGGTAAACCTTGGTGATGTTCGTGTTCACGCCTTTCCCGAAGTCCAGACCGGAAATCTTCATCCACGCCACCCTTCTGGAGAAGGAGATCTCAGGAATGTTCCCGTCGCTCGCCACGGCCACCTTGGCGGTGAGGATGTCGTAGTTCTTCATTTCCTCGATCGCTCCTGTCTGTCCGTGAAGCAGGAATGACCCGTTGCTCGAACTTGTCCCCATCACTTTAGGATAAGAGAACACGTACGTCTTGCCGGCCTTGAGTGTTCCGGATGTCTTCGTGAATGAGGCGAACTTCCCGTCTTGTGTCATCTCGCCGTCCTGAGTGTATTCCTGCTCGGTGTAGTTATAATAGGAGAAGATTTTGTCTCCCTTCTCCCAAGCCACTTTCATAACGTTGCTTCCCTCGTCGTAGGAATAGGTTGTCCTTGTGTCCTTGCCGGGGAGACCGGCTGTGACCGAGACGGGACCGCTGATGACAGTTCCCTCTGAATCATCCTCGGAGACGGCCGCATCAGCGGCCGGGATCGGGGCTTCCTTGGCGCATCCCGCCAGCATCGCAGCGATGCCGACGAATGCGATCAATCTGTTCTTTTTGTCCATAACACTTTATTTATAAGTTCGTTCGATGCTGAATACGTGACGCTTCTTCATCCAAAGTGGTGCGCAAGTTAAATAAAAAATGATAAATATTCAAGAAAAGAGGAATATTTTTCACGCAGAGAGAAAATATTTTTATTTCTGAAAAATTGTTGCTAATATTGCCAGCCGTATTATTTTGGTCGTTTGGGAAGGATGTCGGAATCCCTCACTTAAACGGTACAATGAATATTTATGCGTAATTTTCATTGTGATTATTATATTCGATTAAATGTTTTAACAAATAATAATTGAAAAGATGAGGAAAGTATTGCTTTCAGTTTTCTTCTTTTTCCTTACTTGCGGCTTGTGTCTTGACGCCCAGTCACAGGTAAGGAAAATCAGTGGAAACGTCGTGTCGGCGGAGGATGGATTGCCGATAATCGGAGCGGCGGTTGTCGTTGACGGCCATTCCACTTTGTTCGCAATCACTGATCTGGACGGGAATTTCTCAATCGAGAATGTCCCTTTGTCCGCGAAGAACGTGAAAGTCACCAATCTTGGTACAAAGGACAGGACAGTCCCGATTTCCGAGAATATGAAAATAGTTCTCGAAAGTGATTCCCAGGTTCTTGAGGGTGTCGTCGTGACGGGAATGCAGAAAATGGACAGGCGTCTGTTCACGGGTTCCGCCTCCAAGGTGGACGCGAAGGACGCCAAGATGGACGGTATGGCGGACATCAGCCGTTCCCTTGAAGGCAGGGTGGCCGGTGTCTCGGTCCAGAATGTCTCGGGAACATTCGGTACTGCGCCTAAGATCAGAGTCCGTGGCGCGACCTCAATCTACGGCAGTTCCAAGCCGCTGTGGGTTGTCGATGGCGTGATTATGGAGGATGTGGTCGATGTCAGCGCCGACCAGCTTTCTTCCGGAGATGCCGCGACCCTGATCAGCTCCGCCATCGCGGGTCTCAACTCGGATGACATCGAAAGCTTCGATATCCTCAAGGACGGCTCCGCGACATCAATCTACGGTGCCAGAGCGATGGCCGGAGTGATTGTCATCACCACGAAGAAGGGAAAGGCCGGCCAGACGCGCGTCGCCTACACCGGTGAATATACTGTACGGCTCAAGCCTCAATACTCCACGTTCAACATCCTCAACTCCCAGGAACAGATGGGGATATATCAGGAGCTTGAGCAGAAGGGCTATCTTAATTATGCGGAGACCGCCAACGCCGCTGACAGCGGAGTTTACGGAAAGATGTACCAGCTGATCGGGCAGTATGACCCGGTCTCCGGACTGTTTGCCCTTGACAACACTCCGGAGGCGATGGGGAAGTACCTTCAGGATGCCGAGTACAGGAACACGGACTGGTTTGACAGGCTTTTCACCTATGCGGTCCAGCGCAATCACTCCGTAAGTCTCTCCGGAGGCACGGACAAGGGCACTTTCTACGCCTCGCTTTCCGCAATGCTTGATCCGGGCTGGACGCAGCAGAGTTCCGTCAACAGGTACACTGCCAATGTCAACGGCTCCGTCAAACTGTTTGACAAGGTGACGCTCGGCCTCATCAGCAATGCGTCGTACCGTAAGCAGCGGGCTCCGGGAACTCTTTCGAGCGGCATTGACGCCGTGACCGGAGAAGTGACCAGAGGCTTTGACATCAACCCGTATTCCTACGCCCTGAACACGTCCAGATGCCTTGATCCCGATGTCTCGTACACTAGGAACTACGCTCCATTCAACATTTTCGATGAGCTTGAGAACAACTATATAGACCTCAATGTCGTGGACTTGAGATTCCAATCGGAGGTGAAGTACAAGCCTGTCAGCCAGTTGGAATTGAGCGTGCTCGGAGCGGCCAAGTATTCCGCCTCGTCACAGGAACACTACATTCTTGACGAGTCCAACCAGGCTCAGGCCTATAGGGCGATGGGGACCTCCACAATCAGGAGTACGAACAGCTTCCTTTACACCGATCCCGACGATCCGTACGCCCTCCCTGTGTCGGTGCTACCGAACGGAGGTATCTACGAGCGCACGGACTATTCAATGCTTGGCTACGACTTCCGGGCCACGGCAAGTTATAATGACGTGTTTGCCGAGGACCATATCCTTAATCTGTACGGAGGTACGGAAATCAATTCGATTGACCGGCACAACACGTGGTTCCGGGGATGGGGAATGCAGTACACGATGGGCGAGATTCCGAACTATGCCTACCAGGTGTTCAAGAAAGGCTCCGAGCAGAACACGGATTACTACACCCTGAGCAATGCGCACGAGCGCAGCGCGGCGTTTTTCGCCAACGGAACATATTCCTACCAAGGAAGGTACACCATCAACGGCACGGCACGCTATGAGGGCACGAACAAATTGGGGAAGGCCCGTTCGGCCAGGTGGCTTCCGACCTGGAACTTGTCGGCGGCTTGGAACGCGCACGAAGAGAAATTCTTGCAGGGAATATACCCTACGCTGTCCCACTTGAGCCTTAAGGCTTCATATTCATTGACCGCTGACCGCGGCCCTTCGGGCGTGACCAATTCGGTTGTGGTCATCTCCAGTGACAACCCTTGGAGACCTTTCACGACCGTGCGGGAGTCCGAGCTGTACATCTCCGCGCTTGCCAACAATGACCTAACTTACGAGAAGAAGAAAGAGTTGAACATAGGCCTTGAGACAGGTTTTCTGGACAACAGGATAAACCTGACGGCCGATTGGTACAAGAGGTATAACTATGATCTCATCGGGGTCATCAACACCGACGGTGTGGGCGGTCAGGTCTCGAAGTTCGGCAACATCGCCTCGATGAAGTCCGGCGGATTCGAACTCAGCCTTTCCACCACCAACATAAAGGGCAAGGATTTCTCCTGGAGCACGAACTTCATCTACTCGCATTCCCACAATGAGGTGACCGACCTCAAGACCACCACCAGAACCATCGACCTCATCACGGGCAACGGCTTCGCCAAGGAGGGCTATCCTGTCAGGGGAATATTCTCGATTCCGTTTATGGGACTGAACGAGGAGGGTCTTCCTACCTTCCTTGACCAGGACGGCAACATTTCCGTGACCGGAGTTTACTTTCAGGAGAGCGACCCTGCAAGGCTGGATTTCCTTGAATATTCCGGGAGCGCCGACCCGACGGATGTCGGCTCACTGGGCAACGTGTTCACTTGGAAAGGCTGGCGTCTGAATGTCTTCATCACCTATTCCCTCGGGAATGTAATCCGTCTGGATCCTGTCTTCAGCAACACTTACGATGACTTGAACTCAATGCCAAAGGAGTTCAAGAACAGATGGATCCAGGCGGGGGACGAGAACTATACTGACATTCCGGTCATTGCCAGCAAGCTCCAGAACAAGAACAACACGAACCTCAGCATTGCCTACAATGCGTACAATTACTCCACTGCGCGCATCGCGAGCGGCGACTTCGTCCGTATGAAGGAGGTCTCCGTCAGCTATGATTTCCCGAAAAGGTGGATCGAGCCTCTACGGATAAGCAACGCTTCCCTTAAGCTACAGGGCACCAACCTGTTCCTGATTTACGCCGACAGCAAGCTCAACGGCCAGGATCCCGAGTTCTTCAACACGGGCGGCGTGGCCGTTCCTGTGCCGAAGCAGTTCACGATGACTTTGAAATTGGGATTTTAATCATATTACCGGAAAGAAATGAAAAAGAAGAACAACATATTGACATCCGCCCTGCTGTCCTTGGGCTTGGCCGCATTGGCGGGTTGCGATGGATTCCTTGACCGGCTGCCGGACAACAGGACGGAGATAGACACGGAATCCAAGATCCAGAGTCTTCTTGTCTCCGCCTACCCGCGCAACGACTTCATGCTGCTCACCGAGTTTATGTCGGACAACGTTGATGATATGGGCGCCGGCAATCCTTACACGGACAGGTTCATAGACCAGGTCTATGCGTGGGACGAGATCACCGAGACCGACAACGAGTCCTCCGAGAACGTCTGGGACGCATCCTATTATGCGATAGCCGCTGCCAACCAGGCCTTGCAGTCGATAGAAAACCTCGGCGGGGCTACCTCGGCGGGGCTGAAGGCATCCAAGGCGGAGGCTCTTCTTTGCAGGGCTTACAATCATTTCGTGCTGACGAATCTATTCTGCCAGCCCTATGACCCGGCGACAAGCGGTGAGGATTTGGGAATCCCTTACAGCGAAGAGCCGGAGACGACCCTTGTGGTCCATCACGAGAGGGGGACTGTGGCAGAGGACTATGAGCGTATGGACGCGGACATTCAGGAGGCTCTTCCTCTTGTGTCCGACGCCGGGTTCTCGGTTCCCAAATACCACTTCAACAAAAAGGCCGCCTATGCCTTCGCCGCCCGCTTCTACCTCTTCTACCAGAAGTGGGACAAGGCTGAAGAATATGCCACCCGCTGTCTTGGGAGTACTCCCCAGACGATGCTGCGCGACTGGGAGGCTACCGCATCCCTGACCCAGACGTACGACGCCATCGTGTCCCATTTCATAGATGCGTCGCTGAACTGCAACCTGCTGCTTCTGACGGCATATTCCAAGATGGGTCTGGCTTTCGGCCCGTATTTCGTCTATTCCAAATACGCACATAACAACTTTCTGGCGACCACGGAGGACGCGTTGGCCGCGAACATCTGGAAGTCAGGGGATTACTATATGCCGCCGAAGGTCTATAAGGCCACGAATCTGGACAAGACCATCTTCTGGAAGCTCCCTTATCTCTTTGAATATACCGACGCTGTCGCCGGCATCGGCTACTACAGGACGGTCTATCCGGCTTTCTGGTGTGACGAGACCCTGCTTGTGCGGGCTGAGGCGAGGACGATGCTTGAGAAGTTCGACGAGGCCGCCGCCGACCTTACCCTGTGGATGCGGAACATTGTCGACACGGAGGCGACTCTCGACCCGTCCTCGATAAGGAGATTCTATAATTCGGTTGAATATTCCGTCTGGAACGCACCTACCGTCAAGAAGAGGCTTTCCCCGTCGTTTGACATAGGAATGGAGAACGGTGTCAAGGAGGCTATGCTCCAGTGCGTCCTTGGTTTCCGCCGTATCGAGACCCTCGGACAGGGTCTCCGGTGGTTTGACATCAACAGGTACGGCATCGTGATTGACAGAAGAATCATCGGAGCGGACGGTGAGCCGGAGCGGGTGACGGATTCGCTCAAGGTTGACGATCTTCGCCGCGCCTTGCAGATCCCTCGCAAGGTAATCGATGCGGGGCTTGAGGCTAATCCAAGATAAGATGAATATGAAGTACAGTATAATCAAATCATTGGCCGCACTTTGCGCGGCATTGGCGGTCGTGTCCTGTTCCAAGGAGGAACTGTCGGACACAAGCGTTATTTCGAGAAACCAGACGGAGGAGACGGATCTCGACCGCTGGTTGAAGGTGAACTTCCTCACCCCGTACAATATCAGTTTCAAGTACCGTTACGAGATGAAGGAGTCAGACCTTAACTACTACACGGTTCCGGCGGACTACGACTGCTCCGTCATCGCCGCCCATCTTGTGAAGTACCTTTGCGTCGACTCTTATGACGAGGTCGCGGGCATCGATTTCACGAGGTCGTATTTCCCGAAGATGTTCTTCCTGATCGGCGACTTCGAGTACAGGAACAACGGGACCATAATCCTCGGGACCGCCGAGGGGGGGAAGAAAATCCTGCTTTCCGGAATCAACTGGATCCGCAACAGCCTTGGCAACGCTGAATTGATGAACACTTACTACATCAAGGTGATCCACCACGAGTTCACCCACATCCTCAACCAGACCGTGGACTATCCGGCCGACTTCAAGGAGATTACGGGCAGCGGCTATGTGGCCGACAGCTGGAGCGTGGAGCCATATGTGACAGAATACCTCAAGAACGGCTTTATCTCAAGTTACGCCCAGCATTCCCATCAGGAGGATTTCGCCGAGATGATGTCCTACTACGTCACGAAGTCTCCCGAATGGTGGGAGGCACAGCTTGAAGAAGCCGGGGAACCCGCTGCCGGCTACATCAGGGCAAAGCTGGACATCGTGAGAGATTATCTTCAGGAGAACTTCAACATCGACATCGATGAGCTCCGCGACGTCATAATCCGCCGTCAGGATGATGTCGTGAGCGGAAGGCTTGACCTTTCCGACCTTACCATCAAATAATCAGCGCACTATGAACAAATATAGAATATTCACGGTT
Organism: Eggerthellaceae bacterium; assembly: GCA_963604245.1. Classification (GTDB taxonomy): domain Bacteria; phylum Bacteroidota; class Bacteroidia; order Bacteroidales; family UBA932; genus Cryptobacteroides. Next base: position 11,411 of record CAVCPY010000046.1, read on the forward strand.
CTGTCCGTAGTTCCATTTATTCTGGCCTTGTCGCAAGGGTGTCAGAAGGATGAGGCAATGGTGTTTGACAAATCCGCCTCAGAAAGGCTTCAAGAGAGTATGGCTGACATCAAATCCACGCTGGAAGGTGCTGAATATGGTTGGAGAATGGAATATTTCGCCGCCACTTCCGCAGAAGATTACGGTGGCTACAATTTCGTTCTCAAATTCGACTCGGGAAAGGCCACCATCGGCTACGAGAATGAGCCGGAGACATTGCTGACGAGCCTGTACAAGCTGACCGACGACAACGGCCCGGTGATTTCTTTCGACACCTACAATGCTTTTATGCATTATTTCGCCACACCGTCGTCGGCCAGATATGAGGCGAGAGGAGGCGACTTCGAATTCACTGTCACGAGCTGCTCCCCGGAGGAAATCGATATGGTCGGTAAGCGGTCACGGAAGCGGATACGGATGTACCCTCTGAGCGAGGAGCCTCAGACCTACATCCGCAAGGCGCATAAAGCGGCGGAGGATTTCCTCGTGGCTTTCTGCGAGGGGACGGTCGGCACATCCTCTGTCAACGGCTCGTTCGACCTGAACAAGAGGCAGTTCACCATCACATCCGCGGTTGGTTCCGCGACGGTCCCTTTTGTGCCGACCCTGACAGGAATCAAGCTGTATGATACTATTGAGATCGGCGGACACTCACTGACGGGCCTTGATTTCAACTCCGACACGTTTGTCCTTTCCGACCCGCAGGGCGATCCGGAGGTGAACCTCAAGGGACGACTTCCCGACGACTATGTGCAGTTTGACTTTTTCGCCGGAGACTACGTCCTCAACTACTGGAACAATTCCGCCGTCGCCAATGTGACGCTGACTCCGGACGCCGCCAGTCAGACGTACACAATGTCCGGACTGAGTTCCTACTACAACATTGTCCTGAACTATAACCGGACTCTCGGCCGCCTTGAGTGGAACTCCCAGACGGTCGGTTCCACGGCTTCCGGAGGCAGCGTGTGGCTGTGTGCCTGGGATTCCGATAACGGCATCCTTTCAAGGAGTACCGAAGCCGGAATGGAGACAGTCTGGAATATGGACGAGGAGAATCCGGTGTTCACCTGGACAGCGAACGGCTATGAGGATTTCACGGGCGCCAAATCTTTCATATTCTGGGAGTTTGACTCTGACGGCAATTCAGTGGGATGGTACAAGGCCGCCGGATGGGATCCTTACAACAGGTATTATTTTCCTATTCTTAATAATTTGACAAAGAAGTAGTTATGAAAAAGATAACAAGCAAGACTCTCTTGGCGGCCGCATTGGCTGTGACGATATTGTCTTCCTGCTCCGAGGAGGAACTCTCTAGTGAGACCGGACAGGTTCTGGACATTGTGAAGTCACAGATTGCCTTTGCTCCCGAGGGAGGAGTCGGGACGATCGAAGTTTCCTGCGACGGAGAGTTTGAGGTTGAGGCCGAGCAGCAGTGGTGCGGCATCTCAGTCCAAGGCTCCACCGTGGTGGTCACGGTCGGAGAATATGGTGGGCTTGAGAACAGATATTCAAGCATCTGGGTGACTTCGGGCGGAGAAAGTCTCCGCGTGACGGCGGAACAGTTCGGGGTCTATGCGAAGATGCAGAGAGGGCTTTCTTACGTACTGGATGATGCTTCCGCCGACAAATCGATCCCTGTGGTGTCAAATACCGGAATCATAGTGGAATCTTCCGGAGACTGGATTTCAGGGAGTTATGACGGGGAAAAGGTCAACATCCACATCGCCGCCAACGATTCCGGGCATCTCCGCTCGGGATGCCTTTATGTAGTCTATGGCGACCAGCGTGACTCGGTAGAGTTCTTTCAGGGTGAGATACGTGACATTTACGGCTCTTACATCGCTTCAGGCACCGACCTGAGTGGCAATCCCTCAAGTGCGGAGATCGAGATAAGCGCCGGGAACGACACCACCGTGACAGTCCGTGTTCCTGAACACGACTGGGCATTCCAGGCTGTCTTCAATCAAGAGGACATATCCTTGAGCATTCCCAACGGCCAGCTTGCCGGTTCTGTGAATTACGGCTTCGTTTCGTGGAATGTGCTTCTCTATATGTTTGATTCACAGGCATCGAACTTCTATATCTCGGATCAGTTGTCCGTCAAGGCATCGGTCTCGTGTGACAAAACTTCTGGCAAGACTGCATTGACACTGGAGGATGACGGGGCGTTGAGCGATGTGACGGCGGACGGTTTGATTTTCGTTGCGTGCCGCGATATGTTGGCCGGCATCCCGGTAGGGGCTTTGCGCTACCCTCTGATTCTGGGCAATCTCACCATCGTGGAAAAATGAGAGAGCCACGCAAGTTTTTTGTGAGTTTTTCTTGAGAATTTTCGCAAGATTCTTTGAAAACGAGAAAAATTTGTATCTTTGTAGTCCAATAGTGACGAAAGGTTTGACAACCGTTCGGCCCGGACATCCCGGAGAGGTGGGAGAGTGGCTGAATCCACAGGTTTGCTAAACCTGCATACGGGTAACCGTATCACGAGTTCGAATCTCGTTCTCTCCGCAATTCAAGGTCAGCGATTCCCGCTGGCCTTGTTTTTTTTATCCGCGCCCCATCCGCCATCTTTCCGCGTCCTGTCCGGCATCGCCCTTGACCCCGGCGGCATAGGCGCACGCAGTGCGAAGCGACACGGCGTGGCTGGGGAGAACGAGGTCTTTGCGGCCTATCCGTTTGTCCGCAGACAAACGGATAGGCCGCCGCTTTCCCCAAAGCGACGGCCTGTTGTATATAAAACGAACTTAACAAATAGACAACAAAAAGAACTTTTGTCTGTCCGACGCAAATATATCAAGATTTATTGAATCCGCAAAGCTTTTTGTTAATTTTTTAAAACGATTTTCGCTTCAATCGTTTACAAATGCCCGATATTTGCTTACAGATTAGCGCAAAAACCCGCCCTGAAATGCTTCTGAGAAGCTGTTTAAAATGGTTCCCGCATTTTATTATGCGGAATTTTCGAGACAGTT
>CAVCPY010000047.1:0-3496 GCA_963604245.1 Eggerthellaceae bacterium
AAATGCCTTATCTCACGTTCGGAGAGCATCGGCCGTGAATGCTCAGTTCACGTTACCCTCTCCCTCTCCGTCACCGACGTGACGGGAGATAAGGAGTTTCGCACACGCGAAACTTGAGTTCTAAATCACACGGTTAATACTGAAGGGGGTGTATTGAGATTCACCCCCTTTATTGTTAGGCGCTATCCTAGCGACACGGTCTCGATTCTTATCTTGAAAGTCCCTGACGGGGCCTTGACATCCACCACGTCACCGGTCTTCCGTCCCATCAGGGCTGCGCCGATAGGAGACTTGCAGGAAATTTTCCCCTCATCAAGATTCATCTCGTGCGGACTCACGATGGTGCAGGTCATTCTGGCGTTTGAGACCAGATTCGTGAATTCCACCTTGCTGAGCAGCGAAATCTGATCTTTCGGCAATGCCGAGGTGTCGATGATCCTTGAATATTGCAGAACCTTCTGAAGGAAGCGTATCCTGCTGATGGCCTTGGCCTGCGCCCTTCTCGCCGAGCGATACTCGGCGTTCTCGCTCAGGTCTCCCTGAGCGCGCGCCTCACAGAGGTCTTCCTTGATCCGGGGATATTCAACATCAATCAGATGATTAAGCTCGGCGACAATCTGATCGTAGCGTTCCTTTGAAAGGTATTCCATACAGCACAGCTTGATAAGTCAGTGCAAATGTACGAAAAAACATCTTGAAAAAGATATTCCCGATTATTTCGGAATATTCTCAGAAGCTGTTTTGAAACGATTCCTCTCTTTTCCTACACGGCCTTTCCGGACATTTTCATCTTCGTCATCAGTCACGTAGCTACTGCTGCGCTCCCTCTTCCGAAGCCGAGAAATGTCTCGAATAACTCGCATAATAATATTCGGGAACCATTTCAAAACAGCTTCTCAAATTATGCTTTGATACTTGCCGGAAGATTCGTATCTTGCGGAGAGTGAAAAATCGTGACATTATGTGCAGGAGTATATTTACAGCATTCTTATTGGTTTCTGTTTCCGTACTTTGCGCCGGACAGGCGAGGAGCAGGTACGAGATTCGTTTCGACACGCCGGCCTCTCTCCGGGTCACTCCGGCTTGGAGCGGAGGTGAGGATCCGGAATGGGAGTCTCGGTCTCTTCCGCTTGGAAACGGCAGCATCGGAGCTAACGTGTTCGGTTCCATTAAGGCCGAGCGTATCACCCTCAATGAGAAGAGCCTTTGGCGCGGAGGGCCGGGAACGTCGGGTGGGGCGGCACATTACTGGGACGCCAACAAGGAGTCTGCGTGCGTCCTTCCTGAAATCCGTCGGGCTTTCGAGTCTGGCAACTATGAAAGGGCGGAGGAACTGACCAGGAAGAACTTCAACGGGCTTGTTGCCTACGACAGTTCTGAAGAAAAGGAATTCCGTTTCGGCAATTACACGACCGCCGGGGAACTGCTGATATGGTCTGGGATTGATTCGGCCTCCGTCACTGATTATCACCGTGTCCTGTCACTTGACGATGCCGTGGCACGGGTGACTTTCAGCAGTGAAGGGGTAAACTATTCAAGGGAATATTTCATCTCGTACCCGGCGAATGTTATGGTGATGCGGTTCCGTGCCGACCGTCCCGGGAAGCAGAATCTCAAGCTGGAATATTCACCCAATCCGACAGCTGACGGCAGTGTCAAGACTGAAGGAAAGGATGGCATTGCATATTCGGGAAGATTGAAGAACAATCAGATGGAGTACGCCGTACGCATCAGTATTGCGGTCAAGGGAGGCACGTTTTCCAATAAGGGCGGTGCGTTGGAGGCTTCGGGTGCGGATGAGGTAGTGTTCTATCTGTCTGCCGACACCGATTACAAGATGAATTATGATCCGGATTTTGACGATCCGAAAGCTTATGTCGGAGTCAAGCCGTTGGAGACGACAGGTGAATGGATGAAGGCTGCGTCCGCGAAAGGCTGCGACGCTTTGCTGAACGAGCATATCGCCGACTATTCCTCGTTGTTCGGGAGGGTAGAGTTGTCGTTGAAAGGAGAATCGGTGGATCTTCCCACCCCGGAACGTCTCGAACGTTATCGCTCCGGCGCTCCCGATCCAGGTCTTGAGGAACTATATTTCCAGTTCGGCCGCTATCTGCTGATTGCATCCTCCCGTCCGGGCAACCTCCCCGCCAATCTTCAGGGAATATGGCACAATGGCGTGGACGGCCCGTGGCACGTGGACTACCACAACAACATCAACATCCAGATGAACTACTGGCCGTCCTGCCCCGCCAACCTGACGGAATGCGCCGGACCGTTCTTTGAATATGTCCGCTCGCTCGTGAGGCCGGGGGAGAGGGTGGCCCGCTCGTACTACGGTGCCCGCGGATGGACAGCCTCCATCTCCGGAAATCCTTTCGGCTTCGCCTCCCCTTTGAGTCCCGGAGACATGATCTGGAATCTTTGTCCGATGGCCGGGCCGTGGCTGGCCACGCATCTTTGGGATTATTACGACTTCACCCGTGACACGGCTTTTCTCCGCAGTACTGCATACGGGATTCTTCGCTCAAGCGCCCGTTTCACAGTCGATTATCTTTGGCGAAAGCCGGATGGAACCTACACCGCCGCTCCTTCCACATCACCGGAGCACGGCCCTGTCGATGAGGGTACGACGTTCTCCCACGCCGTGGCCCGGGAGATTCTGCTGGATGCCGCCGCTGCCGCAGGGATTCTCGGTCTGGATGAGGAGGAACGGACTGAATGGTTGGCGGTGGAAAGGAATCTGCCTCCGTATCAGGTAGGCCGTTTCGGTCAGCTGATGGAATGGTCGCGTGACATAGACGATCCGGATGACCGTCACAGGCACGTGAATCATCTGTTCGGACTTCATCCGGGGCGCACTCTGTCTCCTTTGACCACTCCCGAACTTGCCGAGGCCGCCAGAGTCACCTTGAACCACAGGGGAGACGGAGCCACCGGCTGGAGTATGGGTTGGAAGCTGAACCAATGGGCAAGGCTGTATGACGGTGACAGAGCCTACAAGCTGTTGAGGAACCTTCTTGCGGACGGCACTCTGGACAACCTTTGGGACACCCATCCACCATTCCAGATAGACGGCAATTTCGGCGGCACCGCCGGTGTCGCAGAAATGTTGTTGCAGAGCCACTTGGGATTCATCCATCTTCTGCCTGCGCTCCCATCCGCCTGGCCCGACGGCAGGGTCGCGGGACTCCTTGCCCGTGGCGGCTTCGAGGTCGATCTCGAATGGTCCGGCGGCAGACTGACAGAAGCCGTCATCCATTCCCGTGCCGGCTCCGTATGCTCCCTCCGCTACGGTCAGACCACCTTGGAATTCGACACGAAACCAGGTCGGACTTACCGCATCACGTTCTGAGCGGCGTGCAGGAAACGGGACATACAAAGAAAACCCGCTGGCACATCACGTCAGCGGGCTTTTTTCTTTAATATACTTAAGAAACTGTTTAAGAAGCTGTTTAAAAATAATTCCTCTTTTTTCTTACGCGGCCTTTCCGGCCAT
>CAVCPY010000048.1:0-20190 GCA_963604245.1 Eggerthellaceae bacterium
TGGCCGGAAAGGCCGCATAAGAAAAAAGAGGAATTATTTTTAAACAGCTTCTTAAAATGTCGTGGCAATGTGAAACTATAATTTTGATAAACTATAACCGGGTATGACACCATTTCTTAAGCAGGTCGCTGACCACTATATGGCGCGGGGCGGAATCTCGGACCTGTGCTTCATATTCCCGAACAGGCGTAGCCAGGTCTTCTTCACGAAGTACCTCAGTGAGGCCGTGAAGGAGGACGGGACTCCTGTCGTGGCGCCGAAGATGATGACGATCAATGATTTTTTCTTCAAGATTTCCGGGGACAGGCCGGCTGACAGGGTGAACCTGCTGCTGAATCTGTACGAGTGCTACAAGGCTCTCAATCCCAAGCACGAGACATTGGACGAGTTCATATTCTGGGGAGACGTGATTCTTGGGGATTTCGATGACGTGGACAAGTACCTTGTCGATCCTGCGGGACTGTTCGCCAACGTGGCCGAGTTCAAGGAGATTCAGGATTCATATTCCTATCTCACCGAGAATCAGAGAAAGGCGATAGAGAGCTTCATAAGCCATTTCAGCAGCGAGGGGCGGCTTACCGTGAATCTGAACTCCGATAATCCGAACGTGAAGGAGCGCTTCCTGCAAGTCTGGAATATTCTTCTGCCGCTTTACGGCAGTTTCAGGGAGAGGCTTTCCGCCAAGGGGCTGGCCTACGAGGGGATGGTTTACCGCTCTCTTGCGGCGCAGCTTGGCACGGAACCGGCGGTGGATGTCCTGAAGGCGGCGTTCGGGGAAGTGAAAGAATATGTATTTGTGGGTCTCAACGCTTTGAACGAGTGCGAGAAAAAGGTTATGAGACGGATGAGGGACGCCGGTCTTGCGGAGTTCTGCTGGGACTATTCAGGAGAGATGGTGAGGAATCCCCTGAACAAGTCCTCATTCTTTATGTCGCGGAACGTCAAGGACTTCCCGCAGGCGTTCGGGCTTGACCCGGAGGGGCTGGCAACCCCGGAGGTCGAGGTGATAAGCGTTCCGTCATCCGTGGGCCAGACGAAACTGATTCCGTCGGTGGTCAAGGACGAGAGGTGTGCCGTCGTACTTCCTGACGAGACCCTGCTGATTCCCGTGCTGAACTCCATCCCCGAGGAGATCAGGGACATCAATGTCACGATGGGCTACCCGATGAAGAACAGCGCGTTATTCGATTTCCTGACCCAGGTCTCGGCGATGCAGATGCACCTCAGGCAAAAGGACGGTAAATGGTACTACTACCACAATCAGGTCTGGTCTCTGTTCTCCTCCAGCATATTCAGAAAGGTGACAGGTGGGGATGACACAGTCCGGGGCCGGATCAAGGAGATAAAGGACGGGATGAAGTACTACATCCCGCAGAAGGACTTGTCCGGCATTCCTGTCTTTGATCTGCTGTTCCGTCCGGCCGTGACGGATCCGAAGGCAGTATCGAAGGAACAGGTCTCAGCTTTTGCCGACTATCAGAAGGCACTGATCAAAGGGCTTGCCCCGAAACTGGCCGAGGACTCATCGATGGCCATCGAGCTGGAGTTCGCCAAGGCAGCGTACAATGCCATAAGCCAATTGCAGTCCGCCGGCCTTGAAGTCCTTCCGATGACTTATGTACGGCTTCTCGACCAGCTTCTCGGCCCGGTGTCCATTCCGTTCAACGGAGAGCCTCTGAAAGGTCTCCAGATTATGGGACCGCTTGAGACCAGGGCCTTGGACTTCAGCCAGGTGATGATTCTTTCCTGCAACGAGGGGATGTTCCCGAGGCGGAGCGTCAGCTCCTCGTTCATCCCTCCGGAACTGCGCAAGGGCTTCGGGCTTCCGACCTGCGAGTTTCAGGATGCGGTCTGGGCATACTATTTCTACCGTCTGATCCAGAGGGCGGAGAAGGTGACTCTGGTCTATGACTCCAGGACGGAGGGGATGAAGAGCGGGGAGGAAAGCCGTTACATCAAGCAGCTTGAGTATCATTTCGGCGTGCCGGTAAGACGCAGCTTCGTCAAGGCGAACGCCTCCGGGGATTTCTCCCCGAAGGAGATAGTGAAGACCGAGGAGGATGTTCTGGCCATAAGGCAGGCCAGGCTTTCGGCCTCCGCGCTCAAGAATTACCTTGACTGCCCGGCGAAATTCTATTACGCCACCGTCAAGGGCCTCCGCAGACAGAACGAGGTCTCGGAGGATCTGGACGCCGGAATGCTGGGCGATGTCTTCCACGGCGCGATGCAGAGGCTCTACTCGCCGGAAATGGCCGGAGGGAAAATGGTGACAGGTGAATATCTTGCCGCCCTTCTGCACTCCCGTCCGGCGATAAAGGAGATGGTGCGGAGTCTTATCCTTGAGCAGCTTCATTCCCTGGAGGTTACGGGGCGCGACCTGGTCGTTGAGGATGTGATTGTGGAATATGTCGTCAAAACTCTGCAAAGGGATCTGGAACTCCTGAAATCCTCGGGCTGCGACGGGTTTGAGATCCTGGGGCTTGAGAAGCCGTTTCTCCACGACATAGACGGCTTCCATTTTATCGGTTATGTGGACAGGATGGACAGTCTTCGCCAAGGAGAGATAAGGATTGTGGACTACAAGACCGGCAAGGTTGAGGACAAGGATGTCAACATCACCGATGACAACGCCGGTGCGGTGGTCGACGCCTTGTTCGGCCCAGACAACGAAGGACGGCCTAAAATCGCCTTACAGCTTTATCTTTACGACGTCTTCTGTAGAGGGTCTGAAGAATACAGGGGGCAGAGGATGGTCAACGTCATCTATCCTCCCGCGAACCTGTTCACGGAGCCGGTCAAGGAAGTCCCAGTCAGCGAGGAGTTTATGAGGCTTACCGAAGAGAGGCTCCACGGCCTTCTCTCGGAGATTGCTTCGGCGGATGTGCCGTTCAGGCGTACCGAAGAGGAGAAAACTTGTTCATATTGCGACTTCAGGATGATCTGCGGAAGATAAGGATGGCCCGGAAGAAAGGAAAGACAGGCAAGATAAGGAAGATGAGAAAGATGATGATGAAAACAGTGAGGACAGGAAAATGATCAGGATAATGAAAGCGTCGGCCGGGTCGGGAAAGACCTTCAATCTGGCCAAGACATACATAAGGCTTCTGCTGACGGATGAGGAGAGATATTCGTACAGGCACATCCTTGCCGTGACATTCACCAACAAGGCTACGGACGAGATGAAAAGCCGGATTCTGAAGGAATTGCACCTGCTTGCGGGGACACCGAAGGATTCTCCTTATTATGAGGATCTTGTCCCGGCTTTCGAGTCCGAGGACGCGCTTCGGCGCAGGGCGGAGACCGTGCTGTGCGACATCCTCCACGACTATGGTTCGTTCGCTGTAAGCACCATCGACCGCTTCTTCCAGCAGACCCTCAAGGCCTTCTCCAGAGAAATCGGGCAGTTTGCGACCTATCAGGTTGAGCTTGACCGTGAGTCGCTTGTCTCCGAAAGTGTGGACAGGGTGCTGGACTCCCTGTCGGCTGACAACAAGGTTCTTCTCGAATGGTTGACACAGAGTGTGATGGAGGATCTGGAGAATGGGGAACGCTACAATCTGGAGAAAAAACTCAAGAGCGTGGCGATGACCTTGAAATCGGACGAACACCGGGCCGCTGTCGAAGAATTCGGCATTGACGAGGAGAAGGAATATTCAAAAGAGAATCTTTCTAGGATGAAGAAGGCTCTTTCCGGGGTGATGGATTCTTTCAGGAAGGAGGTCAGGGATGCCGCCAAGGCGTTTGTCGGTGCGGCTGGCGAGGAGGGCTTGACAAACGAGGATTTCTCCCGTAAGTGCTTCAATTCCATCTATGTCTGCGCTGCATCGGGCCCGAAGGACGAGCCGGCCTACCCGTCTGCGACCATATTCAGGAACTGTGAGGATTTCAGCAAGTGGTTCAGAAGGGCTGACCTTGCGAGGTTCGCTCCGTCGGAAGGACGCTTGATGCCGCTGCTGGAGAAGTACTGCCGGATATTCACCGGAAAATATAAGGTCTATGTCACCGCTTCCAAAATCTCACAGATTCTCAATGAACTGGGAATCGCCGGGGATCTGGACAGGGAGTTCCGCGCGCTGATGAAGGAGAAGAATGTGCTGAGCATCGATGACTCCAACGTGATCCTGCGTAACATCATCGACGGCACGGACGCTCCGTTCATCTACGAGAAACTCGGGGTGCGCTTCGAGCATTTCCTGCTGGACGAGTTCCAGGACACCTCTCGGATCCAGTGGGACAATTTCCGTCCGCTTATCGAGAACAGTGTGGCGCAGGGGAAGGAGAACCTTCTCGTGGGCGACGTGAAGCAGAGCATTTACCGCTGGCGCGGTTCCGACTGGCGGATGATGGCGCGCGAGGTTCAGGACGAGTTCTCGCAGTGCGGAGTGGAGACCCTCGACAGCAACTACCGGAGTCTAGGGAATATAGTCGGATTCAACAACGGTTTCTTTGAATATGCCTCCTCGGTTCTCGACTGCATCACGGGGGATGAGCCTGACTTCAGAATCAGGGAATTATATTCGGACGCCGCGCAGCTTGTGAAGTCAAAGGATGCCTCCGGCGGGAGTGTCGATGTCATTTTCTGCGACAAGGAGGATGAGATGCGGGAGATTCTGGACGCTGTGAACAAGGTGCGCGAGGCGGGTGCGAGGTACGGCGAGATCACGGTGCTCGTAAGGAGCAACAGGCACGGTTCCGAAGTCGCTATGTTCCTTATGGGCAACGGAATAAGCGTGATTTCCGATGACTCCCTGCATCTGAAGTCCTCCGCCGTGGCCCGTCAGGTAGTGTCGCTTCTGTCCTCGGTCGGAAACGAGGACGACACCATCGGCTCTTTCCTTGCCGGGGAATTGGAAATCAATGTCGCCGAACTGTCGTGCCTGTCCCTGTCCGACCTCTGCGAGCAGCTTCTGCGCATCCTCAAGGCCAGAGACCCGGAACTGTTTGAGTCCGAGACGCAATACGTTCAAGCGTTGATGGACTTCGTGCAGGACTATGTGGCCGTAAGCGGGAACACCATCGACGGATTCCTGAAGGCGTGGCAGGAGTCAGACCCTAAAATCAGCTCGCCTTCCGATCCGGAATCGGTCAGGGTGATGACTATCCACAAGTCGAAAGGGCTTGAGTTCCGGCACGTGATTTTCCCGTTCGCCGAGGAGATCGGGCTTTTCCGCAGCGAGAAGCACTGGACCCGCCCTTCAGTGGAGGGGACCGTGCTTGAGGGCGTGGTCGACGGGGTCTATAACGTGTCGCTCAGGAAGCCGTCGAATGAGGATTCGCTTTTTCTGGACGGAAGCCGGAAGGAGATGTTGTTCCAGCTTGTGGACAACATCAACACCTTCTATGTGGCTTTGACAAGGCCTGTCAACGGGTTGACGGTCATCGCGTCAGCTCCGCCTGCCAAGGTTGCTGACGCCATTGTCCCGGTCGCTTCGACTGTCGCTTCGGCTGTCGAAGCGCCGGCTCCCCCTTGCGACTTCACGGACTTCTCGCAGATTCTCTATGCCTATCTGTATGGCTACGGAGAGGCTTTGGGCTATTGCAGAGAGGAAAGTGACAACCGGATTGCCTTCTCAAAAGGCGAAATCTACAACTACGCCGCCATTGAGCGGAAGGCTGACACCATCGCCGAGCTGAAACCAGGCTACCCGTCCTATCCGCTCAACCCCTCAGTCGGGGACGAGGCCTCGGATGTCCGGGAGCGCGGAAGGCTCAAGTTCAGCGCCGACTCCATAGACTTCTTCTGCGACGAGGCCAGAAACGAGGCCAGGCTCAACGGCACGGTGCTGCACGCCATCCTTTCCGGAGTTGTGACTTTGTCTGATCTCCCGGATGCAGTCCGGCGTGCCTTCGAGGCGGGAGACATCGATGCCGGCCAGAAAGATGACTACCTGAATATTCTCACCAGGCGGGTGGCCGCTCATCCCGAGTGGTTTTCCGCGGATGGAACGGAAGTGTTGAACGAGACCGGACTGATTGACACGGATGGTCAAATCTATCGCCCGGACAGAGTATTGGTCAAGGACGGGAAAGTGACTGTCATCGACTATAAATTCGGAGAGAAGAACCGCCGCTACCGCCGTCAGGTCTCCCGTTACGCAGACATTTACCGCCGGATGGGATATTCGGAGATTACTCCCATAATATGGTATGTACTTACCGATGAGGTCGAATAATTTTCGTATATTTGCCTTTTAGTGATGATGAAGAAAAAAGTTGGTAAGGTTTTGTGGAGGATTATTGCGGAGCAATTTGTTTGTGAAGAAGAAGTGTGCCGGCGGCACAGAGGCTGATGAACAAACAAATTCAGACCCAAAAGACGAGCAAAAGCACCAAGCTTTTTCAGGAATCTCTTAACACAAAAAAGAAAGATTATGGAAGCTAACGACAATTCAATAAAGCTCTACTACAACACAGAAAGGGAGAAGCTTCAGATGCCGGAATATGGCCGCATCGTCCTGAATATGGTCGAGCAGGTAAAAGCTATCCCGGACAGGGAGAAACGGAGCGAGCAGGCCCGCGTCGTGGTCGGGGTGATGGAAACCCTGAACCCTCAGGTTCACACGCAGGAGAACTACGAGCAGAAACTCTGGGATCATCTCTATATGATCGCCGGGTATGACCTTGACATCGACTCTCCGTACCCGGCTCCGCATCCGGAGGCGAGGGATGTTCCGCCGATGAATATCCCGATCAACAAGTCTCCTGTGCGCGCCAATCATTACGGCCGCAACATCGAGAGCATCATCGACCTGATCGCCGGAGAGCCGGAAGGTGAGGTCAAGCGCTCTATGCTGCGCTCGCTGGCCATCTATATGAGGCAGCAGTACCTGATCTGGAACAAGGACAGCGTGGCGGACGAGACCATATTCGCTGACATTGAGAAGCTTTCCGGCTACCGGATTCAGATTCCGGCCGATCTGGAGCTTACCAAGATCTCGTTTGATTCCAACTTCTCGCGTCCAGGTATGAATCTGGGTCTGGGACAGAACCGCAGGAACAATAAGAAAGGCAACCGTAAGAACAGAAAATAATGTTCAGGTTCTGGAGGAATATGGACGATGACGACAAGAACAGGCTGACGAAGTTCGCCGGCATTCTTGCCGCTTTGCTGGCTTTGTTCACATTGCTGGCCATCGTTTCCTATTTCTTCACCTGGAAGGCTGACCAGAGCTGCCTGTCCTCCGCCGTGGGTGACACCTCGGTCGAGGTCGGCAATATGGCCGGGAAGATGGGGTACAGGTGGGCTGACCTGCTTGTGCGCAGGTGGTTCGGACTGGGCAGTCTGGCTTTCGTGGTCATCCTTTTTGCGGTCTCTGTGCGTCTGCTGCTGCGCAGGTGGCATTATTCGATGGTCAAGACAACGCTGTTGACTGTCACGGGGGCTATGCTCTCATCGTTCATTCTTGCGTTTGCTTCCGATCTGTCGGGGCTTGGCAACGCCTTTGGGGGAGGCCTCGGAGGAGAGTGTGGCGAGACAGTCGCGAAGTGGGGCTCGGTCGTTTTCGGGGATATTCTTACCGGCTGTTTGCTGGCTTTTCTGGTGGTTGTGTGGCTTGTTCTGGCGTCGAGACGGTTTTCGGACTGGCTGATGTCATTGGGAAAGAGGCAGGAACCGGCCATTCGGCAGGTTCAGAGGCCGGAACGTCCTGTGGCAGAGCCTGTCGAAGCGCCGGTTGGTGAGCCGTGTCGAACCCCTGTGGCGGAGTCTGTCGAAGCGCCGGTTGGTGCGCCGTCCCGAACCCCGGCAGTTGAGCCTGTCAAAGCCCCCGCCGCCGCAGAACAATCCCTGGAAGTCATCAAAGGCGCAAAACTGTCCACGGACATTAAACAGGAACTTCCGAGAATCAATGTCCGTGACGAATTGCCCGACTACCGGTTCCCATCACTGGAACTTTTGGAGTCATATTCCTCTTCCCGCAGCGAGGTCTCCGATGAGGAACTGTCCCGGAACAACGACCGGATCCGGCTTGCTCTGGAGAACTACCGCATCCAAATCAACGATGTCAAGGCGATAGTCGGCCCGACCGTCACCCTTTACAAAGTTTATCCGGCGCCCGGAGTCAAGATTTCCGAGATCAAGAAACTTCAGGAGGATCTCGGTATGCATCTGCACGCAAGGGGAGTACGTGTCGTCACCCTCACCGATTCCGTCGGCATAGAGGTCGCCAACGACCATCCTTCAATCGTCCCGATGCGCGCCGTGCTCAACGACGAGGCGTTCCGCTCCAGCAAGGCCGAGCTTCCGGTCGCCATCGGTTACACTATCCAGCAGAAAGTCAAGGTCTTTGACCTTGCGGACGCACCGCACCTACTGGTGGCCGGAGCGACCAAGCAGGGCAAGTCTGTAGGACTGAACGCCATAGTTACTTCGTTGTTGTACGCGAAGCATCCGTCGGAGTTGAAACTGGTCTTCATCGACCCGAAGATGGTAGAGTTTTCGGCCTACGCCCATCTTCTTAAGCACTATCTTGCCGTCCTTCCTTACAATGATGAACAGGAGCTGAAGGACAATGCCATCGTCAAGAAGGCGGACAAGGCGGACAAGATTCTCCGCTCGCTGTGCGTCGAGATGGACCAGAGGTATGAGCTCCTGAGCAAGGCTTCCGTTCCTAACATAAAGACCTACAACGAGAAGTACCGCAACAGGAAGCTCCGTCCGGACGAGGGGCATCGTTTCCTGCCGTACATTGTCACCGTCATCGATGAATATGCCGACCTGACGATGTCCGTGGGCGGAAGCGGGGATGCCAAGGCCGTTGCCCGCAGCATCACCACATCCATCATCAGACTCGCCCAGAAGGGACGAGCCGCCGGTCTGCACGTAGTGCTGGCCACCCAGAGGCCTTCCGTGGATGTCATCACGGGGTTGATAAAAACGAACTTCCCGACGAGAATCGCGTTCAGGGTCGTGTCCAGGACTGACTCTTCGACGATTCTTGACTCTCCGGGAGCCGAGAAACTGATCGGCAAGGGCGATATGCTCTACTACGCCGGGGTCGAGACGGTGCGCGTCCAGTGCGCGTTCATCGACAGCGAGGAAATCAACAGGCTGACTGAATATATCGGTTCACAGGACGGTTACAGGAAGAGTCTCAACACTCCATATTACCTGCCGGCCGTCGATGACGACACGGAGGATGGCTCCGGCGGTATGGTTGATATGACAAAACTTGATGAACGCTTCGAGGAGGCCGCCAAGCTGGTGGTTATGAGCCAGAGAGGCTCGACATCGGATCTCCAGAGACGGCTAGGAATGGGTTACGCCAAGGCCGGGCGCGTGATGGACCAGCTCGAGGCCGCCGGGATTGTAGGCCCTCAGGAAGGATCCAAGCCACGTCAGGTGCTTGTCGGAAGCCTTGACGAACTGGAGCAGATCATTGCGGCCTACAAGAATCAGTAACTCAACTTCCGCAAGGCACGACTTGTGCAGACGCACCTGAAAGTATGAAGACAATCACCAGGATATTCATTGCTGCCGCCGCGGCGCTCCTTGCGCTGCCGCAGGTTTCGCTTGCCAAGAGCAGAACTTTGGACGCTTTTGTCGGCAAGGTCTCCGCCTCTCTGGTCTCGTTTGACTATTCATTCACAATGCCGACAAAGAAGGCCCGGATGACCGGGAGCGGAAGCGTCAAGGTTCAGGGAACCTCTTTCATCGTGGATGGGAACGGGCTTGAGATCTGGTGCGACGGAAAGACCCGCTGGACAATTGACAGAGTTTCGGAAGAGGCTCTTGTCGAGGCCGTTGACGATTCTTTCGACAGTTATGCAACCAACCCCGCCCTGATGATAGCCTCGGTCGACAATGCTTTTCAGGAGAGTTCTTTCGGAAGTTCCAGATTCGCGGGGAAGGTCGTGGACGCATCAGTCCTTTCACCGGTACGAAAGGGGAGAGGTTCAATGGACATTGCCGGACTGAAGCTGTTCTTCAAGAGCGGAACCGCAACATTGGTCGGTGCCGAGGTCACGCTGAATGACGGCTCCGTCTCGGATTTCACCATAACGAATCTCAAGTTCGCGGAGGCGGAGAAATCAAAAGAGTCTTTCCGCTTCGACGAAAAGACTCTCGAATCTTCCTATGTAGTCACGGATCTGCGGTGAGCAGTCCGGTCTCCTGGTTCGGATTGACTAATCCTTCACGCATCTGACGGATGCCCGGAACGATGTCTTGTCTCTCGCTCCGATCTGGATGTCATTCTGTTTCACATAAATGTACCTACAGAATCCGAGATCATCGTTTTCCGAATCAGCGGTCCAGAATGTCGCGTAATTGTTGACGCCGGTGAATTTGGAAGAATTCCCGGAGTCTATCGCATAGCCCACAGGCAGAGCCGAGAGGCCGGTCTTGTTGGTAATCTTTACCTGCGGCCAGTACTCCCACATCCTCGAGCCCAGAAATTTCGCGTCAACCATCAGCCCTCCGGCGACGCCGGTGAAAATCTCCTTTTCGGAGAAAACCGTGCCGTCAGGCGCAAGGGCGTTGGCCAGAGCCGTGAACTCGGCCTCGGAAGGCAGATGCCAGCCTTCAGGACAGGCGGAAACGGCCTCGTGCCAAGTATAGAGGCGTCCGAAGATGGCGTCCATCGCCACGCTGTTCTCGTAGGAGACCCCGGCTCCGGAGTAACAAAGATTGTTCTTCATCCAAGTGCTGCCGTTGAACGTCGCGGTGTAGTACCCGCTGTTGTCTCTTGGGTCGGTGAATCTCGGGTCATTTGCGGAGTACGCCCCTGAGACCGTCGAGTCGATGGCGGGATCGACGACACTGAAGGAAACAGAGTTGGAAGTTGTGTAATAGTCCGTGGCGAAGGCCACGCAGCTTACGGAGAAAGTGCCCACTTTTGAAGGCGTGGTGAATTCGTAGGAACCGTCCCCGCTCTTGTCAGTCTCTGTCTTGGTCGTGTCCTTGCTTGAATCCCAGGAGGTTGTCCAATAGAATCCGACATCTTCGGACGAGCCGGTCGCCGGATTCGTGACCCCTTTCGGGGTCAGGTTGAAGACCTCGCCCTTTGTGACATAAGCCGGCATAGTGAAGGTCAGGCTTCCGTTAAGATAATCCTTGGTCGTCGAATCGTCTTCATCTTTCTTGCAAGAAGGCAACGCAATGATGGCCGCGGATGCTCCTATCAAAATAAAGCTTCTTATTTTCATCTTTTTCTGTTGAAAGTGCAAATATCGCATAAAAATCGCAAAAACGGTGTATGGCTAAAGCAAAAACCAGTCCAATGATGGCGATATTTGAATCTAAATGCCTATAATTGCACCTATGAAAGCGACAACAAGTATTTTCAGTCGGATTATTGCCTGCTCCGCATTGGTTCTGGCCACCCTTTCCTGCGGCAGGTCTGAGGCCTATCAAGAGCTGACAGGCTATGCGCAGGGTGGAACATATTCGGTCAAATTCGCCTCCGCTCACTCACGTTCCGAAGTGGCCGTGATCGGGAAGGCGGTGGATTCCATCCTGACTTTGATCGACACCACTTTGTCGGGGTACAACAAAGGTTCGCAGCTCAGCCGCTACAATGCGGGCGAGGCAGTTTGTCCCAATGAGATGTTCAGGGAGATATTCACCATTTCCCGGATGCTCTTTCAGGAGACGGGAGGTGCGTTGGATATGGCTTCCGGGCCGTTGTACGACGCTTGGGGATTCGGCTTCACAAGGGATTCGCTGCCTTCGGCGGCGATGGTTGACAGCCTCCGTGCCGTCTGTGGAATGGACAAGTATGACGGGAACATCTCGCCTCTGAATCCTGATGTCCGCCCCGCACTGAATTTCAACGCGATAGCTCAGGGCTATACCTGCGACAAGATTGCGGAGTACCTTCACTCGCTGGGCGTCAGGAATATGCTTGTGAATATAGGCGAGATCTATTGCGAGGGTCTCAATCCGTCCGGAAAACCTTGGACGGTGGGGATCGATATGCCGGTGGACGGAAACAATGAACTTGGCGGTCAAGGACTTGTGGGAATATGGCAGGGCAACGGGAGCGGCTGCGGCGTGGTGACTTCGGGCAACTACCGGAAGTTCTATGTGAAGGACGGACGGAAATATTCACACACCATCGATCCGAGGACGGGATATCCCGTTGACCACTCCTTGCTCAGTGCCACGATTGTGGCTCCGAACGCCACTTTCGCCGATGCCTACGCCACATATTGTATGGTCATCGGGCTTGACGAGGCAAAAAGATTCATCGACTCCAATGATGAGCTGGAAGGCTATCTTGTCTATGCCGACGGGGGTTCAATGTCGGAATGGGCGTCTTCTGGCTTCAATCTTGTAGGAAAGTAGCGGGTAAATCTTCATTTGGAATGACAAGATTGTTCAAAGATTCATCGTTTGTGATGGCCGCCGCGCTTACGGTGGCCTCCGGCTGCAGCACCATCAGCAGAACCGAGAAGCAGCTGGCCAAAGTTGATTCGTTTGATTCTCCGGACATTCCGGCGATAGGGGAACTGCCTCCCGTGAGGCCTCGTCAGGTCGGGCTGGCATATTCCCCGAACACCCTGATTATCTATTATGACGAAAATGTCGGTAAGGAACCTCTTGTGAAGGCCGTCGCAAAGTACAAGGCCGATGTCATCTATGACTACAGCATCATCGACGCGCTGTCAATCCGCATTCCTGACGGTAAAACCCTTGATGAGGCCACAAAATATTTCCGTAAGGTGAAAGGTGTCATCGCGGTGTCGCGCAACGAGATTTACAATCCCGGTGGCGGCCCGATGAAGCTTCTGTGATTGTCAAGCGGTCAGAATCCCCATAGCCTCACTGACCGAAAGGCTGTCTTCCACCGTGAAGCCGCCTGAGCGGCTTCGAACCAATGAATTGAGATGCGCTCCGGAACCGAGCTCCTCGCCGAGATCTCTGGCCAGAGCTCTGATGTAGGTGCCCTTGCTGCAGGCGATGCGGATTTCCGCCAGCGGAAGATGCAGGGCGGAAGTGTCCACTACATTGATTCTGGGGTTCGGCCTTAAGTCCTCGTCCTTGATTGCCGTTCCGTCGGTTTTCCCGTTCGGGGAAAACGACACCAGTTCCATTTCGGAGATGTTGATAACCTGTCTGTTAAGTGTCTCGGCCACAGTGTGGTCGAAATCCGTCATCACATCCGTCTTCTCCTTCCGGGCCTCGCGGTACTGTTTTCTGGCCAGTTCGTAGGCTCTGACCCCATCGATGGATTTGGCCGAAAAGAGGGGAGCGATCTGCTCCTGCTCGCCAAGGAATCGGGGCAGCACCTTGCGGATGGACTGTTCCGTGATTCCTTCGACTGAATATTCCCGGTCGATGGCTTTCTCAAGGTCGTAGGAAGGCGTGGTGGCTCCGAACGAGACGCCGGCGAGATATTCCTTGCCATCCTTTTGAAGGGTTTCCGCCAGTTTGGTGGCTTTGCCGATGCAGACGAGCAGCACTCCGGTGGCGAGCGGGTCGAGGGTGCCGGCGTGGCCGACTTTCAGATTTTTCTTTCGGAAGTGTCGGCAAGCGGCCCACTTGACCTTGCGGATGACATCGGCGGAAGTCCAGCGGTAGGGCTTGTCGATGGGTATGATGATTCCTTCCGGGTAATCCTCGATGCTCCCTGAGAGCCGTGGGTTGCCCGGAAGGAAACTCTTGTCCGCAATCAACGCTTTTATTTCCAATGCTATGCTATTTGTGAAGCGGAATCTTCTCGATGCGGCGCTCGTGCCGCCCTCCCTCAAATTCAGTGGTCAGCCATTTGTTGAGAATGGTAGTGGCCATCTGATAGGATATGAAACGTGCCGGCATCACAAGCACGTTGGCGTTGTTGTGCGCCTTGGCGAGGCGGGCGAGCTCCGTCCCCCAGCAGAGAGCCGCGCGGACTCCCTGATGCTTGTTCAGCGTCATCGAAATCCCGTTGCCTGAACCGCAGAAAGCCACTCCGAGAGCGACCTCACCCTTGTCGATGGCAGAGCCGAGGGCGTGGCCGAAGTCAGGGTAGTCGCAGCTTTCCTCTGAATATGTTCCATAATCAATGACCTCGTAGCCCTTTTTCTTGAGCAATTGCGCGATCTTTCCTTTGTACTCGAACCCAGCGTGGTCGCTGGCTACACCAATTTTCATATTATTACTGAATTTAGATTATTTTCTTCTTGCTTACCGTCGTGATGAACTCCTTGAGGTAGAACGGCTCAAAGTATGCCACGTCCTCGAACCGCTTGGCGTTCAACGCTTCCAAGGCCGGATGCATCATAGATGCGGCTTTCGGGCAGCATTGGATGAAGCGGGCGTTCGGCCCTGCCAGAATGTCCTTGCATTTGTCGGCCCCGTCGCCTATGAACAGCACCGGTCCTTCGGAGAGCTGCTCCCTGAATGAGTCTGCGTCGATGATCTGAGCCACGGTAGGGGAGACCTGCCTGCCGTCGGGCGTGAATATTCCTGTGTAAACCTCCATTCTGCGAGCGTCGATCATCGGGATGATGTAGTGGCAGCCCTCCGGGAGCATATTCCCGTCCAAAGCCTGCCAGACGAGGGTGTCAAGCGTGCCGACGGAGATCATCGGGATGCCGGCCCCGAAGCAGAGGCCTTTCGCTGTTGAGACTCCGACCCTTAATCCGGTGTAGGAGCCGGGCCCTTTGCTGACGGCCACAGCGTCGCAATCGGAGACTTTCAGCCCTTTCTCGGAAAGCATACCGCTGACGAACGGAGCGGTTTGCGATGCGTGCGCCCTTGGCTCGCCGCTGATTCTTTCACAGACAATATTCCCGTCTTCCGCAAGTGCCGTGGAGCAAAGGGAGGTGGAAGTCTCTATTAGAATGATTCTACTCATTATTTATTGAATATCAATTCTTTAATATATGGGAAAAACACATCGGCGAAGTCCTTGACCGGAGTGTAGAAAAGCGAGCTTCCGGTTATCTTCGAACAATCGACTCCGAGGGCCGTGGTGACGGAATCGAAAAGAAGAATGAACAATCCTATCGCAAGGATAACCTTCAAAAGCGAGAAGACCACGCCGAGAAGTTTGTTCAGCCAGCCGAGCATAACAATCTTCACTATGCCTTCCAGCATTTTGCCAGCTAAGGTGAGCGCAAGGAAAACGCCGATCAGGATGACCGCGAACGCTATTGCCTGCAGCAGGGCTGGGGAGATGTCAATCACAGGCCTGAGCCACCCGGCGACCGCTCCGGAGAAGTGGAATGACATCCAGGCGCCCAGCACCAAGGCCACCAATGCGGCCACCTGGGCGATGAATCCCTTGGACAGGCCGCGGAAGACGGCCGGCACGCAGCACAACAGAATGAGGATGTCTAATATATTCATTAATCACCTATTTGATAAAACACTCGGAAATCACTATCTTTGCAAACTTAAATGCATTGGAAGCGAACCGGTGGTTTTTCCGATGCAAAATTAGAAAGAAAATTATGACATTCAAAGAGTACAAAGGCCTTGATCTGGTTTCTGTCGGGAATGAGGTTCTGGACAGATGGAAAAAGAATCATGCGTTCGAGAAATCCCTTGAGGTCAGGGAAGGCGCTCCCGAGTTCATATTCTTCGAGGGTCCGCCTTCCGCCAACGGCAAGCCGGGGATCCATCACGTGATGGCGCGTTCCATCAAGGATGCGATCTGCCGCTTCAAGACCCAGTCCGGGTACAAGGTGAACCGCCGCGCCGGATGGGACACCCACGGACTCCCGGTGGAGATCGGCGTGGAGAAGAAACTTGGAATACACAAGGACGACATCGGAACGAAGATTTCCGTTGAGCGGTACAACGAGACCTGCCGCAGCGAGGTTATGAAATACACGGCGGAATGGGTTAATATGACCGAGCGTGTCGGCTACTGGGTTGATATGAACGATCCGTACATCACCTACGACAACCGCTACATCGAGACCTTGTGGTACCTTTTGAAGAAGATTTACGACAAGGGACTGCTCTACAAAGGGTACTCCATTCAGCCATATTCGCCGTCAGACGGCACTGGCCTCAGTTCCCACGAACTGAACCAGCCGGGCTGCTACAAGGACGTGACCGACACGACCGCCACAGTGCAGTTCGAGGTCATCAAGGACGGGAAGTCGCAGCCGCTCTTCGGGACGGAGGCCTTCCCGGTCTATTTCCTCGCCTGGACCACGACTCCGTGGACACTCCCTTCAAACACGGCCCTCTGCGTAGGACCGAAGTATGACTATGTCCGTGTCCTCTCCTTCAACCCTTACACGGGAAAGGAGGCTATCTACGTGCTGGCCAAGGACTTGGTGGGCGCGTGGTTCAATCCCAAAGCCGCCGACATCCCGCTTGAGAGCTACAAGCCCGGTGACAAACTTGTCCCTTACAAGGTTCTTGACGGCTCCCTCAAGGGAACTGACCTTGTCGGAATCCGCTACAAACAGCTGATTCCTTGGTTCAAGCCAATCGAGGAGGGAGAGCCGTTCAGGGTCATCTCCGGAGACTATGTCACGACCGAGGACGGTACGGGAGTGGTCCACATCGCTCCGACTTTCGGAGCCGATGACAAGAAGGTCGCGGCCAATTTCGGCGTGCCGGGGATGATGGTTCTGGACAAGGATGGCAAGCGTCAGGCCCAGGTGGACCACGACGGACGCTTCTACCCGATCGAAGACCTTGATCCTGAATATGTCCGCACGCACGTTGACCCTTCCTACAGGGAATATTCCGGACGCTACGTCAAAAACGCTTTCGACGATTCGCTTCCGGCGGACGCTCCGACCCTTGACATCGATCTCTGTATGATGATGAAGATGGACGGCAGGGCGTTCAGGATTCAGAAGCAGACTCACAGCTATCCTCACAGCTGGAGGACGGACAAGCCTGTCCTTTACTATCCTCTTGACGCGTGGTTCATCAAGACGACGGCGGTCAAGGACGAGATGGTGGCTCTGAACAAGACGATCGCCTGGAAGCCTGAATCCACGGGAACGGGACGTTTCGGCCAGTGGCTGGAGAACATTCAGGACTGGAACCTCAGCCGCAGCCGTTTCTGGGGCACTCCGCTCCCGATCTGGCGCACCGAGGACGGAAAAGAGGAGGTCTGCATCGGCACGGTGGCGCAGCTCTACGCAGAGATAGACAAGGCGGTCGAGGCTGGAGTTATGTCTTCCAATCCGTTGAGGGATAAGGGATTCAATCCCGAGGATATGAGCAAGGAAAATTACGGTAAGATTGATCTCCACAGACCTTATGTCGATAACATATTCCTCGTAAGTTCTTCGGGAAAGAAAATGACCCGCGAGACTGACCTCATCGATGTATGGTTCGATTCCGGTGCTATGCCTTATGCGCAGGAGGGGCTCCGGGGGCTGGATTCTCCGAAGTTCGGCTGTACTGCCGACTTCATCGCCGAGGGTGTTGACCAGACCAGAGGCTGGTTCTACACTCTTCACGCCATCCACACTATGATCAGCGGAACTCCGGCCTACAAAACTGTGATTTCCAACGGCCTTGTGCTGGACAAGAACGGCAACAAGATGAGCAAGCGCCTTGGCAACGCCGTGGATCCGTTCGAGGAACTGGATAAGTACGGAGCCGACGCTCTCAGATGGTATATGCTGACCAACGCCCAGCCTTGGGACAACCTCAAGTTCGATGAGGCCGGTGTCGATGAGGTCCGCAGGAAGTTCTTCGGAACGCTTTACAACACATATTCATTCTTCGCCCTCTACGCCAATGTCGATGGATTCGACCCGAAGGCCCCGAAGGTGGAATATTCAAAGAGACCTGAGATTGACCGTTGGATCATATCTCTGCTCAACACCTTGAAGAAGAAGGTCGTGGATGCCTACGAGGATTATGACATCACCACCGCCGGCCGTCTGATCCAGGACTTCGTCTGCGATGACCTCAGCAACTGGTACGTCCGCCTGAACAGGAAACGTTTCTGGGGCGGCAAGATGGACGAGGATAAGCTCGCCGCCTACCAGACCCTTTACGAGGTGCTGGTGGATGTCGCTGTCCTCGGAGCTCCGATCGCTCCGTTCTATATGGACAGACTCTATCTTGACCTTGTCCCTGACGGCGCGGAGTCAGTGCATTATGTGAATATGCCGGCCTGTGACGAGACGGTGATCGACTCCGACCTGGAGGAAAGGATGAGTCTCGCGCAGAAGGCAACGTCGATGGTGCTTGCGCTCCGCCGCAAGGTTTCCATCAAGGTCCGCCAGCCTCTCCAGAAGCTCATCATTCCTGTGATCTCGGCGAAGGTCAGGGAGCAGTTGGAACAGGTCAAGTCCATCATTCTGAATGAGGTGAATGTCAAGGAGGCCGAGTTCATTTCAGACACCACCGGTGTCATCACCAAGAAGATAAAGCCTAACTTCAAGACCCTCGGGAAGATTTATGGCAAGCAGATGAAGGAGATCGCCGGTGCGTTCAGCGGATTCGACCAGGCCAAGATTTCCGCCATTCAGAACGCCGAGGCCGCAGGGGCGGCATGTTTGGTGGAACTTCCTTCGGGAACTGTTGAACTCAAGCCAGGAGACTACGAGATTTCCTCCGAGGATATGCCGGGCTGGCTCGTCGCCACTGAAGGTCAGCTGACCATCGCCCTTGACATTCAGATCTCTGAGGAGTTGAAGAAAGAAGGAGTCGCGCGCGAGCTCATCAACAGGATTCAGAACCTCAGGAAGGACAGCGGGTTCGAGGTCACGGACAAGATTGACGTGTGCGTGTTCGCCGACGGTGCGGCCTATGATGACATCGCCGCCGCTCTTGAAGGCTACAAGGATTACGTTGCAGCCCAGACACTTGCCCTTTCCGTCACGCTTGGCAAGGACGCACCAGATGGCGCGGTCAGCGTCGAGTGGGATGAAGGAACGGTGAAGATGGCTCTTTCAAGATAATTGCAGACCTAAATATTTTTGTACTATGTCAGAGTTAATCAAAGACAACGCAGCTTCTGCGGCAAAGACGAAGGTGCGTTACAGTGATGAGGAACTTGAGGAATTCAGGGTCATAATCAATGATATGCTTGGCAAGGCGCGCAAGGAGTACGACACTCTCCGCAAGATTGTCATGCATAATGGAAGCAACGACATCGAGGACACGACCCCGTCTTTCAAGACGGTCGAGGACGATGGTGCCTACCAGCTTTCCAAGGAAGAGGCCAGCCAGCTTGCGCAGAGGCAGTACAAGTTCATCCAGAATCTTGAGGCCGCTCTCGTGCGCATTGAGAACAAGACTTATGGAATATGCCGGGAAACCGGTGAGCTTATTCCGAAGGAAAGGCTCCGTCTTGTTCCTCACGCCACTCTTACCGTGGCCGCCAAGGAGAAACTCGCTAAAAAAGGACAAAACTAGTGAAGGTTTCCAAAGGTAAGCGCCTCCTGATTCTGGGAGTCATACTTGTCGTCATTGACCAGGTCATCAAGATTCTGGTCAAGACGAATATGCAGATAGGTGAGCATTTCAGCGTCATCGGGAACTGGTTCCAGATCTTCTTCATCGAGAATGAAGGTATGGCTTTCGGAATGAAGTTCGGCGGGTCCGTAGGAAAGTTCCTGCTGTCGTTATTCAGAATCGCCCTTTCGGGAGCTCTCTGCTGGTGGATAACCTCGCTTGTGCGCAAGTCCTTGACCCCGGACGGCCGCCAGGCCCTGCTGCCGGACGGCAAGCCGGTCGTCCCTACCGGTGTCCTTGTGGGCCTTACGCTGATCACCGCCGGAGCTTTCGGCAACATCATAGACAGCCTTTTCTACGGTGTGGTCTTTGATTACGCCCCGCTGATGTTCGGTCGTGTCGTGGATATGTTCTACTTCCCGCTCATCGATACTGTCTGGCCCTCGTGGGTTCCATTTATCGGAGGTGACCGTCTGCTTTTCTTCGCTCCTGTCTTCAATTTCGCTGACAGCTGCGTCACGGTGGGAGCCTTTTATCTGATTATCTTCCAGAACAGATTCTTTACCCGGGCGGAAGAGAAGAAAGAAAAGTAACTCATCTGGTCGCCGGGCAGGATTATCCGATGACTTAATATGCCGGGCAGTATCTCTTGGCGCGAGTTTTTTTGCGGATTTGTTTCCGTATATTTTGTCTAACGGAAAATTTTATTTACCTTTGCATCCCTCTTGATTGAGGGGCAAAGTCTGGAGAGGTGGTAGAGTGGTCGATTACGGCAGTCTTGAAAACTGTTGAGCTGCGAGGCTCCGGGGGTTCGAATCCCTCCCTCTCCGCAATAAGTCTTGAAAATCAAGAACTTACAGCGATTACGAACAAATTTA
>CAVCPY010000049.1:0-5226 GCA_963604245.1 Eggerthellaceae bacterium
ATTCCTTTTCTCATCGGTCGTGTACGTCCAGTACACTCCCTCTTCCAAAAGAAAAATAGCCTCAAAAATCCTGCATAAATCTCTACCAACTTATTTTTTATCGCTTACTAAATGTGTAAATTTGTGGAAAGAACGTTAAAAACACATTTGCTATGGCACTCGAACAACAGATTCAGAAGGACATAATGGAGGCGATGAAGGCTCACGACGAGGCTCGTCTCAACGCCACAAGAGGCATCAAGTCCGAGATTCTTCTCGCAAAGACATCGGGAACGGAACACGAACTTTCAGACGCCGATGTGCTGAAAATCATTCAGAAACTCGTCAAGCAGCGCAAGGAATCCGCCGAGCTCTACACTCAAGGCAACCGTCCGGAGCTCGCCGAGAAGGAACTCGCCGAGTTAAAGGTGATGGAGGCCTATCTTCCGAAGGCTCTTTCCGAGGATGAGGTCAGGAATATTCTTAAAGAGGTCATCGCCGAGACCGGAGCCACAAGCCCAAAGGATATGGGCAAGGTTATGGGCGCAGCCACCAAGAAGTTGGCCGGGCAGGCTGACGGACGGCTGATCTCAACCATCGTCAAGGAACTGCTCGCACAGTAATGATATTATAAATATTTGAAGAACAACAGCATCTATGATTAAGGAATCACGGAACATCACTGCTGCTTTTGCCGCGCTGACATTGTCGGTCGCGGCTTTCGCGCATAGTAACGGAAGTCTTGTCGCCGAACCTGCCGAAGCGGCCTTGCGGGCTGACACTGAAAAGGAAGTGTCCCTTCGAGAAATTCAGGGACCACAAAAGTCGAACGCTTCGACAAGGTCGGCGACCGGACAGGATCTCTACAAAGAGTTTCTGAATCCGCCGAAGTCTGCGCGCCCGAGAGTGTGGTGGCATTGGATGAACGGAAACATCACCAAGGACGGCATCAGGAAGGATCTCCTGTGGATGCAGAAATCCGGCATCGTGGGCTTCCACAACTTCGACGCCGGGCTTGAGACTCCGCAGATAGTTGCGGAAAGGCTCATCTATATGACACCGGAATGGAAGGATGCGTTCAAGTACGCCGTCAACCTTGCCGACAGCCTTGACCTTGAGGTGACCATCGCCAGCTCGCCGGGATGGAGCGAGACCGGCGGCCCTTGGGTCAAGGACGAGGACGCGATGAAGAAACTTGTCTGGAGACAGATAGAAGTGGAAGGAGGCAAGCCTCTGAACGTCAAACTGCCGGACGGATTCGACGTCACCTGCCAGTTTCAGGACTTCTCGTACTCCTATGACGGGATTTCACAGGTCTTTCTGAAAAAGAAGTTCTACAAGGACATCGCAGTGCTGGGAGTCAAGCTCAGCGAAGCGGACATCGACCTTGCTTCCTTGAATCCTGATGTAACCACAAGCGGCTGCGAAATTCCGGAAGAGGATCTGCTGGGGCGGCTCAACGGCGACAGAGTGGGCGACTATGCTGTCCTCTCCCCCGACAAGGACGGACGTTGCTGGGTCCAGTACGAGTTCAGCGAGCCGCAGACGGTCAAATCTCTGGTCATCTCCGAACTCAGGCTGGATGACAAACAGTTCTCACACGTCAGGGAACTGCTTGTGAGCGAGGACGGAAAGAAGTTCAAGACCGTCCGCCTCGGCTATCAGGCGACGGGTCAAAGAACCTATGCGATTCCCCCGACCACTGGCAGATTCTTCAGACTCTGCTTCAAGGACAACGGCGGCAAGAAGGACTGCTCCTTCGGTGTATCCCAGTTCATCCTTTCCACCGTCACACGAACACAGCTTGCGGCCGACAAGGCCGGCTTCAGTTTTTACCGCCTCCTCTGGATGGAGGACACTCCGCACGCCACGGAAGCCGCACGGCTCGATGACGTTATCGATTTGACCGACAAAGTAAGGGACGGCGTACTTGACTGGAACGCTCCGGAAGGACGCTGGAGAATCTTCCGCTTCGGCTACAGCCTCACAGGCAAGACCAACCATCCTGCCTCTCCGGAAGCCACCGGGCTGGAAGTCGACAAGATTGACCCGGATGCGATCAGGGAATATTACCGCAACTACCTCCAGACCTACATCGATGCAACCGGAGGCCGTCTCGGCAAGCACGGAATCGAGTATCTCCTGACCGACAGCTACGAGGCCGGGCCGCAGACCTGGACAAAGAATATGTTCTCCGAGTTCAAGGCAAGGAAAGGCTATGACCTCCTCAAATGGATGCCGGCGCTGACAGGCATGATCCTCAACAGTTCCGAGGAGACCGAACGCTTCCTGTTCGACTGGAGACGCACCATCGGGGATATGACGGCCGAGTACCACTACGACCTCCAGAACGAAATCCTCAAGCCGTACGGGATGAAACGCTACACTGAGAGCCACGAGAACTATAGGGCTATGCTCGCCGACGGAATGGACTGCAAGAAGCTTGCTGACATCCCGATGTCAGCCTTCTGGATGGACTATAAGGCCGGAAGCATATTCAATGAAAGGTATGAGGCCGACATCAGGGAGTCCGCCTCCGTCGCCCACATCTACGGGCAGAACATCGCTGCTGCTGAGTCATTCACCACTGACGGCTACAGGGGCGGTGCTTGGGTCTTCTCCCCTGCCGTACTCAAGCCTTCGGCTGACGCCGCGATGGCCGCGGGACTGAACCGATTCGTGGTGCACACATCCCCTCACCAGCCGGTGGACGACAAAGTCCCGGGAATCGGCCTTGGCAAATACGGCCAATGGTTCGACCGTCACCAGACCTGGGCTGACCAGGCCAAGGCGTGGACGGACTACCTCTCGCGCACTTGCCATCTGCTCCAGCAAGGCAGGTATGTTGCAGACATCGCCTACTACTACGGCGAGGACAACAATGTCACCGGAGTGTTCCTCAAGAAGCGTCCCGACATCGCCTACGGCTACAGTTTCGACTACTTCAACCCTACGATACTCCGCGATCTGGCCAAGGCCGAGAACGGCCGAATCTCCGTCCCGACCGGAATGACATACCGCGCGCTTGTCCTTGACGCCAATGTCAAGCATATGTCCATCGAGATTCTTCGCAAGATCAAGGAACTCGCCGACGCCGGGGTCGTCATCTGCGGAGCGAAACCTCAGAAGCTGGCCAGCAACACCGGAACGGAGAAGGAGTTCAACACCCTTGTGGACAGTGTATGGAACAGCGGCCGGGAGAATGTCAGCACCGGAATACCGGTCGGGAAGGTTCTCGACGGAATGGGAATACGTCCGGACTTCAGCATCGGCGGAAAGGCTGACAATGACGTGAAGTTCGTTCACAGAACACTTCCTGACGGCGAGGTGTACTGGCTGACCAATCTTTCCAAAGAGACGAAGGACATCAGCGCATCGTTCAGGACAACCGGCCGGAAGCCTGTCATCTGGCACGACGAGGACGCCTCGACAGAACCCGTCGGCTTCGAGATTGCGGACGGCAGGACAGAGGTGAGACTGACCCTTACACAGCACCAGTCAATCTTCGTGATGTTCCTTGAGAAGACCGCCGAGACAAAGTACGACCTTCCACAGAAAGCCGAGGAGACACTGGCGGAAATCGCCACCCCTTGGACAGTTTCCTTCCAGCAGGGACGAGGAGCTCCTGAAACCGCCACATTCGAGAGGCTCTCCTCTCTTACCGAGAATTCGGACAGCGGGATCAAGTACTTCTCCGGAGCGGCGACATATTCAAACACATTCAGGATAAAAAAGAAGGAACTCCGAGGCAAGGATTCCGTCATTCTGGATTTAGGTGATGTGAAAGACCTTGCGGAAGTGACCGTGAACGGAAAGAATCTGGGCGTGTTCTGGAACGCACCGTTCAAGGTTGACATCACCGAGGCTGTGAAGAACGGAGAAAACACCGTCGAGGTCAAGGTCATCAATATGTGGCACAACCGTCTCGTAGGAGATGTCCAGCCGGGAGTCTCCGAGAAGATCACCTACACCCAGATGGACTTCTTCACACCTGATGAGCCGCTGCTTCCTTCCGGACTTTTAGGACCGGTCAGAATTATAGGAGAAACAACGACCAAATAATTGATTATGAATATTAAAAGACTAATTTCCGCATTGATGGTAATCACCGCCTGTGTTTCGGTTTCCGCTAAAAAGCCTATGAAGCCGACACTCAGATTCGGTTCGGATGGAGAATTCAAGATTCTGCAATTCACTGACACCCATCTAATTCCGTCAAACGAAAGCACGCCGCTTGTCTGGGAGAACATCCGCAACGCCATCACAGCGGAAAAGCCAGACCTGATTATGCTGACCGGCGACCAAGTCTATGCCAAGCCTGCTCTTGAGAACTACAGGATCCTTCTTGACACACTCGACAAATTTGGTGTACCTTACGGGATTGTCTTCGGCAACCACGACAAGGAGTTTGACCAGACCAACGCCGCACTTTTGAAAGACGCTATGACCAGACCGCTCTGCGTCGCCGGAGACACCCCGGGTCTGCACGGAGAAGGCAACTGTTTCCTTGATGTGAGGTCTCACTCGGCCGACACGACAGCTTCCGTCATCTGGTGCTTCGACTCCGGGAGCGAGTCCCCGTTCTCAAAAAAAGAGGTCAGCGGCTATGACTACGACTATGTCCACTCCGATCAAGTCGAGTGGTACGGCAAGACCAGCACGGCAATCACGGCGGAACACGGAAAGAAACCGCTGCCCTCGGTCGCGTTCATTCATATTCCTTTGCCTGAATATTCCTACGCATTCAGGGAAAGCCTGAATTTCAAGTCCATCGGTACGCATCGGGAGCAGGTCTGCTGTCCGCGACTGAATTCGGGCCTTTTCTGCAAGATGCTGGAATGCGGAGACGTGATGGCTGTCTTCTGCGGGCATGACCACGACAATGACTGTTCGGTCGGTTACTACGGCATAATGCTGGCCTACGGGCGGTACAGCGGAGCCGCGACAGTTTACAACAACATCGGGATGAACGGAAGCAGGGTAATTGTGCTCCACGAAGGCGAACGGAAGCTTGACTCTTACATCCGCCTGCGTGACGGCTCAACAAAAGACCTGACGCATTATCCTGAATATTACAGATAGACCTCCGGTCGCTGAGCTTGTCGAAGCGACCGGAAAACACACACGACCAAAACCAAAGAAAACCATCTAAGAAACTGTTTAAAAATGGTTCCCGCATTTTATTATGCGGAGTTTTCGAGACAGTTTCGGCTTTGGAAGAGGGAGCGTAGCAGTAGTTACGTGACC
>CAVCPY010000050.1:0-12846 GCA_963604245.1 Eggerthellaceae bacterium
GTCTCGAAAATTCCGCATAATAAAATGCGGGAACCATTTTTAAACAGCTTCTAAAAGAAAAAATATTTATCTTTCTTAAGACGGATTTTCTGTTTCTTTTCATTATTTACGTTTATTATGCATATTATTGCGGTTCAAATATTTAATGCCTAAATATATGAACTACTTTACAAACAGAAATGAATTCGCCCCGTTCGTGAATCTGCGGAGCGACGTGGGGTTCAAGGCCGTGTTCGCGGACAGGAACAACAAGGACATCCTCATCGGGGTGCTGAACCAGATCCTGCCTCCCGAGGCGAGGGTCGAGGACATCAAGGAATACTCCGACCGCGAGCAGCGGCGGGATCTGCTCTACGGGAAGAAGACTGTGCTGGACCTGGTCTGCGTGGACAAGGCCGACAGGACCTTCATCGTGGAGATGCAGGCCTCGGAGGAGAGCAGTTTCTTTGAAAGATGTGTGTACTATGCCTCCGGGCTCTACCATCTGGAGCTCTCGGAGGGGGACCTTTACGGGAAGCTGCGCCCGGTCTATCTGGTCTCATTCCTGAACTACAAGTTGAATCACGACGACGAGTCGCTCTGGGACACGGACCATTTCATCTCGTACTGGCGGTTCGCCGAAAAAAGGACCGGAATGGTTGCGAATCAGACAATTAGTATTATCTTTGTGGAGATGCCGCTGTTCACCAAGGCGCTGGAGGAGTGCGTGACGGAGTCCGACAGGCTGTTCTACATATTCAAGAACAGCGAGGGTTTCCAAAGGATCCCCGAATGGATCGAGGAGGCCGGAGGGGTCTCCAGACGGCTCGCGGAGGCGTGCGAGGTGGCGGCGTTCGACAAGGAGAAGAGACTTAAATACGATATTGACAAGATGAACGAGAGGGACATTTTGGCGCAGCGGGAATTCGCCGAGCGCAAGGGCTTCGAGAAAGGTTATGCCGACGGAGAGGCAAAGGGAAGGATCGATGGTGTTGCCAAAGGATTAGCTGAAGGATTAGCTGAAGGAAAAGCTGAAGGAAAAGCCGAAGGGAAAGCCGAAGGGAAAGCCGAAGGGAAGGCTGAGGTTGCCAAGGCATTGCTGGGCATCGGAATGCCTGTGGAGCAGATCGTAAGCGTTACAGGACTGACGGCCGAAATGATTGAGAGCCTCAGGTAAAGATTCTTCACCTGCCACATTCAAGCACACCTGAAACGGCTTGGGCCAAGGCCGGCAAGCTTGTTTTCAGGTGTACTGCACTTTTATGACGGAAGGACTTACACAATCGACCTCACCATATCCTCGACGCATTTGCGCTTCTGCTCGATTCCCGGATGGACGTAGAGGTTCAGGGTCGTACTCACGTTCGAGTGGCCAAGGATAGAACTCAAGGTTTTGTAGTCGCACCTGCTTTCCACGCAGCGGGTGGCGAAAGTGTGGCGGAGACCGTGGAAGCGGCGCATCGACAGTCCGAGGGCCGCTGCGACTCGTTTGAAATG
The DNA here is from genome assembly GCA_963604245.1 of Eggerthellaceae bacterium. Classification (GTDB taxonomy): domain Bacteria; phylum Bacteroidota; class Bacteroidia; order Bacteroidales; family UBA932; genus Cryptobacteroides. The sequence continues at coordinate 1,477 of CAVCPY010000050.1, forward strand.
ATTCCTCATCGTCTGCGGCTCGGTAGGGTGACTCCGGCCGGAAATCACGAACAGGTCGCGCGGCGCGCTTCCGGAATATTCGTGCAGGGCGGAGGCCAATCCGCCTGTAATCGGGATGTCACGGCAAGATTCCGCGGTTTTCGGAGAATCAATGGTGAGTTCAGAACGCCTGATTCCTTCTTCTGCAGTGTAGATTCTGTGGACTGTCCTCCGTATGCGGATTGTTCCGGTGTCCAAATCCACATCGCTCCATTTCAAGGAGCAGACCTCCCCTATCCTCATACCGGTGTGGAGGCAGATCAGTAGGCCAAGGTTGTAGCGGTCGGGATGACAGGTCAGGTACTTGAGCATTCGCTGTTCCTCGCTTACCGTCAGGACATACGGCCTTGACTTGATTCTCGGAGTGGGGAATCTGACCGTTATTGTCCTGTGAGTTATCCAGCCATTCGTCTCACCGAACCTGAGCAACATCTTCAGGACAACCAGCAATCCTTTCACCGTACTCACATTCAAGCCATCTTTCAGTTTGGAATCAACCATCTTCTGCACGGAACGGGATGTCACATCGTTCAGGTTCTCGAACCGTCGCTCAAGATGATTTTGAATGATAAGCGAATAGGCCGCCATAGTTGATGTCTTGACATACTGTTTTTTCTCCTGTTTCCACATCCTGCAAGCTTTGCTGAATGAAATCTGTTCCATTGTTCATTGATTTTATAAGTTAAAAAAGAAATGTCTGAATGTAGCGATAATGCCGGTCAGATATGTCGAACAATGATTAATGAATATACCTTAAAAACTTATAACGATAAAGTTATTTTGGCCGTCTTTCTCCAATCTTTTTGCGAATTTGTTGTGATTTCAAAAAAAAGTAACTATCTTGCCAGAACTCAAGACAGGGGGCGAAGTCTGGGTGACATTGCGGTTATGCTTGATAGGCAGACCGGATTTGCAAGAAGGGAAGCGCACTCTTTGCCCGGAGAATTTTGAGCGTGCGGCAATTAAAGTCTGCGTAAGAGAAAGAGGGGTTTTCTCAAAACAGTTTCTTGAGGAGATTGTAGGTGACAAGATGGTTATTAAATGAAAGTGATGTACATCCTTATGCTGACGGTTTCAGAACCGCATTAGACAATGCCGTTTTTTGCTGAAACGATATAGTTTATTTTTTTTTGAAGTTTCAAATTGTTAGCTCTACGACCGTTTTTTCAATTGTTTAGTTAGCGCAATCTTTTGAACGTTGAATATAACGATTGGATAAAACGATATATTCGGCATAATGATTCATCAAAAGAGGCTTATGCGGCAGTTGGAATATTCAGAATATTTTATTTTTTTTGCAATTGGGTTTGGCATTTGACCTTGTGACAGAGCCGTTTCGGCGGTTTTCTGCGATCAATGGCTTCCCGGTTTACGAGTAACAAAACGAGAGATGACATTGGAATACTATTTCAATATTCAATAATCGTTAAGTTTAACAAACGTTTTAAGCTTATGGGTAAAAAGTTATTTTCAATCGCACTGTGCCTGTTCATCAGCATAGGCGCAGCATTCGCCCAGACGATCAAGGTGTCCGGAACGGTCAAGGAAGCCGCTACGGGTAATCCTATTCCTGGGGCCACCGTCATTGTTGACGGGACACTTACAGGCACGTCAACCGATTTTGACGGCAAGTACACGATCAACGTTCCGTCAAAGGGCAAGCTTACGGTGTCGGTCATCGGTTTCGTGACCGTTACAGTCCCTGTGGACGGAAAGACGACCATCAACATCGCCCTTGAGGAGGACAGGAACGTCCTCGAAGATGCAGTGGTTGTCGGTTACGGTTCGGCGAAGAAAGTCAGTTCGATTGTCGGCACCGTCGCCACGGTGAAGTCCGATGTCATCAAGAACTCGCCTTCATCCTCGGCTCTCGACGCCCTTCAGGGGCAGGTGGCCGGTCTTTCGGTTCTCTCCTATTCCGGAGTTGCCGGTGACAATGCCATCTCAATGCAGCTTCACGGTGTGGGTTCCCTCGGATCCAGCACCGCCCCTCTTTATGTTATAGACGGTATTCCTTCATCATCACGTTCCGTGATGGCGATGAACCCTAACGACATCGAGAGCATCAGCGTCCTCAAGGATGCTTCCGCGACATCCATCTACGGATCCCGCGCCGCCAACGGAGTTGTGTACATCTCCACGAAGAGCGGATCCTACAACGATAAGTCCTCTGTGACCGTCCGCTCGCAGTACGGTATCTCGACACTTGCCGACCTCACCCTTTACAAGAGTATGATGTCAGGTGACGAGCTGATCGACTTCTGGCTCAGGACTGGCATCAAGACTCCGGAGAACATCCAGAGTACCTATCTTGACAGAGGCTATACCTACAATACCAAGTGGTACAAAGAATATATGAACCTGAACACCCCTCAGACCCAGAACGACATCACCATCGAAGGCGGTGGCAGGAAGGTGTCCTATATGTTCTCCGGTTCGCAGTACCATCAGCAAGGCTTCACTCCGGGCAACTACTTCGACCGCTACACCGTCCGCTCCAACGTGCAGGCTCACCCTATGGACTGGCTCAAGTTCGGCAGCAACCTGTCTTTCTCCATCGACAAGACCCAGCAGAACCCGAACTGGGGTTCTGCGGCTAACGGAATGAGCAATTACGTGTCAGGAGGTCTGTCCTACCTCATCGTTCCTCTTCATCCTGCCACTACCGTGGACGGAAAGGGCGAATGGTATGACGCACGAAACACTTCTGTCCCGGACTATTATATGGAGTATCACCCGGATGAGTACAAGCGTTACGGAGTGAACGGCAATGTCTTCGTCCAGATTGAGCCTTTCCGCAACTTCAAGATTGTCAGCAGAGCCGGTCTTGACGGCTACATCAGACTGAACAACTGGCAGACTAGCCCTGTCTATACCGATGCCCATGGCGGCACTCCTACTGCCGGCAAATCCACCGCTTTCGAGTACGGCGCCACCATCACCAACACCGCAGAGTACTCTTTCACCGTCGCCGATGACCATCACGTCAGCGTCCTCGCTGGCCAGGAAGGAGTGGAGAATTCCTACAACTACTACTACGCTGAGTCCAAGAAGCAGACAGACTACCGTCAGATGCTTCTCCAGCACGGTGTGCAGTCAACCTATTCGATGAGCGAGTCTGAAACAGAGTCCCGCTTCCTCTCTTACTTCGGTCACGTTGACTACGATTTCGCTCACAAGTACTATGTTGACGCAACTGTCCGCCGTGACGGAGTGTCAAGATTCGGCGCCAACAAGAGGTATGCGAACTTCTGGTCAGTCGGAGCGAAGTGGAACATCAAGAAGGAGGAGTTCCTTAAGAATGTCCGCGACATCGACGCCCTCGATTTCAAGGTAAGCTACGGAACCCAGGGCAACGCCGCTTTGGGCAGCGACGGCAGCGACTATCCTTCACTCGGTCTCATCAGCAACAGCGGCTCCTACAGCGAGGTTTCAGCCCGCTATGTTTCCCAGCCGGCCAACGCCGACCTTTCCTGGGAGCAGCAGGCGCTTCTCACCGTGGCATTGTCCGGACGTGTCTTCAACAGGGTTGACTTCGATGTGCAGTACTATTTGAGAAAGACCACCAATATGCTTATGGATGTCCCTCAGCCTTACACGACTGGATTCACGGAGGTGAGTCAGAACGTCGGTTCGCTCCAGAACACCGGAGTCGACATCACATTGGGGGTTGACATCCTCAGAGGCAGGGACTATTTCCTGCGTTTCAACACCACCTTCAACTACAACAGCCAGAAGATCACCGAGCTCTTCGACGGACGTGATCGTTGGGAAATCGCTAACACTGGTGTGTGCTACGTTGTCGGCAGCCCTATTATGTTCTACTATCCTCTTTATGCCGGAGTCGACAAAGAGACCGGAGCGCCTACCTGGTACAAGGCCGGAGATGACAAGGATGTGACGACCAAGAATGAGGTTACAGACGTCTTCGATGAGGATGCCCTTACCCAAAACACGGGCAAGAAGAGATATGCCCCTGTCAATGGCGGTTTCGGCCTATCCGGTGCATGGAAGAATCTCTCATTCCAGGCTGATTTCTCCTATGTTCTCGGAAAATCTCTGATTTCCAACGACGGCTTCTTCTACGCCAATCCGGTCTATTTCTCCACTATGAACACCCACAAGAGCGTCTCTGACTACTGGACACCGGAGAACACTGACGCCGAGTGGCCGGACTGGACACAGGGCTATCAGATGCAGTTCGACTCCCACCTTCTTGAGAACGCATCCTTCCTCAGGCTCAAGAACCTGCAGGTCGGCTACAATCTTCCAAAGAAATGGCTCGGATGGAGCAACAATGTCCTCAAGGGCATAAAGTTGACTTTCACAGGTCGAAATCTTCTCACATTCACCAAGTACTCGGGTATTGACCCGGAGATCAACTCCAACCTTTCCTATGGTGTCGCCGGTAACTCGAAGCAGTACCTCGGAGGAATCGAGATCACATTCTAAATCAGATCAAGTATGAAAAAGATTTTTAACATAGTTTTAGTTTCCGTTTCCGCCGCGGCCTTGCTGGCCTCCTGCGATCTTAACCTTACTCCTAAGGGAAGCATCTCATACGATCCGGAAAACATCATCACCAACAAGACTGACCTCGATGGATTCAGGGCAGGAGTCCTTGCCAACTTCAGGGGTCTGGACTACGGGGTGATGGACTGGGTCTCAGACGTTCAGTCGGACTATTTCAACGCTGCGATTGACTTCGGCAACAACGGAGGCGATGTTCACCGTTCAGATGCTGATATGAACGCCAGCAACTACAATACAAGGGACAACTGGACAACCTGCTACTACGCCATCAACAGGTTCAACATCCTGATCGAGGGCGCAAGGAAGGTGCCTTCAGACCTCGTCGCTGACGCGGCGGTGGCTAGAGGAGAGGCTTTCCTCGGCAGGGCTGTCGCCTACACCCATCTTGCAAGGCATTTCGCCAAGCCTTACGGAAGCAGTTCTTCCACCGACCTCTGTGTTCCGCTTGTGACTGTGTACAACCAGACCGAGCGTCCGGCAAGAGCAACCGTTCAGGCAGTGTATGACCAGATCAAGTCTGACCTTGATTCCGCCGCCGTACTTCTCGCCGGTGTAAAGGGCGAGGCCTGCTCGAAGTATCCTACCATCGATGCCGTCAACGCCGCCTATGCGCGTTACTACATCGACACGAAGGACTATGCCAAGGCCGCCGAGTCCGCCAGGAAGGTGATCGACACAGGCATCTACAATCTGGCTTCCACCGTCGATGAACTCACAGCGGTGAGCGTGAACGACAAGGGTACCGAGGCCATCGTCCAGTTCTATGCCTCTCTTTCCGAGGGTATCGGCTATCATTCCTACTACACCCAGATGTCGAAGGATAATGACCGGGGACTTTATTACAGGCCTTATTTCCTGCCTGCGGCCGCCATCGTTGACGCTTACGATGATGGTGACATCCGCAAGGCTGTCTGGTTCGACAACGAGAACTACTATTGCTACATCGACACCAAGTGGATGAAAGGGGATTTCTATGTGTTCACAAAGTTCATCGGCAATCCTGACCTCACTTCCAGCGGTATCCCTAATTCCGGCAACGCCATCAAGCCTTTCCTGATCAGTGAGATGTACCTTATCGCCGCTGAGGCCTACGCCCAGTCAGGCAACGAATCTTCCGCCAAGACGGTGCTGAACGCCCTCCAGGAGAAACGCGGCGCCAACCTTACGGACGGCTCCCTGGCGTCAGTAAAGAACGAGTGGTTCCGCGAGACTGTGGGTGAGGGTCTGCGCATCAGCTGTCTGAAGAGATGGGGCGATGGCTATTCCGTCCGCACTGCTCAGGATGGTGCGATCAGGAACACCGCTGTCGTCGAAGGCACCAACTACACCGCCAAATCCCTCCCTGCAAGCGACTACCATTACCAGTGGCCTATGCCTACCTACGAGATGCAGGTCAACCTCAATCTTGTGCAGAACGAAGGTTACGTCGCCGCTGAATAGTCTTATTTTTTTTCAAACACGAGAAAGATATGAAAAGTATTAACAGAATATTAGCTTTCACGGCGGTTGTGGCTGCTTTCGTAAGCTGCCGTGAGGTCAGCGATTTCACGACCACACCGTTCGTCAACCTCTACAGAACCACCGTTTCCGTCAATGAGGATGTCGGAACTGTGATTCTTCCTGTCAAACTGGGTTCATTGAAGGGCGACAAGAACACTTCCGTCACTTTCAAAGTCGTGGAGGGCACGGCCAAGGAAGGCGTGAACTTCACCATAGAACCCGCCGGCAAGGTTCTGAATTTCAACGGCACTGATTCTCTTGCGATAAAGATCAACGTTGTTGATCAGCCTGGAGTGTTCACCGGTTCGGTTGATTTTCAGATAGAACTCGAAAGCGCCACCAACGACTACCAGATTGGCGGATCCAACGCGACTTCATTCACCATCAAGGATAATGACCATCCGCTTGCGAACCTATTCGGAACATACAGCGGTCCCGCACCGGGATACTGGGGTGACAATTATACCGCCGAGGTTCAGATTCTGGCATATCCTGATGATGTGACAAAAGTGCTTGTTTACAATCTTGACTCCTATTTGGCAGCCTATGGATATACAGCAGCTAAAAACTACAATATCTTCACGGGAACCGTGAATACGGAGAAAACGACGGTCACTATCGCTGCCAAGCAGGAAACCGGCTATGTGCATTCGTCTCAAGGCCCTCTCTATATAGTTGGTTTTGATGCGCCTAACGTTGATGATGCGAGCGCATATACTGACATTGTGCTCGAGTTCAGCAGCGACTATAAGACTATCTCCGTTCCAAATGGTTTTGCCTGCAGAACCAGTGTCGGCTGGTGGGAGATTTATGTCGGACCGATGAAATGGACGAAAAAATAAACGTGGTTCTGTAAGCAGAATTTTAAGGGACAGTCATTTTGACTGTCCCTTTTTTTGTCGTATATTTATACTTTTTTACAGATTACCGTATTAAAAAAACATAAACAATATGACAAAGGCAAGATTCATAGCGCTCGCCGTGATGCTTCTTCTGACGGGAACCCGGCTGTGCCTCGCCCAGAGCTACGAGCCGACAAGGACATGGCCATACCTTTACAAGGATTTTCAGAACGGTGTCATCAGGATGAGCGGCGGCGAGCTTGTGCAGGCCGCGATGGTGAACATCTCCGTGGACGGGAAGGTACATTATGTGGATGACAAGGAGCAGAAAGTGATGGCGGCTGATATGCTGAAGGTGTTCACGGCAAGGCTCGGCAACGAAGTCTATCTTAACGTGGGCGGAAAAATGATGAAGTTGCTGGCCGAGAACGAGAGCGGGGCCGTGGTCTGCGAGACCTCGGTCAACTTTGACGAATTGAGCAAGTCGGACATCGGCTACGGCATCTCGTCCTCGACGGCTTCCACCCAGAAGCTGTCATCCCTCGCCGGAGACTCGTCCTCGCTTGTCAATCTGCCTCTCAACACTTTGATGGAGGGCAGGGAGAATGGAGAGAAACTTCCGCTGGCGAGGAAAAATTACATACGTGTGGGACTGAATGTGATTCCTGCCACGAAGTCCGAGGTGACGAATTCCCCTCTTGTGGACAAGGCGGCTTCAAAAGCGTTCCTGAAGTCCAACAAGGTCAAGTGGAACGATCCCACTTCATTGCTGAGCGTCGCGGATTTCCTTTACGGGCAGATAAACAAATAAATTCCAGATATGAGAAAGATTGTCATAGCCGTGCTGGCGTTGGCCGCCCTTGTTTCCTGCGCCAAGGAGGAGCAGGGTCAAGTGCCGCGTGAGGACACGGTGGAAAAGGAGGCAATTGACCACTCCGTGGTGCAGGGCGAGGCAGTCGTCAGGTTCAGCGACGAGATGCTCTCGCTCATTGAGAGCGATCTCGGCCAAGGAAAGATAGTGACCCGCTCAATGGGACTGAACCAGGTTCTTGACGAGATTGGCATTTCCTCGATCAGAAGGCTTTTCCCTGATGCCGGCGAGTTCGAGCCGCGTTCCCGCAGCGAGGGTCTGCACAGGTGGTACGTCGTGACTTATGCGACCGATGTGCCTCAAACCCGAGCCGCCGTCCAGCTTGGAGGGGTCAGCGGCATTGAATGTGTCGAGTCCCGTCCGGTGATTGTCAAGACCAGCTTCAATGACCCGCAGTTGGGCAGCCAGTGGGGCTTCGTGGGCGGCAACGGATGTGACATCAACGTGTTGCCGGTCTGGAACGGCTACACTACAGGAGACCCTAAGGTTGTGGTGGCCGTCGTGGACGAGGGCGTGGACATCACTCACGAGGATCTTGCGGCCAATTGCGGCACGAAACATTACAGCTCCATCTCAGGAACAGCCTTCGTGGTTGCCGGCAATCACGGAACTCACGTGGCCGGCACCATAGCGGCCGTCAACAACAACGGGGTCGGGGTCTGCGGTGTGGCCGGCGGAAACGCGGCGGCAGGTCAGAGTGGAGTCACCATAATGTCCTGTGAAATTCTTCGGGAAGTTGTCGAGGGCGGAGAGACCAAGACCCTGAACGGCAGCAGCGCCGAGGCGATCAAATGGGCCGCCGACAACGGTGCTGTGATTTGCCAGAACAGCTGGGGCTACAGCTATGACAAAGATGGCGACGGCAAACTTAATGACGAGGAGAAGAAGGCCGCTCTCACCGGCAAGGTCTCATCATCCGACAAGGCCGCCATTGACTATTTCATCAAGTACGCAGGTTGCGACAACGAAGGAAACCAGCTTCAGGACTCTCCGATGAAAGGCGGTCTGGTGGTCTTTGCCGCAGGCAATGAAAACCTCGCCAACGGTGCGCCGGCCAATTATGAGCCTGTCATCGCGGTCGGGGCTATCGCCAACGACGGAAGCAAGGCCTATTACTCCAACTATGGGGACTTTGTGGACATCGCCGCCCCGGGTTCTTCAATCTACAGCACGAAGGTTGGCGGGCAGTACGGATCGTTGTCCGGCACTTCGATGGCCTGTCCTCACGTCTCGGGAGTGGCCGCTCTGGTGGTTTCCTATTTCGGTGGACCGGGCTTCTCCTGCGATGAACTGAAAGAAAGACTTCTAGGCAGCAAGAAGACGGAAGGATTTCCGACTTCCATCGGCGGTCTTGTCGATGCGATGGGAGCTATGACATACGGAGAGGATTATGTCCCTTCTAAGGTGACGGATTTGAGAGTGACTTCGGTCAGCAACGCTTTCACTGCCTCGTGGACAGTGACGGGGGACAGCGATGGTCATCCCGCTTATGGCTATGCCGTTCTGTATGGCAAAGACAAGGATGCAGTCGCAGCGGCCGATCCGCTTGACGGCACAAAAGACGGTGTGACCGTCGGGTATTTCACTCCGAATCTGCCGGTTGGAGAGTCGTACTCCGCCGCTTTTGAGGGTCTTGAGTTTTCTACGACTTATTATGTGAAAGTCGTGGGCAACACCTATGGCAGGACATTCGGCGAGCCAAGCGAGGTTCTTTCCTTCGTTTCGGGAGCGAACAATCCTCCGGTCATAGAGATTAACCTCGACGGAGCCTTGACATTAAAGTCGCACGAGTCCAAGATTGTGGACATCAGTGTCTTTGATCCTGACGGTCATTCGTTCTCGGTAGCCTACACGGCCGGATCCGAGGCGGATGTCTTCTCCGGTCTGACCGAGGGGAAGGGAACAGTCACGATCACCGCAAAGGATGCCGAGCCAGGGACCTACACGGCGGAACTCGCGGTGACTGATTCCTACGGTGGGTCAAGCTCCGTGAAGATCGGCTACACGCTGCTTGAAAACACGCCTCCAAGGAAGATAAAGGACATTGAAGACAGGTTCTTCACGGCCGTCGGAGAAGAGTTCACCCTGAACACGGCGGACTATTTCGAGGATCCGGACGGTGAGACGCTCCAGTACTTGATTTCCGTGGACAACACCAAGGTGGCCCATGTCACCCAGAATGTTGACAGGATTATCGGCACGGTTCTCCAGTACGGAGCCGCATCCGTCACGGTCACCGCCTATGACGCAAGGAAGGCGGAGGTGTCCACCTCTTTCAGGATTCTTGCGCGTGAGGAGTCGGTGGAGTACGTCGCCTACCCTAATCCGGTCAAGGATGTCCTGAATCTCGCCACGGGGCGGGATCTGGAGGAAGTGAAGGTGAGAATCACCTCCCAGACCGGTTCGGTTGTCTTTGAAGACACAGTCAGGGCAAGCGCATTCGAGCCGGCGCAGATAGATTTGTCGAAGTGCGCTCCCGGCCGTTACTCGGCTTCGTTCACATTCGGCTCAAAAGAACACAAACAAACCATAGTCAAGAGATAATGACAGGACATTTCAAAACTTTCGCGGTCGCTCTCGGCTGCATACTTGCCACAGGAGGTCTCCGCGCCCAGGATGACTGGGGCTTGCCTTTCATCAGGATAGACCGTGACCCGGTCTCCGCCGGTATGGGCTTCGCGGGAGCCGCATCGGTGGCGGAGACAGCATATTCATCATTCAGGAACTCCTCGGTCATCCCGTTTTCGGACAAGAGGATGGCAGCCGGTGTCTCCGGTCAGTCGTGGGCGCCGGACGGGGCGAAATCCACAAACCTCAATTTCGGTACGGCCTTCAAATTCTCCGACCGTATAGGCTTCTCCTTGGGTGCGGCCTATCAGGCTGGAGAGGAATATTCTGTCTTCAGCACCTCCGGAGACGCCAAGGGAACTTATAAGCCTTTCGATTTGGTCTTAGGGGTGGGGACGGGTTTCAGGATCCTGAACAACCTCTCTTTCGGAGCGGATTTCCGCTATGCCTCCCAGTCGCTTTCGGCTGACGATTCCTACTCGGCTTTCAACGCTGACGCTTTCCTCACGTACCATTCGTCCGGATTGAGTGTCACCGCGGGGCTTTCCTCCTTCGGTCCGGGCGTGAAGTCGGCATCCGGAGAGTCGTTCAGTCTGCCGACTTCGGCGACCGTCGGGGCGGACTGGTCGAAGTCATTCTCGGAGGTTCATAACGTAAGGCTTGCTGCTGACGCAGACTATTTTTTCAGCGGTAACGTCACCGTGGCGGCCGGAGCGCAGTATTCATTCAGGAATATGATCTTCGCCAGGGCCGGTTACCACTTCGGGACAAAGAATGCCGTGCTGCCGTCGTTCGCGACAGTGGGATTCGGTGTCCGTTTCTTCGGCGTAAGCCTTGACCTTGGCTACCTGACCGCAAACGATGTTCTGGGGAACACCATCACCTTCGGACTCGGGTACCGGTTTTAAGTGATTCCTAAAAAATAACTTGGTGCTTTTGCTGGTTTTTGGGGGTCTTAGAAGGTGTTTAAAAATGGTTTCCGCATTTTATTATGTGGGATTTTCGAGACAGTTTCGG
>CAVCPY010000051.1:0-5818 GCA_963604245.1 Eggerthellaceae bacterium
TAAATTCAGACCAAAAAGACGAGCAAAAGCACCAAGTTATTTTTTAGGAATCACTAAGCGGGAGGGACCCAGCCGTCAGGCTGGGAGGGACGGAGCGCGAAGGGCGGAGGGTTCGCCGCGGCAACCTTCTGGATGTGACACAAAGTCTGTGAAGCCTAAATGATTGAAAATTAGGGATATAATGGTGTGTCCTCCCCGCAAGAATGAGCGGGAGGATATGCAAGCAAAATATTGAACGATAAATAATTAACCTCCACGAGTAGGAATGAGTATGAGAAGAAAAAGTGATTTGATCATCAAGGTTCTGTCCTTGGGAGTGGGGATGGCGATTGCCATCATCCTGATCGCGAAAGTGTGCTTTGAATTGTCCTACGACAGTTCATATCAAGATGTTGACAGAATCTACAAGATCCGCACGGGCATCGCGCGGCAAGGCGAAGACAAGGATTTCGGTCAGGTCAGCGGAGCCGTGGCTCCGGGCTTCAAGGCCGAAATTCCCGGAGTGCTTGAGTCCACAAGATTCTCAAGCGTGTTCAACAGCGAGACTTTCATCATTGACGATGAAGGCAACAAGGTAAGCTCCGAACACATCATCGCCGACTCCTGCTTCTTCAAGATATTCGACAGGCCGTTCCTTGCCGGGAATCCGGAAGAGGCTCTGAAATCGTGGAACGGGGATGTGGCTGTCTCGAAGTCATTCGCCGAGAAACTTGGCGGAGTCAATGAGGCTATAGGCAAGCAGATCGCCAATGAGCAGATGCCGGAACTGAAACTTACAGTCTGTGGAGTTTACGAAGACTTTCCGAAGAACGGCTCCATCCATCCTGACGCCATCCTGTCCATCGAGACGATGAGTTCCTGGAGTCTTTCCAACTGGCTTGGCAACGATCGCTACATAGGATTCGTTAAACTTGCTGAAGGCGTTGATCCTGCGTCCCTTAAGGATGCCATTCACGAGATGCAGAAAGCTCACCAGCCACTTGAGGAATTGGAGAAGAACGGGACAACCCTCTGGTATTTCCTCTCGTCTCTGGCCAAGGAACACAGTTCGCAGCCGGAGGTCAGGAATCTGGTCTTCATCCTGTCCATCGTCGCGGTTCTGCTTCTTCTCGTTTCCATAATGAACTATGTCCTTGTGGCCATCTCGGATGTCATCCGCAGGGCACGTGAGGTCGGAGTCCGCAAATGTTACGGTGCCGAGACCTGGGACATCAACTGGATTCTGCTCAAGGAAACGGCCGGTAATCTGGGGCTTTCCCTTGTCGTGGCGGCATTGCTTGTCCTTGCGTTCAGGGGCGTGGTCGAATCCCTGCTCGGAGTTCCTGTCCGGGATCTTGTCACTCCGCTCTCCATCTGGATCATCATCGGAATCATCCTCCTTGTGTTCCTTGTCTCCGCCATCATCCCGGCGCAGATGTTCACGAGAATCCCTATCTCCAGCGCATTCAGAGGCTACAAGGAGAGCAAGCGCCGCTGGAAGATTTCCCTGCTGGCCTTCCAGTTCGCCATCAACGCCGTACTTGTCTCTCTGGTGCTGATCGTAAGCCTCCAGTACCGCAAGGTTCTGAACACCGACCCTGGCTACGAGTACAAGAATCTGGTCTATGAGACGTTCTCGTCATACGACCAGACCAGGATGAACGCCATCGCCGGAGCTGTCCGCGCGCTTCCTGAGGTCGAGGCCGCTGAACTCACATATACCCTGCCGTTCTATAGGGCTTCCGGCAATAATGTCTCTCTCCCGGGAGACGACCGCGAACTCTTCAACATCGCCGATGAATATGGAGCCTCGGAAGGTTTCTTTAATATGATGGGCTTCCGTCTCGTGGAAGGCTCCGTTCCTAAGGGTCCTGACGATGTCGCTGTCAGCAAGTCGTTCGTGACAAAGATGGCCGCCTTCGCTGATTGGTCAGACGGTGCTGTGGGCAAGATTGTCAACATCTCCGAACACGGTCAGGTCACCATCTGCGGAGTCTATGAGGACTATGTAATAGGGGATGTCACCGACTTTGATGAACGCCCGAGCGTCCGTTTCTGCTGGAATCACGACTTCACATCCGAGGCCGACAAGGAGAAAGGTGAGTATGACTGGTCCGGGCTGATGCATACCATTGTCATCAAACTGAACGAAGTCACCCCTGCGGCTATGCGCAAGGTAGAAAGCGCCATCAGTGAGGTGGCTCCGGACAGCGATGCGGAGGTTAAGGCATATTCGGAGACACTTGTGAGCTTGTACGATTCGACCAAGCAGATGAAGCGAACCTATGAGCTTGGCTCTTTGTTCGCCCTTCTGATCGCCCTCATCGGCCTTGTCTCCTACGTCCGTGACGAGAACTACCGCCGCAGCGCCGAGATTGCTGTCCGTAAGGTCAATGGTGCCCAGTCCTCCGAGATCGTGTCGATGCTTGTGGCGGATGTGTTGAAAGTCGCTGTCGCCGCCGTGGTCATCGGTGACGCCGGAGCCTGGCTTGTAGCCCATTACTGGCTGCAGCAGTTCCCTGTCAAGATTGCCCTCAATCCACTGTTCTTCATCGTCGCCGACATCATTGTCCTCGCCATAATCGTCAGCGTCATCGTGATCGGCTCCCTGAGGATCGCCCGTACCAACCCTGTCGAGTCCCTCAAGAACGAGTAGGGGTGGGTTCGCTTGATTCGCTTGGTTCGCTTGGTGGCGGCCGGAAGGTTGCCACAGCGAACCTTGGCCACCCGCGGCCATAAGCGGGAGGGGCCCAGCCGTCAGGCTGGGAGGGACGGAGCGCGAAGCGCGGAGGGTTCGTCGGGGCAACCTTCCGGCCGCGGAGAGTTTTACTTGAATATCAACGTGAAGACTGTCGCCTCGGAGTCCGAGCGGGTGAGGCGGAGGGTGCCGCCGTGCATCCTCATTATCTGACGGGAGAGACTCAGGCCGATGCCGCTGCCCTCGGGCTTGGTCGTGAAGAACGGAATGAAAATCTCCTCCTGGCTTGCCGGGCTGATCGGCGGCCCGTCATTGCTGACATTGATGATGACGTTGTCCCTCTTGTCAATCTCTGCTGAGATCTCGATATGCCGCGCACCGGCCTGCGCCGCATTCTTGACAAGGTTTATGAGAATCTGTGAGATCTGGCTCTCGTCTGCGTACAAGAGTACATCCTCGGTCTTTTCGATGAACTTCGCCACGGCACCGGCGGCGGTCAACACCGGCTGGCTGAGGTCGATCATCTTGGCGGCAAGGTCCCGCGCAAAGAACGCCTTGCGCACAGGCACAGCCACGTGTGTCAGATCCCTGTACGAATTGACGAATTTTATCAGTCCCCGGGACGAGCTGGCTATGGTCTCCAGACCTGCCTTGAGATCCGGCCCGTCGGATGGCGGTGTGATCGTCCCGGCATATTCAGAGAGAGCCTCGGAAAGGGAGGCAATCGGGGTGACTGTGTTCATTATCTCGTGGGTCAGAACCCTGATGAGCCTCGTCCAGGACGCCGACTCGTTCTCTTCGATTGCATCCGAGATGTCATTGACGGCGATGATCTTCACATCCTTGCGCCCGATGTGGGCGGATGTTGCCGAGAGAGAGATGTTTGTCTGCGAACTTTCCGAACAGACCGAGGCTTTCTGGTCAAAACCTTCCTCGACCTTTTCAAAAGCCTCTCTTAACGAAGGGCTTACGATGCCTATCTGGCGCAGGGTACTCAATGAGGACACCCCCAGAACCAACCGCGCCTGCTTGTTGGTGTAGAGGACGGAGTCAGTCCCGGCCTCCAGCACGACAATTCCGGTTTTGGCCTTGTCCAGCATCTGCCCGTAATATTCCTCCTGCTCCCGGATTTCAGCCGTCTCTTTTTGGAATATGAGCCGGATTCGGTTCAGAGTCCGGTTGATGTTTCTGCTGACCAGACCATTCTCGCCGAACCGGAAATTGGTCTCCTTGTCCTCCAGGGCATCGAGCATATAGGTGACTTTCTTTAGGACACGCCGCTTTGTCACAAGCGCCGAGACCGAAGCCACCAGCACCAGAACGCCGGCCGGAATCACTATTTGAGGCCACGGAAGCATATTCCTAAATCCCGTACTTCTTGAGTTTGCTGTAGAGGGTCGGGCGGCTGACATTCAATGCCTTGGCAACCAGCGACATATTCCCTGAATATTTCTCCACCGCCGCCCGGATGGCCTTTTCCTCGACTTCCTCCAGCGTTGCCACAGACGGTTCGCTTCCCTCGACGAGCGCCTCCGTCGGCAGTTGCAGTTCCTTTTCCGTCAGCTCGTTTCCCTCGGCGAGAATCACCGCCTTCTCGATGCAGTTCTGGAGTTCCCGGATGTTCCCGCTCCAGTGGCATTCCTTCAGGGACGCTTTAGCCGTCTCCGCTATTCCTTCCACCTTGCGGCGGTACTTCCCGTCGAATCTTTTTATGAATATCTCGGCGAGCGGCACGATGTCCTCCGCCCGCTCCCTCAGGGCCGGCAGCCGGATGCTCATCGTGTTGATTCTGTAGAAGAGATCCTCGCGGAAAGTGCCTTCCTGCACTTTCTGGCGCAAGTCCAAGTTCGTGGCGCAGACAAGGCGGATGTCAACGCTGCGGGGCTTCGTGTCTCCCACCCGGGTGATCGTCCGGTTCTGGAGAACCCTCAGGAGCTTGGCCTGAAGGTGTAAAGGAATATTCCCAATCTCATCCAGGAAGAGGGTTCCGCCCTCGGCCAGCTCGACCTTTCCGGCCTTGTCTGCGTAGGCGTCCGTGAACGCTCCCTTGACGTGTCCGAAGAGTTCGCTCTCGAAAAGGGTCTCGGGAATCGCTCCGGCGTCCACGCTCACCATCGGGCCGTTCCGACGCTCGGAATGATTATGTATCTCTTTGGCCAGCAAATCCTTACCAGTTCCGTTCTCGCCGGTTATGAGCACCGTTGCGTCCGTCGGGCCGATTTTTTCGATGGTCTTTTTTATCTCGGCCATTGCCGGTGAAGAGCCCCAGTACATCCCGGTCGGTCCGGCGGAATATTCATTTGACAGGCGGCTGTCCTTCCGGTTTTCCGCTACCGCCCTTTCAAGAGTGGCGAGGAGTTTCTCGTTCTCCCACGGCTTCACGATGAAGTCGAACGCACCCCTTTTCATCCCCTCGACAGCGAGGGAGATGTCTGCGTAGGCAGTGAACAGCACCACTTTCTGGTTCGGGTTGTTGTTGCGTAACTCGCTGAGCCAGAAAAGGCCTTCGTTTCCCGTGTTGATGTCTGTGTTGAAATTCATATCCAGCAGGATCACGTCCGGCCTGAAGGCATTGACGGTGCTGATAAGCTGCGAGGGCGACGGCAGGATCTCCACCGCCTCGAACCGCAGGGGCAACAGTATCTTCAATGCGGAGCGGATCCCCGCATTGTCGTCCACAACGAGCACTTTACCGACTTTCTTCATCTTAATCTTGTTTTTCTTTCGGTGACTATGCGCTTTCCTGCACTTGGTCACCGCATCTGTTCAGGCAAACCATATTTCGGTTAACAGGCCTGACCTCCCGGATTCCGGGCTTCACAAAGATACGCCTAACTAAGCAGAAATCCAAAAGGTCGGCCGAGAAATGCAATTCATTAATTATGAAGATGATAGTCTTTTATCTTTAGTTGATGTTCACCGAAGGCGAAACGTTAGCAATCTGAACGTCAGAGTATTCCACACCACCCATCGAATCTGAAATTGTGGCAGACAACGGATTCTTGATCAACAAGATGAGCGTTTGTCTTTTGGGGAATACAGCTGAAAGGCAAAGTGCTTTTGATTGTCCGGGATAGAGTTATCAATTCAACTTTCGCAAGTAACAAAGTACCTGTGACAAAGTGCCTTATCTCACGTTCG
>CAVCPY010000052.1:0-6781 GCA_963604245.1 Eggerthellaceae bacterium
TTCTTCACAAACAAATTGCTCCGCAAAAATCCTTCACAAAAACTTACCAACTTATTTTTTTCATCATCACTAAGTAACCGAATGCCTTGCAGGTTCATTCGTTTGACATCTATAATACCCTCCAGACAGCAAAAAGTAAAAACCGCACGGAATAGAAGCTGTTTGAAAATGGTTCCCACATTTTATTATGTGGGATTATCGAGACAGTTTCGGCTTTGTAAGAGGGAGCGTGGCCGCAGAAGAAAAGAGAGGAATCGTTTCAAAACAACTTCTCAAACTGCTTCTGAATTACCGTCAGCCGCACTGGCAAAAGTGAAATTATTTCAATAATTCGACAAACATCACTAAATTTGCGTACCGGATGAACTTATCGCAGCTGTTAATGATTAGGAAGCTGTCCATAGTGCCGATTTTTCTGGCGATGATGATGGTGACGCTGGCCACAGTGCTGCCGCACCACCATCACCAGACTATGATCTGCATCGTGGAGGAGGTCTGCGGGATGGACGGGTGCTGCGATGACGAGCACACGCATCACTCCGATGCCAACCACAACCAGGACGAAAGCCATTGCGTGGCACACAAGCAGTATTGTCCTTCCGAGACACTGCACATCGACCAACAAGACTTCGGCACAGATGCAGTCAACATATTCCCTATTCTTGCGATTCTTTCTAACCTGTTGACCGTCAACCTTGAAAGCACCGCCATCGAATGTGTTTCCGGGAGTGTCATCCCCTCCATTGCACCGCCGCCGGCCTCTCCGGCAGCTCCGCACGCACCACCTGTAGCGGCATAATCCTGGTTTGGTTCCGTGTGCGAAAACACATTTTTCGCGCACGAAGACCCGTATGAAAATAAATTCGCGCGTGAATCGTATGCGTTCGCGCACCGTTCAATCAAGCAAGAAGATGTTTAAAAATGGCCGGAAAGGCCGCACAAGAAAACAGAGGAATTTTTTTTAGATATTCACGACAATCAAAATGAAAAGAACCATAATATTGATAATGGCATCCTGCGCCATTCTGGCAGGGTGTGGCAACCATTCCCACCACGAGGGACACGACCACAATCACGGGACCGAGGCACACGAAGAACACGACCACGACCGTGAGGCAGACGGACACGATGGGCACGAAGGGCACAACCATAACGGCGAGATCGAGGTCAGCCTTGAAAGGCAGAAGACTTTCGGGCTCACAACCGAAACTGTTGCGGCGGGAGAGTTCAACGAGGTAATCCACACGAGCGGACAGATTCTTTCCGCGATGGGTGACGAGACCACAGTTGTGGCCAAGAGTTCCGGAATCATCAGTTTCGGGAGGCTGGCGGAGGGTTCGGCTGTGGGAAAAGGCTCACTCATAGCCACTGTCTCATCAAAGGACATCGGAGGCGGAGACCTGCTGGCTAAAGCCAAGGCGGTTTACGAAACCGCGAAGAAGGAATATGAACGGGATCTTCAGCTGAGCAAGGACAACATCGTCAGCGAAAGCCATCTGGATCAAAGCAGACTGGCCTTCGAGCAGGCCAAGGCCGAGTACGACGCACTGGCGTCCGGCTCATCCGAGGACGGGAATGTCAGCGTCACTTCCCCGCTGGGCGGCTTCATAAAGAAACTCTGCGTGGCCCAGGGCGACTATGTCGAGACCGGAGTCCCGGTCGCGGTCGTCAGCCAGAACAGAAGACTGAGGCTCCGCGCCGATGTGTCCGAGAAATACTACGGACTTCTGGCCGGAATCAAGGATGCGAACTTTACTACCTCCTACAGCGACAAGGCCTATAGCCTGAAAGGACTCAACGGACGGTTGCTCGGCTACGGGAAGGCCTCTGACGGAGACTATTATATTCCTGTGACATTTGAGTTCGACAACAAGGGAGACTTGGTAGCCGGCACATACGCCGAGGTTTACCTGAAATCATCCGCATCCTCAAAGGCGGTCAGTGTTCCGGTCGGTGCGGTGGTCGAGGACCAGGGAATCCACTACGTCTTCGTCAGACACGACGAGACAGGATTCCTCAAGCGCGAGGTCACGCTCGGGCAGTCGGACGGAGAGAGAGTCCTTGTCAAGAGCGGTCTGGGCGAAGGCGAGGACATCGTCGTCAGCGGAGCCGTCCAGGTGAAGCTCGCTTCGGTGACAGCCGTTCCAGCCGGTCATTCACACAGTCATTAGGCCTATGGAACAGCTCAAACACGAAAACGGACTGTTGAACGGAATCATCCGCTTCTCGCTCAACAACAGGATGGCGGTCCTCGTGATCGCCGCGCTATGCCTTGCGGCGGGAATATATTCAACCCTGCACACGGAGGTCGATGTGTTCCCCGATTTGAACGCTCCGACGGTGGTGGTAATGACCGAGGCGGAGGGAATGGCCCCGGAAGAAGTCGAAAGACTCGTGACCTTCCCTATCGAGACAGCGGTCAACGGCGCCACCAACGTTCGCCGCGTGCGATCTTCTTCAGCGACTGGATTCTCAATAGTCAACATTGAATTCGACTGGGGTACGGACATTTACAAGGCCCGGCAGATCGTCTCGGAAAAAATCGCGATGGTCGGAGCGGACCTTCCGGAGAATGTCGGCAACCCCACTCTCGGGCCTCAGGCATCCATCCTCGGCGAGCTTATGATCATCGGTCTGACCGCCGACACGACCTCTATGCAGGATCTCCGCACAATCGCCGACTGGACGATTCGGCCAAGGCTTCTCTCGACCGGCGGAGTGGCGCAGGTGGCCGTGATGGGCGGCGACATCAAGGAGTATCAGATCCTGATGGACCCGGGCAGGATGCGCCGCCTCGGAGTCTCGATGGACGAGGTCATCTACGCCGTCAAGGGAATGAACCAGAATGCCTCCGGCGGCACTCTCTACGAATACGGCAATGAATATATCGTCCGCGGCCTTCTGTCCACCAACGACATAGACGAACTGAAAAAGGCCGTGGTGAAGACCTCGGAGAACGGATTGCCGATCACACTGGACGCTATTGCTGACGTGCGCATCGGCCCAAAGACTCCGGTTCTTGGTGTCGCTTCCAACGATGGAAAGCCGGCAGTGCTTCTGACCGTCACCAAACAGCCGAACACCAACACATTGGCTCTCACCGGAAGGCTTGACAACGCCCTTGACGAACTCAAGGCCAACCTCCCGGCCGACGTGAAGATCAATTCCGACATTTTCCGTCAGTCACGATTCATCGAAAGTTCGATTGACAACGTGAAAGAGTCCTTGATTGAGGGTGCGATATTCGTGATCATCGTACTGTTCATATTCCTTATGAACTGGCGCACGACTATCATATCACTCATCTCAATTCCACTTTCCATCGTCTTCTCACTGCTGGCGATACGTTGGATGGGACTGACGATCAACACGATGAGCCTCGGTGGAATCGCCATCGCCATCGGTTCGCTTGTGGACGACTCGATTGTGGACGTGGAGAATGTGTTCAAGCGATTGCGGCAGAATCGTGAAAGACCTGAAAGCGAGCGCGAAAGCGTGATCAAAGTTGTTTACGAGGCATCGAAGGAGGTTCGTATGCCGATGCTCAACTCAACGCTCATCATCATCGCAAGCTTCCTGCCTCTGTTCTTCCTCTCAGGAATGGAGGGAAGGATGCTCAAACCGCTGGGTATCACGTTCATCATCTCGCTGGCCGCTTCAACTCTCGTGGCCCTGACCGTCACCCCAGTCCTGAGCAGTTTCCTGCTCGGCTCCAAGAACAGCGACAAGACCGGACGCGAGCCGTCATTGGTCCGCTGGCTGCAGAAATATTATGGGAAAGCCCTCAACTGGTCACTCGGCCACAAGAAGACGATCATCTGCGGTGTCGGGGCTCTACTGGCCGCCGCCATAGTGATGTTCTTCAACCTTGGGGGCAGTTTCCTGCCGGCGTTCAACGAGGGTTCGTTCACGATAGCGATAAGTACGGTTCCGGGAATATCCCTGGAAGAGTCAGACCGGATGGGACGCACGGCGGAGGAACTTCTGCTCAGCATCCCGGAGATCAAGACCGTGGGCCGCAAGACCGGCCGGGCGGAACTCGACGAACACGCATTCGGTGTGAACAGCTCAGAGTTTGAATGTCCGTTCGAGCTTGGTAAGAAAACCAGAAAGCAGTTGACCGAAGAGGTACGTCAGAAGTTAGCCGTGCTTCCTGGAGTGAACATCGAGATCGGAGGCCCTATCTCTCACAGAATCGATGCGATGCTCTCCGGAACAAAGGCAAACATCGCCATTAAGTTGTTCGGTTCGGATCTCAACAAGATGTACGAGATCGGACAGAAGATCAAGACATCGATCTCTGGGGTGGAAGGCATCGCTGACATCAACGTGGAGCAGCAAGTCGAAAGGCCTGAACTGAACATCACCCCGAAACGTGAGATGCTCGCCCGCTACGGAATATCCCTGCCAGAGTTCGCCGAAGCTGTCAGGGTAATGATGGAAGGCGAGGTTGTCTCGACAGTCTATGAGGGCAACCGCTCGTTCGACCTCACGCTTAAGGTAGGCGACGAGGCACGCTCGACGATTGAAAGAATCTCCGACCTGACCATCGACACCGGTGACGGGAAGAAAGTCCCGCTCTCCTACGTGGCGGACATCAAATCGGCCGCCGGCCCGAACACAATCAACAGGGAAAACGTAAGCCGCAAGCTCGTCGTCTCCTGCAATGCCACGGGTGGGGAACTCGCGAAAGCTGTCGGAGCGATCAAAGAGAAGATCTCTGCGGACATCGAACTTCCTGAAGGCTACCACATCGAGTACGGAGGCCAGTTCGAGAGCGAGGAACGGGCATCCAAGACCATCGCCCTCGTGAGCATATTCAGCATCTTCATCATCTTTATGCTTCTGTACGGGGAGTTCAAGAACATCCCGCAGTCGCTCGTGGTGCTGCTGAATCTGCCGCTGGCGCTCATCGGTGGCGTGTTCGCCATATTCTTCACCGACGGCATCCTGAGCATTCCGGCCATCATCGGATTCATCTCGCTGTTCGGTATCGCGACCCGCAATGGTATGCTCCTGATCGACCGGTACAATGTGCTTACCTCTCAAGGACACACCAGGGAGGAGTCTGTGATGATCGGATCTCTGGACAGGCTGAACCCGATTCTGATGACAGCCATCACCTCGGCTCTGGCCCTGCTTCCGCTCGCCCTTGGCGGCGACCTGCCTGGCAACGAGATCCAGTCCCCAATGGCGAAGGTGATCCTCGGAGGACTCTTCTCCTCCACATTGCTGAACGGCTTCATCGTGCCGGTGATCTATCTCATCAACACTAAGTCGAAAAAATAGGGTTTATGAATATAGATAATAAGATAATCCTCTAATTTCTGGTCGCTTCGGCAGGCTCAATTACCGATCGGGTATGTGACAATAAACTTTGATCGCTAAGCTTGTCGAAGCGACTTAAAACACGAGAATAACAGGTATGAAATATCAGAATATCAATAAATTATTATTAGCCATCTACATCTGTGCAGGAACTGCCATCAGCGCCTCCGCACAGACCTCCACCGAAGCCGTCCTTCGCCAAATCGAGGAAAACAACCCGCAGCTCAAAGCCGCTGCCGCCGGGGTGGATGCAGAAAAACTGGCGAACCGTTCGGGGGCGTTGCTTGAGAACCCTGAGTTCGAGTTCAACTACCTCTGGGGAGCCGACGGCATCGGCAACAGGCGCGACTTCCGAGTCACGCAGGCGTTCGACGTGGCGACACTGACCGGGATGAAATCCAGACAGGTAGCCGGACAGGACGAACTTGCAACCCTTCAGTACAAGGCCGAAAGGCTTAACGTACTCCTTGAAGCCAAGCAAGCCTGCATCGACCTCATTTACTACAACGCCCTTAAATCCGAACTGGACACCCATCTAAGTCAGGCTCAGACCTTGGTTTCCTCCTTCGAGAAAAGGCTCAAGGCCGGCGGAGCCAATGTACTTGACCTCAACAAAGCCAAAGTGCACCTGACAGCCGTCCGTGGCCAGATCTCACAGGTGGAGGTCGAGCGTCAAGCCCTTCTGTCAAAACTGAAAAGCCTCAACGGAGGCAAAGACATAGTTCTGGATGATTCATCATACGGACTTGAGGATGCCCTGCCAACAGATTTCGATTCGTGGTACGAGTCCGCATCACAGAAGAATCCTGTCCTTCAATATGTCCGCCAAGAGGTTACGGTCGGCAAAAAGCAGCTATCCATCGACAAGACCGCCTGGGTGCCTGAGCTGACCGTCGGCTATATGAGCGAACTCACGACAGCAGACAAGTTCCGTGGCGTGACCGTGGGCGTGAATATTCCTTTATGGAGCAACGCCAACAAAGTCAAGCAGTCCAAGGCCCGCATCGCAGCCGCCGAATCCCGCAAGGCAGCCGCCGAGCAGCAGTTCTATTTCGACCTTCTGGCCCAGTACAACCGTGCCGCCAGCCTGAAAGCGAACTCCGAATTGATGCGCTCCTCCCTCAGCGAGACCGACAGCCGCGACTACCTGCTGACAGCCCAGTCCCGTGGCGAGATCTCGATGATTGAATATCTCGTCGAGACCGACCAGTACTACGAAGCCCTGGAGCAGACCCTCGCCGCCGAGCGAGACTACCATCAGGCCCTCGCCCAGCTGAACGCCGTGGAGCTGTAGCCGTCCCCCAGAACCACCACCGTCATATCATCCACATCCAGAACGCCACGCTCAATCAAAGACCTGACGTGCGTTTTGAATGTGGATTCTTTCTCGGCGGCCTCAATGAGAAAAGGAATATAGTCAAAAAAGACACATAAAGATTACCAAGTTATTTTT
>CAVCPY010000053.1:0-1921 GCA_963604245.1 Eggerthellaceae bacterium
TGTCTCGAAAATTCCGCATAATAAAATGCGGGAACCATTTTTAAACAGCTTCTTATGCATCAGTGGCTTTGGAGCGCCACAACGGCATATTCATCACTCTATTCCTCGTCCAGCGTCCGGAACTTGTACTCCAGCCCCCCGACAATCCGTACAACCTCCTTGGTGAGGCCCTCGACCTCGAAGCCGCCCATTTCGCGAGTCATCGTGATCCTGTCCTCGAACATCTTGAAGAGGGCGCTGAATCTGGAGCGGAGGCGGAAGGTCAAGTTCTCGCCGTCCTCGCTTTCAAGACGGTAGCCGCGCGCCTCCATATATTCAACAATCCCGCAGCGGAGGTCTGAATATTCACCTTTCAAAATGGCTGACCTTCTGATGAAGCCGAATCTTGGGTAGAACGCTGAGACGAAGGCGAACAGCAAGGCAATCTGCCACAAGGACTTGTAGCCATCGCGGAACATCAGGCTGACATCGGCTTTGACAACCCCGATGAACACCAAGGCGGCCATTATCACGACGAAAAGGATTGTGAAATAGAAAAAGTATTTGACGGCTCTTACTAGATACTTCATATTAGAAACTGTTTAAAAATATTTTCTCTTTTATCTTATGCGGCCTTTCCGGCCATTTTCATCTTTCTCATCGGTCACGCAGCTACGGCCACGCTCCCTCTTCCAAAGCCGAAACTGTCTCGAAAAATCCGCATAATAAAATGCGGGAACCATTTTTAAACAGCTTCTTAGACTAGCAAACCTAAAGTGCACGAGCCCGAAATAGTTTTGAGCAAAACGAATATGATAAAGGATTCATTGAATATTATTAAGGTGGGGGGCGCCATAGTTGAGAACGAAGAGTCTCTCCAGTCCCTCCTGATGTCATTCTCAAGCCTGAAGGGCAAAAAGATTCTCGTGCACGGTGGCGGCAAGATCGCCACTGAGGTGGCCGCCAAACTTGGTGTCGAGACCCAGATGATCGATGGCCGCAGGATCACCAGCGCCGAGATGCTGAAGGTCGTCACGATGGTTTACGGCGGACTCGTCAACAAGAATCTGGTCGCACGTCTGCAAGCCCTCGGGGTAAATGCCATCGGTCTGACCGGAGCCGATCTCAATCTGATAATGAGCGTGAAACGTCCAGTCCAGCCTATCAATTTCGGTTACGTAGGGGACATCAAGTACGTCAACGCCAAGGCCTTGGAGAACCTTCTTGAGTCCGGTGCCGTGCCGGTCCTCGCCCCGTTGACCCACGACAAGGAAGGCTCGATGCTGAACACGAACGCCGACACCATCGCCTCGTCCGTCGCCCAGGCTCTTGCCCCTGTCTATGACGTGACCCTGACATATTGCTCGTCCACCCCAGGTGTGATGAAGGACCTGAACGACCCGTCGAGCGTGATCCCGACCATAACCAGCTCGGATTTCGCCCCGATGGTCGCTGACGGCACCATCTCCGAGGGAATGATCCCGAAACTCCAGAACGCCTTCGAAGCCATCAACTCCGGCGTCTCCAGAGTCGTCATCACCTCCGCCTCCGCCCTCTCCTCCGGCACCACCATTATGGCCGACCCCGAGACCGATGACTGAGACTGCGGCAAGTCTTATGGTTCAGCATTCTGCTGCCTTCCACTAATTTTGTAAGGGAACTATATAGGAGTTGACCAACTTTTGTCATACAACACTGATGTTCAAATAATTGTAGCCTTATGCCTGTCAGGAATTGCCTGCAATGATGTTTAACTACCCCTTTTTCTCCCGAAATAACAACCTCTTGGAACTGAACCGATTATGCCACAAGCCAAGGTCGGCGAACGTGAATCAAGAATGTTGCCTCTTGCCGATTTTGTAGTGAATTTAGAAGCTGTTTAAAAATGATTCCTCTTTTTTCTTACGCGGCCTTTCCGGCCATTTTCATCTTTGTCATCGGT
>CAVCPY010000053.1:1931-3172 GCA_963604245.1 Eggerthellaceae bacterium
CTACGCTCCCTCTTCCAAAGCCGAAACTGTCTCGAAAATTCCGCATAATAAAATTCGGGAACCATTTTTAAACAGCTTCTAAGTGTCCCTAAATCCATTTCCGCAAATGTACATAAAACCATCGTTTTTGCGTACATTTGTATGCTATGGACACGATAGAACTTTTAAAGAATCTGATCCGGATTCCTTCCTTCAGCAGGGAGGAGGGGGCGGTGGCCGACTTTCTGGAACGTTGGATGTTGACCAAAGGCTTTGCGGTCAGGAGGTTGGGCAATAATCTGTGGGTGGAGTCCAGCCCGGCTGACGGCAGTCCGACCATATTGCTGAACGCCCACATCGACACCGTGAAACCGGCCTCAGGCTACACCCGTGACCCGTTCACGCCCGAGATTGAGGACGGATGTCTGTACGGTCTCGGCAGCAATGATGACGGCGGATCTCTGATAGCGCTTCTGGAGACATATTCAAGACTCATTCAGAAGGAGCAGCCGTACAGGCTGATCTTTTCAGCCACCGCCGAGGAAGAGGTGAGCGGGAAAGGTGGCCTTGACTTGATTCTGCCGGAACTTGGCCGGATTGATTTCGGGGTGATCGGCGAGCCGACAGGAATGCAGATGGCCGTGGCCGAGAGGGGACTGATGGTGCTGGACTGCACAGCCTTCGGGAAGAGCGGACACGCCGCCAGAAATGAAGGCGTCAACGCTATCTACAAGGCCATCGAGGATATTCAGTGGTTCAAAAATCATAGTTTCGACCGTGTGTCGGACTTCCTTGGTTCCGTCAAGATGTCCGTCACGCAGATCAATGCCGGAACCCAGCACAATGTCGTGCCGGACAGATGCACGTTCGTGGTGGACGTGCGCCCGAACGGAATGTACACCAATCCGGAACTTCTGGAGATGATCAAGTCCTCCGTCTCGTGCGAGGTAAAGGAGCGCTCCACCAGAATCGGCAGCTCGCATCTTCCGTTGGCTCACCCTGCCGTTGTCCGAGGTTTCTCCTTAGGCCTTGAACCGTTCGGTTCTCCGACCACCAGCAATCAGGCTCTCTGCCGGTTTCCGACCCTGAAAATCGGCCCGGGCGACTCCGCCCGCTCCCATTCCGCCAATGAATATATCCGCCTGGACGAGATCGCAAGCGGTATCGAAACCTACATCGCCCTTCTCGACGGCTTAGAAACTGTTTAAGAAGCTGTTTAAAATAATTCCTCTTTTTTCTTACGCGGCCTTTCCGGCCATTTT
>CAVCPY010000054.1:0-2574 GCA_963604245.1 Eggerthellaceae bacterium
GTCTCGAAAATTCCGCATAATAAAATGCGGGAACCATTTTTAAACAGCTTCTAAAGCGGTAAAGTTGCAAAAGCGGACTATCGGACAGAAACAACGACCTTCTCTCCAACGCTAACCTTACCCGCTGACAGGCAGACCATTCCGTCCTCGTAAGTCCAATCCGGGGCGGCGGATCCGTTGACCGAGACAGATGCCGGACGAACGTCCCTCTGGATGCGGAATGAATATTCCCGCTCCGAAGGCATCCCCTTGAACGACCCCTGGACCGGATTCACAACCACTTCAACGCCACCGTCCTTCTCGTGAGACTCGAACAGAGTGGAAGCGATCCCTCCGTTCTCATATTCATAAGTCTCCCCGTCGTCGTCGATCATAGTATATTCGCTGTCCCCGTGAGGATAGACCTTCAGGATGATGCGGTCGAACGGACGCGTCCCGAGATATTCCACATCAGGCTGCGTCGGAATGATCGCCCCCTCGCGGATGAAAAGCAGCCCAGCGCGGTCGGAAGGATATTCACGGGTGAAAGTCTCCCCCTTGCTGACCACTTTCTCGCCGCTCCAGGCGTCCGTCCAGGTCCCCTTCGGCAGATAAATCTCGTTAGTGAATATCCCCACGCAGAAATTGTCTCCGAACATATACTGATAAGTCATATCATCGCAGTTGCGGTCGTCCGGAAAGCAGAGCGGCATCGAGCGTACGATCGGCATTCCGTTCTGCGCCGCCTCAAGAGCCATTGAGTAGATGTACGGAGCCAATGAGTACCTCAGCTTGACGTAGAAACGGTAGATGTCCTGCTCCTCCTTCGCATAATAGAACGGATGCATCATCGAGAACCAGCTGTTGATCTGCACCCACGGCAGGAAGAGACCGAAATGGAGTCCCTGCATCTCAAGCTCGCGCGGAACGCTCATCACGTCGCACGATGTGTTGAGGTATCCGCTCATTCCAAGGTTCAACTGGTCGTAGAGAGCCGTCTTGCCGCCGCCGTTGTCTCCGGAAGTCGAGGCGGTCCAACGCTGCGTTCCGGCCCATCCGCCGCAGTAGTGGTGCCAGGTGCGCTTGCCGTTGTACCTGCGTCCCAGTTCTCGCATCTGCTTCGGAAGAAGAACCTGATTGAGGTTGTGCATCTCCTTGTCGGTGCGCCCGTTGTAATATTCCCAATTCACGTGGTTGTCTATCGTGCGGGCAGGGTCGAGCTTGAATCCCTCCACGCCCTGGTCCATGAACACGGTAAGATGATCCATCCAATGCTCCTGACCCGACAGCTTGCCGCCAGTGCGCTCCGCGATGATGTCCTCCTCCTGGATGCTGAGGTCATACTCCTCGCAGAGCCAGAGTCCCAGGTGGAAGCCCATCGAGCGGAGCTTGCCGATGAATAGCCTGTTGTGCAGGGTCTTAGGGAACTGGTTCTGAAGCCAGTAAGGCTCCGGGGAGAACCTGTCGTAGTTCCATTTCTTCTGGGTCGAGAAGTCGTAGCGCTTCTCCATCCACTGAGGCTCAAGCCAGAACACGTCGCAAGGCACATCGAACTGACGGAAACGCACGGCGTCGTTGAGGATATCGAACTGTTCCTCCTTCATATTCGGCCCGAAGCAGAGTCCGTAGGCCCATTTCGGCAGGACGTAGGTGCGACCCGTCACGAGGGTGTAGGCATTGAGAACCGCCGGCATATCCTTGCCCATCATAAGGTAGAAGTCCGCCTCGTCGAAGATGTTGATGATGTTGAACCTGTCCTTCTGGCGGTTGCCGACATCGAAGAAACTCTTGCGGGTCGAGTTGTTATAGACTCCCCAGCCGCGCGAACTCATCATAAACGGCATCGGAATCTCGGTCTGCTGGTAGGTAGTCCACATCCTGAGGAACTCTCCCCTGTGCTGGATGTGGTCTCGGCTGGTGCTTCCGCCGCCGTAGAACCGCTCGCCGTTCTCCATACTCAGGCTGATGACGCTCACCGCATCCGCAGCCGGAATCTCATTCCTGTCCACCTCGCCGAACTTGCCCTTGTCATCACCGATGATGCCTCCGCCGTTGTCGGCTACCTTAAGGTCGGCGTATTTCTCGTTGATGAAAGCCCTCATCTCACCGCAGACATCTTCCTTTTCAGGCAGGAAACTCACCTTGCGGATCACGCTTCCACCCTTTGCGTCCTTCACGGTCATCACACCAGTCTTCTTGTTGATGGCCAATGAATATTCAGGAGTCTTCAGCGTCCAGACCCCTCCCTTGTCGGAGACCTTGGCGTCCACCTCGCTCCAGTCGGTCTTGATGATTCCGTAGCGTTCCATCAGAGATTCGGTGAAATCCTTCCTCGGTGAAATCCTGATCCTGAATATGCTCCCGGAGCAGGCCTCGACACTGACCGTAAGGCCATCATTGATTTTCACTTTGTACGCAGGGTTCGCCTGAGCGAGAAGTGTCGCCGCAAAACAGGCGACGGCAAACAGAATTTTCTTCATTCGTCGTTGTGGTTTAGAAGCCGTTTAGTAATCCTTAAAAAATAACTTGGTAATCTTTGTGTGTCTTTTTGGTCTATATTTCTTTTCTCATCGGTCATGTACCTCCAGTACACTC
>CAVCPY010000055.1:0-11363 GCA_963604245.1 Eggerthellaceae bacterium
ACTGTCTCGAAAATCCCACATAATAAAATGCGGAAACCATTTTTAAACAGTTTCTTATTTGTAAGAAGTCTTCTGCCTCTTCGGACACGGCGGTTCGCCCGCAGTCCGATAAAGCCTGTCATAGGCTCTGATAGAGCCACACTTCCGAGAGGCTGGCGTGCGGAGCGTTGTTGCTGCCCGTCACCTTCAGCCGGAAATACCTTCCTGTGGCTTTACCCGGCAGCACCAGAATACGCATCACAGGACTCGGACTGTTCGGGAAGTCCATCTCCCCGGCCTCGCTCCACTCAACCTTGTCCTCGCTAATGTCGAATGCGACTGCTTTTGTGTCCTTGTTGTTCACACGCCGGGCAAGAAGGATGGCGGAGATGGTCTTGGACTCGCCAAGGTCAATGACTATTGTGTGCGGCATCACCGGGCTTGCGCCGTTGTACCACTCGGAGTGCCAGAAAGTGTAGAAGTTCCCATCGATGATGCAATGGGCGAATCCATTTGAACCTTCGCCTACCGCTTCCTGTGTGCTGAACGAGTCTATAGCAAGACTTGTCTGTGGAATTTGTGAATATTCCGACATCAGCCCGGGATTCTCCTCGGTGCCAACCCATTCCTCCTGCGAGACGACATAGTAGAAAATAGGGAAGACAAAGGTTTCCGGTTCGGATTCGACAAGGTCCAGGGCGTTTTCCTCGGGCCTGAACACGGAAACCACCGAGAACTCTCCCTTTGAGATGAAGTCTTCGATGAGGAGTGTCGGCTCGCTCGCCGGCTGCTCGATTGTCTTGACGGAGCCGTCAATGCTGCTGACATATGTCACCTTGACTGAAACACAGCCATCTACCGGAACCCAGGTGATCGTGGCTCCTTCCCTTGAAGGCACGATGGATCTGCATCCGCGTCTGTTCAGGTTGATGCTTTCCTTGTAGGCATCCCCATAGACTTCTCCCGAGATGGTCTGAGGAAGGGACTCCTTCCCGGACTGGCTGTGGGATGTGATGCTGAAAATGTACTTTCCCTCAGGAATGTCAAAGGTGGCCTCGTGCATCCCGTCGGATGTGGTCTCAATCGGAACGACCACAGGAGCCTCCGCTCCTTGCCAGGTGATTCTGCAGGAGTTTATCCTTGGGTCCGCGTTCAGCCTCCACCTCAACCTGACCCGCTTGAATCCGGCGTCCGCCTCCAGGTCCGAAGGCTTGCCGAGATACGTTTCCTCTCCCATCTTGAGATACTTGTCGTGAATCTCGTACATATCGCCGCAGGCGGACAGGAAGAGGAAGATGGCCAGACACGTCACTAAATATTCAAATATTCTTTTCATACTTTATGTTCATTAAATGATCCCTACTGCACCACTTGTCCCCAGAAGGTCATTTCGCCTATCTGGGTGTAGATTCCTCCGCTCCAGGTCTCCAACATCAGGATCCTGACGTAGCGGAACGGCTCGGCCTCGATCGGCACCTCGTGCTCGTCCCCGCCACGGATATATTCCGAGTCCTCGTTGGTTATGACCCCGCTGTCGGCTCCGGAAGGCTTGTAGCACTCAACATCCATTATCTTTCTCCAGCCTTCGAAAGTCGGGTACGTGAGGCCGTCGCTGCCCTCGACTCCTCCGTTGTACATTTCGCTTGTCAGCTCGTCGCAGCCATAGATTGTGTAACGCTTGAGATTGTTGTGGGCGTACGTCCAGGCGGAGCCGGACAGGCGCTGGTACATCTTGAAGCGGCTGAGCTTGGCGCGTTGCCCCATATCGAACGTGATGCACTGTCCTATGTTTGTCGGATCATTGCTGTGGAAGCACTCCGACTGGTTGACTATGCCGTTCCAGATGTTCCTTATCGGGAGACTGCCATGCACGTTGCAGTCGCCCGGCAGCTTGTCCACCTCTCTAAACAGGGACTTGTCAATCAAGGCCTCAGGCAGAGGATTGCTCTCCTGCGACATAGTCTCCGAATAGTTGTCCCAACGGTCTCTGACACGGAATGACAGCAGTACCGGCTCTGGGTCAAGCCCCCTGATCGTGGCGCTTCCGATGCGGGCGCTCGTGTACACGTTCTCAAGTGAGACCCACTCCTCGCCGTCCTGTCTCGCCACCTCGATGATGATGTTGCTTTCCGTCGGATTCTCCCAAGTCATCTTGACGCCTCCGAAACTGTCAACAATCTTCAGGGACTCGAAGATGAACTCTACCGGAGGTTTAAGAGGGCTGACCGTCACGGAGACGGGAGCGGACTCATTACGGCTCTTGTCAACGCTTGTCAGCCTCACGGTATAGTCTCCCACTTTTCCGAAACCTTCGACGGTTAGTTTGTTGACGTACGGGGAGGCTTTGGTGAATCTCTCCACGCCGTTGATTGTGTAGGTGGCCACGACACAAAGCAGGTCATCCTCCTTCGGGGCCGTGAAAGTGATTATCGCTCCGCCGTTGATGTTCTCGACGCCCACGACCGTCGGCGGTGCGGGGGCGATGTCGTCAACCTTGTCAAGACCGATTTTGCCCTCCTCGCCGCATCCGCCGACAAAAGCCGCGCACAGCAAGGCAAGGCTGTATTTTAAGATGATTCTATCAAAACTTTTCATAA
The DNA here is from genome assembly GCA_963604245.1 of Eggerthellaceae bacterium. Lineage (GTDB taxonomy): Bacteria > Bacteroidota > Bacteroidia > Bacteroidales > UBA932 > Cryptobacteroides. Next base: position 2,577 of record CAVCPY010000055.1, read on the forward strand.
GCGCTGATGTTCTTTGTTCACTGAAAAAAAACTCTTCACTCATTCCCCGAGCCGGATCACCAGCCCGGATTCTGGACCAGGTTAGGATTCTTCAGCAAGGAAGAAACCTTCAGCGGCCAGAGATAATCCTTGTAGGAATATTTAGTCCTGCGGTAGAGAGTTGTCACCCTGTAGAACTCCTGCGCGCTTTGTCCTTTGATGTTCCAGCCGCGCACCTCGCTCGGCAAATCCTGCTTCCACCGCCGCAGATCCCAGAAGCGCCTTCCTTCGCCCGCCAGCTCGTTGAGCCTCTCCTGCCGGATGATCTGTCTCATTCCGCCTTGGGTCATCGGTTTGTCCGGATTAATGGAGTACTTCCCCCACGAATCCACAACGCCCTCGAGGCCGGCTCTTTCACGCACAAGGTCAACATATCTGTAAACCTCATCGTCCGGGCTGTCCTTCACCTCATTCAATGCCTCGGCGTACATCAGATACAGATCCGCAAGACGGATGATCGGGAAAGCATAACGGTACGGACTCCAGCTGCCGGAGGTCAGGTTGCACTCATAGCTGCAGACCTTCTTGTTGAGATAGCCTGTGTAGGAGTGATCCTCCGATGTGCTTCGTCCGGACACTTCCCGCGCTCTGAAGCGGTACAAGCCAAGATTCCGCTGTTCGTCATTCGTGTATCCCTTGCCGTACCAGGTGCCGCGGTCGAAAGCAAGGCTCGCATAGAACCTCGGCTCCCTTTCGAGATGGAGGGCGGCCGTTTCGGCCCCGAGCTCAAGAATATACCTGTTGTCGCCCTCGTCCGGCACTGTCATTATCGAATATCTCTTCGGATAGTTCTCAGACCAGAATGCTCCGTTGTCCTCGGAGATCGGCACTCCGTTGGAAGAATAGAAGGTCTCTGCGACCGACAGGGTAGGTGCGAGCACGGATCTCGCATTCCAGTTGTTTCCTTTAGTGTGCTTCGCCATCGACACGGTCTCAAGTCCCGTGACGTTGCGGGTGCTGCCCCAGAGAATCTCCTTGTTCCATTTCTCCGTCACGGCTCCCTTGATGCTCAGAATTCTCTTGGTCGCATCGGAAATGCTTGACAAGGCCAGATGATAGGTGTAAAGCGTGTGGCCATTGCTTTCGGCAAGTTGAATGGCTTCCATCGCGGCGTCAGCCGCTTTCTGCCACTTACCCTTGTCCGGTTCCGCTGAGCCGAAGATATTCCTGTCCCTGTTGTCCCTGACAGACGCATAGTCAGCGTTGCCGTTGAACAGCGGACTGGCGGCCAGCAAAAGTACCTGAGCCTTCACGGTCTTGGCGATAATCTGTGTGGCTCTGCCGAGTTCTATCAGTTCGTCCGCGATGGTGACAGGCAGATCCTGCGCCGCTTCGTCCAGCAGAGCCACAATATAGGCCACCACGTCATCGACCGGATCCCTGTAGCGGCGCACCTCTTCCTGAGATGAGTCTATGCTGATGTTCTCGTCCATAATCGGAATCGGCCCGTACAGTGAGAAAAGGTAGAAGTGGTAATATGCCTTGAGGAACTTCACCTCCGCTGTCCAGCGCACGCGTTCATATTCCTCGAGATCCTCCGGCTTGTGGATGTTCTCTAAAAATGTGTTGCAGTCCCGGATTGCCACCCACAGGTTCGTCCCTCCGTTGCCGCCGTCCCAGTAATTCTGCCAAGGGTCGTTGCTGTTCTGCTCTCCTCGGCCTATCTCCCAGGCGTTCAGGCTTATGCGCTGTTCTATGAACCCCGTCCCTTTCGGGATAAGCCAGTGCTCGTCCCCCGCAAGGAAGCCTATCGAGCCTCCCTGGTCCCAGGAAGGAAGATAGCTGTAGCAGGTGTAAAGGAACTTGAATGAGTTTATCCTGTTGCTGAAGGCGTTGTCCAGACTCGGTGTCCCTTCGGGAACAATGTTGAGGTAGTCGCCGCACGATGTCCCCGTTAAAGTGAGAGTGAGAGCGAGGGTCGCTCCAAGTATTGTTTTTTTCATATATCGTGTGACTTAAAGTGAAACCTGAATGCCGATGTTGACGACACGCTGGAGCGGATAACCGAGTCCGTTGCCGCCCATCTCCGTGTCCCAGACCTTGAATCTGGAAAAGTTGTACAGATTGGTTCCGTTGAGATATACCCTGAGGTTCTCAAGACCGATTCTCCGCGCGAAGCGGCGAGGAAGAGTGTAGCCCAGTTCCGCTGACTTGAGCCTCAGGAAAGCCCCGTTGCGCAGCCACCAGGTGCTGGTTTGCTCATTGTTCCTGATTGAAGTGTCGGAAAGGCGTGGCCAGAATGCATAGGCGTTCTGGTTCGTCTCGCTCCAGTGATCGTCGGCCACGACCTTGAGCAGGGCGTTTGTCACGACCTTCCCGCCCATTATATTGTCAGGGTCATAATTTGCGAACGGCGTGATGCGGCTTGCCGAGATGAAGAAGGACGAGCGGGCGGAACCCTGGAAGAAGCAGCTCAAGTCAAAGGATTTCCATCCGACGGACAATCCGAATCCATAAATAATCTCCGGAGTGGTCGGGTAGCCTATCGGGACTCTGTCCTGCTCGTCGATGATTCCGTCCCTGTTGATGTCCTTGTACTTGATGTCTCCCGCCATGCAGTCGCCGAAACTCTGCTTTGGCGAGTTGGCGACATCCTCCTCATCGATGAACAGGCGTTCGGCGATGAATCCGTATGCCTGGCTGATTTTGCTGCCGATGCGCGAACGCCACGGAGTGGCCGAGTAGTCAGGTTCCTCGAACTTCGAGTACTTGCTCGTGGCGTAGGTGAAATTGCCTCTGACAGTGGCCCAGAAGTCCTTGTTGAACGAGTGGGAGTAGTCAAGAGAGATGTCCACGCCCTCGCCCTTGGCCTCTCCAAGGTTAGCCATCGGCTCGACACGGAATCCCACCAGAGAAGGGATGTCCGCGCGGGTCTGGAGGATGTTCGTCCTCCTTTCGCGGAAATATTCAGCCTGCAGCTCCACCTTGTCGAAGAACTTCACTTCGATTCCGGTGTTCAGCTTGTGGGATATCTCCCAGCCGATGCGCGGGTTCGCATAGCGGTTGACGGATATGCCCGTCATTGTGACATTGTTGTAGGAGGTGCTGAAGTCCGTTCCAAACGCGAAGCCTCTGTTGCCGTCGTTCATATTCACCTCGGAAAGGTAGAAGAAGCGGTTGGCGGACGAAGAGATCTCATCGTTGCCCACCAGCCCGTAGGAAGCCTTCAGCTTGAGGAAATTGACTGCCTTTGAAAGCTGTCCGCCCTTCCAGAATTCTTCGTTTGACACCACCCATCCAAGTCCGAATGAAGGGAAGAAGCCCCATCTGTGGCTCTTGTCAAAGCGCTCCGAGCCATTGTAGCCGAAGTTGAACTCGGTGAAATACCGGTCGGCGTACCCATAGGTGAAACGGCCCGCGAGTCCGAGATTCCTTCTCGGGAGCGAGAGTTGCAAAGTGCTTTCGTTCGCTGACTTGCCTTCCCTCGCGGTGAAGACAAGCAAGCCGCTCACATTGTGCCTGTCTCTGAAAATCCGGTCATAGGAGAGAGCCGCCTCCATATAGATGGAGCTGCTGATTGTCTTGGCTCCCTGGGTGTACCCCAGATAGTCTGTGCCGCTTTCGGGATTGATGGCCGACAGGGTGTATTCATCCGTGGCCTTGTCGTAGGAGCCTATGGTGTAGTAGAAAGGCACATATGCCCTGTAAAGGTCATAGTAGGACTCTCTGGAGACGTTGCCAAGCAGACGTCCGTTCAGTCCTTGGGTGATGAAGGAGAAGTCCTGCTTCAGCTCCAGCTGTGCCAGAACGACCGTATTCTCGTATTCCTTGTAGCCTCGCGCCATCTCGGCGTACGGATTCAGGTAGTTGGCGTCTCTGCCGTAGTTTCCGAAAAGGACATTCTTCGATGTCTTGTTCTGCTTGTCGGGGGCGAAGAAAGCCGGAAACCGTACGGGGCTTGCCTTGATAGCCTTGGCGTACATTGACGCTCCTCCGTCAATCGGACCCTGGTAGCTGTCGAAAGTACCGCTTACCCTGACCGCCAGTTCCGTGGTCTTTGTGAGGTTGATGTTCACATTGGACCGCACGGTGTACTTGTCGAGTTTGATGTTGTTGTCGAAGAGGTTCTTAGGCACCTGCTTGAGGATACCGTTGTCCCTTGAATATGAAAGGGCGACATAATAGCGGGCGACACGTCCTCCTCCGCTTATGTTCATATTCCCCCTATAGTTGGACGTGTAGTCCTTGAAGAGCATCCGCTTCCAGTCCACTGTCGGATAGACATAGGGGTTAAGACCTCGTTCCCTTGCGGCGATTTCGCTTTCCAGATAAGGCAAGGCATTGTTAGGATTGCGTGTACGCACCGCCTCGTTGTGCAGGTACATAAATGTGATAGGGTCGGCGATATCGACTTCCCTTACCGGAGCGGAGATTGAGTTCTCCGCGCGGAAAGACAGCTTCATCTTTCCTTCCGCACCCTCCTTGGTGGTGACAAGGATCACACCGTTGGCTCCGCGCGCGCCGTAGAGGGCGGTGGCGGTAGCGTCCTTGAGAATGGAGAAACTTGCGATGTCATCCGGGTTGAGCCTGGCCAAGTCGGATGAGGTGAGTTCTACATTGTCGATGAGAATCAACGGATTCGCCTTTCCTGTTCCGAACGTGGTGACACCTCGGATGAAGAACTCCGCATTGTCCTGCCCCGGCTCTCCGCTTCTCTGATAAGCTACCACTCCGGCAAGCTTTCCGGCGAAACCGGAGGTCAGGTTACTGGTAGGGGTCTTCAGCTCCGCCGGCCGCACCGTGGTCACTGAACCGAGCACAGACTCCTTTTTCTGCTTGGCGAAAGCCACGACCGTGGCATCCTCGATTGTCATCCCCGTGTCCTCCATAAGGGTAATCACACGGAAAGCGTTGAGTTTGTCCGGACTGAATGGAATGACTTTCTTCTGGTAGCCGATTATATAGACTTCCACGGTCTTTGTGCCGGCCGGAATCTTGAGTGAGAAGTCGCCGTTGAGGTCCGTGGTGGTCCCGACGGATGTCCCGGGTACATAAACACCCGCTCCGACGATCGGTTCGTTGTTGAAGTCAAGAACAACTCCTTTGACCGTATAAGTCGCGGTCTGAGACTGAGGGCTTATGGCCTTCGGAGTTGCCAAGGCGTGAAAGGGGGACATAATCAGGGCTAAGGTAAAGACCATAGCCTCGGTCAGTCCGGTCACTGCCCACCTGTGAATTCTTGTGGTCATAGGCATTATTGAATTAAATGGGTTTGAGTTGATTGGCAATGTTCAATTTAATGTGTTCCGCAGTGTTCAAGCCGACGGATCATGCGGTGGATGACAGCATCGATGGACTTGTCCGGCTCGATGGCGTTGTGGTCACCCCGAAAGTCGTCGTCCCGGAGGTCGTCTGCCTTTTCGGAGAGGAAGTCCTTGAAACGGAGCCTCTCGTCCGCACCCATCCGCGCGGATGCCTCGTTGTGGGCGGTGACGGCCATCTCGCCGGTGATGACGTAGTTGTTGCGGAAAAAGGACTTCCCCTTTCTGGATGAGAGGTTGTTCCTCATCAGGCTGTAGTCATAGTGCCATCTGTCTCCGAACCGATTGTAGTTTACGGCATATTCGACTCTGGTGACGTAGAACCTCGTGTCCGGAAGTCTTTTGATGACCATTATCCTCGCTGCCTTTTCCTCCCGTCCCTTGACATTCAAGGAGAGCTCCACCCGGCCTGTCGCAAGACTCGCTCTCGATGTACAATCGTCCGGAACAGAGAATCTATCTTCGTGGTAGTCGCAGTGTGGAAGAACACTTGCCACTCTCTCTCGATGTACGATCGTCCGGAACAGGGAATCTATCTTCGTGGTAGTCGCAGCGTGGAAGAGCACTTGCCGCTCGCTCTCGATGTACAATCGTCCGGAACAGGGAATCTCCTCCGAATCTTCGCACCGGGTAAAAGCGATCACGTAGAATAACAGACCGTCCCTCAGCACAGGCTCGTCCTTTGCGAACCTGTAATGCTGTTCCACCTCCCTCAACCAGCCCCCGACCGACCGGATTCTTCACATTGTCCATATCCAGGGCGTCCACCACTCCTCCGCCAAAGCGGATGAGGATGCTGTCGGCTGCTCCGTAATCAGTGCTTGCGCGCCATTTGAATATTCTCGCTCTGTCGCTCTGAAAGGATGCATAGGAAGCCTTGTCGATGTCGGGCACGGCCTCGCTCAAGGCCAGAGGTCTGCCGCTTTGCCGTCGGATGATCTCTCGGTAGAAGGCTGTCCTGCGGCTACCCCCACACTTCCAACCGTACGGTCCACTTGGGGCGGATGGTCTCTCGGCAGAACACTGTCCTGCGGTGCGGATGACAAGGCCGGAGCGAACAGCGGGAAAAGGATGGCTGTCAGGGCAGCGTAGGCCACCCGTGCAAGGATACTACGAAGATAAGTGAATACTGTGGTGCGAGCTGCGCCAACTTCTGGAGCCAGCATCAAAACTATTGAATCTACTCATACGTTCAATGGTTTGTTATGTTAAACTTCAGTTTGTATAATAAAGGGATGCTTATGAAAGGATTTCGCCTTGCCAAAAGAATCCTCTGTCTGTTGGTTCCGGATGCAATGATATTAATAATAATTCTAATTTGCAAATATAATGTGCAATATTGCGAACTTTTTGATTCTCTGTCTGTTGCGCAAACGTTTTTGTCGGTTGCCGCATAATACAACCCGACGGCAGCTCCGCCTGTCGGACGGATGCGGAGCCACAGTCCACAGTTCCGTCCCGCACCACTATTCCGTGTCCTGTCCCGCGCGTCCGTGGGGCTACCGCTCCTGTCCCGCTCGACCGTGACCCCCCGCTTCTATCTCCCCCGCGCCCCACTCATCCAGTGCGCCCGTGAGGCCACCCAGGCTTCGTTCCGTGCATCCTCGCTGCCCTCCTGCCCTCGTAGGAGTGCGTTTTTCCACGCACCTATGGCGCGGCCACGCTGATTGCCAGCCGTTTCCGTTTTTAGGTGTGGCTGAAAAGTCGCACCTAAAAGCCCCGCCCCCATCCAGTGCGCCCTCTCGGCCTCCCAGGCTTCGTTCCGTGCATCCTCGCAGCCCCCCTGCCCTCGTAGGTGTGCGTTTTTCCACGCACCTATGACGCGGCCACGCTGATTGCCAGCCGTTTCCGTTTTTAGGTGTGGCTGAAAAGTCGCACCTAAAAGCCCCGCCCCCATCCAGTGCGCCCTCTCGGCCTCCCAGGCTTCGTTCCGTGCATCCTCGCAGCCCCCCTGCCCTCGTAGGTGTGCGTTTTTCCACGCACCTATGGTGCGATATCTCGGAATACCAAAGAGTTACAGTTATAGGTGTGAATTACTCGTGGAAAGATTGGGTAATCCGGTTTATTTGTCATAACTTGCCGATGAAAAGGGAGGTAGGCTTCGACACGTAGTCTAACCTTTGTATGATTAACTTAAACAATACGAGGCGTTTATGGTAGAGGTGAAGGATTTGAACGAAAGAAAAATCGGGAGTCGGCCTTTGAAAGGGCAGGAGTCGGGAACAGTGCGGACATCGGAAACAGTACGGAGAAAGGCGCAGGCTAATGGGCAATCGAGCAGGTATGTGACCGTGCTGGAGACGGCGGATGAACAAGATAAGCCGGCTTGGTTCCACATTTGTTCGCAAGGGCTGGAAAGGATAGACCTGTTCCCGGACGAGAATGCATACATAGCGGGAGTGAACAGGTTCGCCGTGGCATTCAAACTGTTTGGCGAAGATGTTGAGGTCGCGATTCTTGTGCTTGTGTCGAATCATTTCCACTCGTTGGTCTGGGGACGGCGGCCTGATGTTGTCCAGTGCGCCGAAAGGTACAAGAAAACAATCAGTATGTACTACTCCCACCGCTTCGGAACATCGAAAGTCATGTGCCGGGTGAGGTTAAAGGTCGAGAAGGTGGATTCTGAGGAATATCTCAAGAATGCTATCGGATATATTCTTAACAATCCTCGGAAGCACCGCGAGACCCATAATCCATTCTCGTACCCTTGGAGTTCCATTCTTGAATATTTTGACGAGGGCGGCAAGGCAACGGTTCTGCGTCCGGTAATTGTGGACATCCCTTCGTGGAGAAGGCCGATGGCTCTTGGAACCAACCGACAGATCCCTCAATCGTGGGAAATATATGCCAACGGTATGGTGACGTTCGGCTCATTCATCTCGCCAGCTCGGCTGGAGTCGGTTGTCAAAACAATAAGCTCGCTCTCCTACTTGGTTAACAAGGCTGACTTGAACGCCAATCAAGGAGAAGCGGTTCGCTATCCGGACAACGATAGGGAAGTCCGTGGTGCTGTCGCTCGGATATGCCCGATTCTGTTTCCTGACTCTGTTGCCAGTTTTGATGAATCGGAGTTTGACCCAGTGCGTAACACAGGTTATTGCCTGAAAGAGAGGAGGAAAACAGTTTGTGCGGTAGCAGAGGATATGCTCGGGAAACTGAACGCCAGACAAATAATACGGCTTAGAAGCGAACTGTCAACCCGTTACGGGTTTCCGTTGAAGATTGTTGACCGTGTGCTTCACTCCGGATACCCATAGAGGTAGTGTCTTCTTTGTGAAGGAAATCCCTTCCCCATACCCCTCAGGGGCTGTCACGAAGTGACGGGGAGGGGTGAATATTGTTAATTCAACTTTCGCAAGTAGCAAAGTACCTGTGACAAAGTGCCTTATCTCACGTTCGGAGTGTATCGACCGAGAATGCTCAGTTCGCATTGCCCCCTCCCTAAATCCCTCCCCTCGGGGGAGGGAGTGTGCTCCGCACATCCCTC
>CAVCPY010000056.1:0-19971 GCA_963604245.1 Eggerthellaceae bacterium
CTGATGACGGTGAACAAGCTGGCCTCCGAGTGGTTCATCCAGCGGTACAGGGAGTCGCCGGGCGCCAAGGAATATGTCCTGAGGAAGCGCGGCCTGAAAGCCGAGACCGCCGAGCTGTTCTGCATCGGCTACGCTCCGGAGAAGGGCGGGCTGAAACAGTATCTGACGGGGCTTGGCTGGAAGGAGGACATCCTGCTTGCGGCCGGTCTCGTCAAGAGGAACGAGGACACAGGCCAGGTCTATGACTCGTTCAGGCAGAGGGTGATGTTTCCCGTCTTCTGGACGAGCGGCTACGTGGCGGGGTTTTCCGGACGGTACATCGGAGACAAGCCGGGCGTCCCGAAGTACCTGAACACCGGGGAGACGGAGCTTTACAGGAAGAAGGGGATCCTTTTCGGGTGGCTACAGGCGAACATGCAGATCTATGCCACGAAACAGGCATATCTCGTGGAGGGCAACCTGGACGTGTGCCGTCTGCACGAGATCGGGGTGAAGAACGCCGTGGCTCCTTGCGGGACGGCTTTGACCCAGGAGCAGATAGACCTGCTGAAGACCAGGGCCGAAAGGGTCACGATCATCGGGGACACGGACAAGGCCGGCATAGAGGCCGTCCAGAAGAACGCCAGGCTGATGACGGAGGCGGGGCTTTCGGTCAGCGTGATGGAGCTGCCGCCGGAGCTCGGCAAGGATGCCGATGAGTTCTTCCGGACGCATCGGCACGAGTTCGACGAGTGCAACCTCCAGAGGACGAACGATTATATTCCTTGGATCTGCCAGAAGTGGATGAGCGCCGCGGCGTCCCAGACGGAGAAGGCGGCGGTGATCACCGAGGTCTGCAAGCTGTTGGCGAAGGTGCCGGACCAGAGTTCGGCGGATATGTACAGGGAGACCTTCACGAAGACCTACAAGTTCGGCAAGATCTGGAACCAGGAATATTTCAAGGCAAAGAATGACCGGGAGCGGGCGGAGGCGAAAGAGGACGGGACCAAGGAGATGCTCCAGAACTATGGCTTCTACGTCAAGAACAACTGCTACTACGGGGCTTCAAGGTCCGGGAACGATGTGAGGTGGAGCAACTTCACGATGACGCCGATCCTTCACATCCGTGACGAGAAGAACGCCCGGAGGATATTCACGCTGCGGAACGTCAAGATGCAGGAGGCGGTCGTGAAGCTGAACCAGAGCGAGCTGGTGTCGTTCACGGATTTCAAGACAAGGGTCGAGACGGCGGGGAACTACGTCTGGGAGGCCACGGCCAACGAGCTCACATCACTGAAGAAGTTCCTCTACGACGGAACGCCGTCGGCGGACGAGATCAAGCAGCTCGGCTGGCAGAAGAAATGGGGCTTCTATGCCTGGGGCAACGGCGGACTGGACAACGGGACATTCCGCCCGGTGGACAAGTACGGCATCATCGACATCAGGGGGCAGAAGTTCTACCTCCCGGGATGCGCCCTCGACACGAGGGACAACACCCAGGGCTACCAGATGGCCAGGAAGTTCGTCTATACGGAGACCAACATCATCACGCTGCGGGAATATTCAGAAAAGTTAATCACGGTGTTCGGGGACAACGCCAAGGTGGCGCTCTGCTTCCTGTTCGCGTCGCTGTTCAAGGATGTGGTGACATCGGTGACCACTTCCTTCCCGATCCTGGATCTGTTCGGTCCGAAAGGGACCGGCAAGTCGGAGCTGGGGCATTCCTTGACTTCTTTCTTTGTCGCCGGCAACATCGCGCCCAACATCAACAACACGACCAAGGCGGCACTTGCCGAGGCTGTTGCGGAGGTCAGCAATGCGGTGGTGCATCTTGATGAATATAAGAACAACCTTGATCTGGAGAAGCGTGAGTTCCTGAAAGGAATATGGGACGGTGCGGGTCGTTCGAGGATGAATATGGACAACGACAAGAGGCGTGAGACCACGGCCGTGGACTGCGGCGTGGTGATGAGCGGCCAGGAGATGCCGACCGCCGACATCGCGCTGTTCAACCGTCTGGTTTTCCTGACGTTCAGCAAGACCACGTTCAGCGACCAGGAGAAGCGGAACTACGAGAACCTGAAGCTTATCGAGAAGCGGGGGCTTACGCATCTGACGAACCAGCTGTTGCAGCTGCGTTCCAAGTTCCAGACGGATTTCAGGAGGGTTTGGGACGAGACGTTGTCGGATATGAATGACAGGGTGCGGTCTTACAATGTAGAGGACAGGACGCTGAGGAACTGGGCTGTCCTGCTTGCGGCCTATCGGGCTTTGAGGACTGACATCGATGTGCCCTTTGACAGCGAGGAGATATTCAGGCTTTGCTGCAAGGGTTGTGTGGACCAGAACCAGAAGACCAGGCAGAACAACGAGCTTTCCGGCTTCTGGGAGATTGTGGAGAACCTTGTGGCCTCCGGTCAGGCGTACATCAACATCGACTACAAGCTGTGCGCCGGAGACCGTCCGTTCGCCATCAAGGAGTCGGACGTGCCTTTCGAGCCGAGGCACGGCGTGAGGTACATCTATCTTGCCTTCCAGCGGCTCTCAGCCCTCTATATGAAGGAGGGCAAGGATGTGAACGGCAAGGTGATCCCGAGGGATTCGCTGAAGTACTATCTGGAACATTCGCCGGAGTTCATCGGGACGGCGAGGTCGATGCGCTTCAAGCTGCTTGAGAGCAGGAGCTATGTGTCGAGCAACCCCGACACGGGCAAGAGCCGCGTGACCACGGCGATGGTGTTCGACTATGACGCGGTGAAGACCAACTACGGCATAGACCTCGACATCTCGACCGACACGCTTGAGGTCGGGGACAGCCGGACGGAGGCGGCGGCCCCGCCGCCGGTGGCCACGGCGGATCCGGCGGCGGAAACGGAGCCCTGGGAGGAGTGATGGAAGACCTTAGGAGATACGTCCTGTACTCGGAGGGGCAGATGTCGGCGTTCCGTGAGCGGTTCGCCGGAGTCATCGCCGCAAGGCGGAGGGTCTATGTGAACTGGATCCGGCGGCTTCCTCTTCTGGAATGGGTTGACTATCTCGTCCAGGTCTCCCCGCGTGACTACGAGGCCGTAATCGGTCTCATCTGTCTCTGCTATCAGGAGGGTCTTGTCAGCGTCACCTTCAGCCCCGATTACCGCCGGATCAGACGTGACCCCCACACGGACGAGGAGCTTAGTGAAATATTCGGGTAGGTTCGAAAAAAAGCGAATTATTTTAAGAAATCTTTCTCATATGCTTGTATAGTACGAAATTTAGTACTATCCTTGTATCAACAAAAGAGATACAATATGAAGAAGTTAAACGAAAAAAGAGAGGGACCCGATTGAAGCAATCAGAAACTTCAAGGCCGCAAGAGGGTGGATGGAGAACAAGGCCGAGTTCGAATGGGAAATCCACCGACTACTCAACGAACTGATGTACGGAGAATGAAAAACGGAGGCCTTCGGGCCTCCCTTAAAAACACTATGATATGGAAGGCACAAGAATCAAACGGGAAAACATCGAGGTGTTCTTGGACATCAATCTTGGCAGACTTGCAAAGAACTACTTACAGAAATCGCCCTCTTGGTTATACCACAAACTTGACGGGCGGGACGGCAACGGCAAGGAAACAGACTTCACCCCCGAAGAACTCCAGCAGCTGAAAGGCGCGCTTTGCGACCTTGCTGACAGAATACGGCGCGCGGCCGACAACCTCTAGGTCTCCATCCTTCTGTTAACTTCACAGATCGTATCTCTTTTGACAAAATGGCCGTCAGGAGACGCGGCCGGAGCGGCATCCGAAAGGGTGCCGCTTTTTGCGTAAACACATTCGCAAGACAAACGCAATACAAATTTTCCGGAAACGATTGGATGTTAAGGAAAGAATGACGATATTTGCGAAAAAAATTTAGCGATAACTAAAATGATGTAATGGCTGAATATTTGTACAAAATATTTGAGGATGTTGACAATGAAAATGAGTACCTGTTCTTCAAATTGTTCATTGATGGGGAATGTCAGTTTGAACAGTTCTATGAAAAAGTGACGGAAAATGCGAAGTCCAAGGATGCCAAAAGCATGGACAAGATCATCGCCTATATGGATATGTTCGGTCCGATACTTTTGCCGAAAGAGAAATTCCGCAACATCAAAGGGCTGAAAAGGGACGATGTTTACGAGTTCAAATCCAACGACCTCAGAGTGTATGTGATACTTAGAAAACCCAATGTCTATATAGTCATGGGTGGCTATAAGAAGAATCAAGACAAGGATGTAGCAGTTCTTGCCAAGAAGATAAAGGAGTTTTAATTATGAGTCGTGAAAGAGTATTAAGATCGCCTGCGTACTGGGCAGCGAGAATCCAGATGGCATTATACGAATGTGCGGAAAAGTTCATGAAACGGAAAGGGATGAATAAAAAGCAGCTTGCTGAACATCTCGGAGTATCAGCGGGATATATGTCTCAAGTTCTGAATGGCAACTATGACCACAGGCTTTCCAAATTTGTGGAATTATCGATGGATTTCGGGTATATTCCTAAAATACAGTTTATACCCATCGAGGCAGTCGTGGAAGAATGCGGACTCAGAGTAACAGCAAAAAGTTCTGCAAGCGTAACGTTCAAGCCTACAGATGATACAGAATATCTAAACGCTGCTTAATATGGTAAAGTTCAGAATGACTGGGGTCGTCATAGACCAATTTGCAATACTTGCGGACGAATATGAGAAAGTGAAGGAATGGCAGGTGGATGTGGATTTAACATCATCCTTCTCCTTGGATCCGTTAGAAGCCGCGATTAAGATGAAATTTCTTTTCAAACATCAAGACACAAAAATACTGGTGCTTGAACTCACGTGCAGATTCAAGATTGATGGTGCGGATGATTTTGAGGTAAAAGACGGAAAGATGATTGTACCATCTGAATTTGTGGCTCATCTTGCCATGCATACAGTTGGCACGGCAAGAGGGGTGCTCGTATGCAAGACAGAAGGGACTCCTTATAACCAATACATACTTCCCCCAATCAATGTGGCCGATATGCTCACAAATGATGTCAAGATACCATTAGGAGATAAAAGCGAATAGAATCCTGCTTCTGAATGAATATGATGCCCCGGGAGTATCTTCCGGGGCTTTTCTTTTGGGAAGTGCTAATGAAGAGGAGTGAATCTTCATCAGTCCTAACAATTTTTATTGGAGGGAAGTGCGTGGAATAGGGTTTTCAAAGGGCTAAAGCAAAAACCATAAGAAAAAGGGGGTTGTTTGCTTACGATTTTCATCAAGCGGGTGATTTTCGGGGGAAATGGGGAAAATGAGGAAAACCGCAATGCTTGTGCCAAATTTTGGCACAAGCAAGACAGAAATTTTTACATATATTCAAATATAACAAATGTTTGTTTTGGATTACCTATTGTATTCCTTCAATTAATTACGTAAATTAGCGAAAAATATTTTTTCTGGGGAAACGAAAAACCCCAACTACACTAACTACACTAACTACACTTGAAGCAAATGAATGAATATTAATGAAATAAGGTGTAGTTGCGGTGTAGTCGGAGAACTACACTCCAACTACATTCAACTACACTCGCCCGTTCTCCAACTACACTGACTACACAATTTCGGGGCTCAACTACACCTCGTTTTTGGTTAACTCATTGAAAATCAAACATAGCTTCAAGTGTAGTTAGTGTAGTTGCTGTTTTTGCGAAAAATGTGGCTATAATATTTGATGAACTGTGAAATGCTCGATGTCAAATTGAAAGTGGATTCGCCGATGATGGCGGATTATCTGGCCTATCTGTTCCCTCCCGGGACTCCGGGCGGGCCGTTGAAGGTCTACGCCCGCAACAGCATCGGAAGGCTGCTGGTCGCCCACTGCAAGGTGTCTGAGGGTCCGGTGACTCCGGAAGGCGGCAATGTCGTGGAGCTGGAGCTGCCAAGCGACATCGCCACGGCTCCGATGAGGGACAAGTTCCTTCATTATGACAAGTACAGCACGGTTGCATTGAATATGGCCATCAACGCCTTCTTTGACATCGAGTTCAAGCAGTACTACCTTGCGGGCTACGAGCTCGGTGTCCAGAAGAAGGACATAGTCACCGCGTTCATCGTGTCGCGCGGGCTGTTCAGCGCCGACCACTTCGACGCTCTGCACAAGAGGATCTACAGGCGATCGCAGCAGACTCTTGACAAATTGGTGAAAAAACTCATCAACAAGGTGGACTACATCAACAGCAGCATAAACATAAACGGATTGAAAGATGATCAGAATCATTGACTCATTGCAGGCCCGGAGCCTTGACAGGCAGGATGGGGTCTGGTGTAAACTTGCGCTCGTTCCGGGGACCGCGACCATCGAGCGGTCGGAGAAGACGGAGGACGCCGGAAGGCTGGCCACCGTCAAGATCAACGCCACGCTTTCGGAATCCTCGGAGATTATGAGGGACAACCTTATATTAAAGGTGGGATTCTGCCACGGGGACGATGAGACCTACGGCACAGAGGATTTGCCTCTTTCCTTCGAGGTCAGCGAGGCCAACACCCTGAAGCTGTCCTGCTCGTACCAATTCCCTGTCTTTTAGCGTGTCCTTTCCTTGCGGGTGTCTCGCCGGTATCTTTGCGTAAACATTGATTGACAAGATGAAAGCAGACACATTCCAACTGGCAAGGGACATCGTGCAGGGAAAGTGGCTGGTCTCCAATCCGGAGCAGCTGCTTCCTGTCGCCCGCGCTTTCCTCGGCAGGACTCCGGTTGAGATGGAGGTGAAGTCGGCGGTGGTCTCCACCGTGGACGATCCTGACGCCGGGGCCGGAAAAGCCAGGGGCGTCGCCATTGTTCCGCTTCACGGGACGATGACCAAGTACGACACCTGCGAAAGTGACGGAACCACAGTCATAGCTAACAAACTCCGGGAGATGGCCGATGACGACGATGTCGTCGGCATCGTCCTGGACATAGACTCCCCCGGCGGAAGCAGCTCGGCCATCCCTCCGTTGCTTGAGGCTATCGGTTACGCCAGAGCCCACGGAAAGCCGGTCTATGCGCACGCCGACTTCTGCGCCTCGGCAGCCTACTGGGTGGCCTCGCAGTGCGACGCCATCTATATGGACAACGACCTTTCCGAGGTCGGCTCCATCGGGGCGATGGCGGTCCTCGTTGACAATTCGGCCGCCAACCCATCTACCGGGGAAAGGACTTTGGTCGTCTATGCCGATGAATCATCAGAGAAGAACAGGGCCTACAGGGAAGCTTTGGCAGGAAACTACGAGTTTGTCAAAGCCGAACTCAAACCGCTGGTGAATCAATTCCGGAATGCGGTCGTGGCCGGGAGGCCGAATATTCGGAAAGACGAGAAGGGCGTCCTGCGCGGGGCTATGTTCGGCACTTCCGATGCGTTGCGCCTGAATATGGCCGATGCCAAGAAGACCCTTTCCGAGACCATCGAGGCGGTCTTCGCACTCACAAGCGTTTAACCAATCTTTTTCATAATGGATAAGAAAACTCTCAACAATTCCAAGATGGGCCGGCTTGTGGCCCGTCTCTTCGGCAAGAGCGAGCTTGACGTCAAGGACGGCAAGGTCTCCCTTTCCGAGCAGGAGCGGCAGAAGGTTCTGGAGAACTACGGCCAGGACTTTCTTGACAAACTTGAAAGCATCAACCTCGATGAGGAGGGTGATGCCGTTACCCTCTTCGACGCAGCCGTGGCCGCCAAGACCGCGGAGGCGACCAAGGCGCTTGCCGATCAGGTGACGAAGCTTCGGAAAGACCTTGTCTCGCTGGCTTCCGAACCGGAGCCTAAACCGGTGGCCACCGCAGTCCCTGCATCCAGGGAGGCCAAGGTCTTCTCCGTCAATATGGCCGCCGCCCACAACCGCATCGTGAAGGAGGCTCTTGACTCCGTCAACCCTTACGCCTTCACGGCTCTTGAGGACGCGTCCATCGACATCAAGGACCTGAACTCCGAGTTCTCGATGGTGATGCCTCCGAAGCAGAAGCTGGAGCTTCTGAACAAGAGGATCTACAACGGCTTCGAAGACGCGAAGCATATGACCCGCATCCAGTCCAACACGGACTACATCGCGAGCGCGGCCATAATGTCCGAGGTCTCCCAGCAGTTCACCCCGAAGTGGACTCCGAAGGGCGCGGCGAAGTTCACCCCGATCCGCATCCCTTACCGCCGCCACAAGCTGAACGTGCTGATCCAGCCTGCTGACGTGCTGAAGAGCTGGCTTCTCTACCTCTGGGAGCAGGGCAAGACTATGTCCGACATGCCTATCACCCGCTACATCGTCGAGAACCACATCCTGCCGAAGGTGCTGGATGACATCACCATCTCGATGATCGCCAAGGGCAAGTTCATCGACGCGGGCGTTGTCTCCGACGGAGACGCGGGCAAGGCCGCCAAGAACTCTATGGACGGTTTCGAGACCATCCTTGTGGAGGGCAAGTCCGATGAGAACTGCAAGATCAACTACTACAAGGCTGCGGCTGATCCGATGCAGATGTCCGACTCCGACCTTCTCGCCTACATCGACGGCTTCGTTGACAGCATCTCCGGACTGTTCGCCCATATCGTGACCATACACTGCTCCGAGCAGTTGCTGACCCGTTACAAGAGGGCCGACTTCGCGGTGAACGGCAAGTACACCGGCTACGAGAACGACGGAAGCATCCGCTTCACGAACTTCCATCTCGTCCCTCTGAAATCGATGTACAATTCCCCTATCATCTTCGCGACCCCGAAGGAGAACTTCGTGGAGCTGGTTGACCTTTCCAAGGCGGAGAACTGCATCGTAAAGATCGAGGAGCAGAACTACGACGTGAAGGTGTTCGGTGAATATTCCCTCTCAACGGGATTCAAGATCGCCGAGGCTGTCTATGCCGCCGTCCCGGACGGCTACACTCCGGTCGAGAGCATCGTTTCCGATGTTCCGGACGCCGAGAAGTGGGAGAACGGAAAGAAGGCCGCTGACAACGCCGGTGATCAGGTCGGAGCATAACCAAATAACAACCACGAATTATGGCTTACGTTAAATCATCAATTCCAAGACCTGGTGACGGCGCCGGTTGCGCCGCCACCAGAAAATCACAGATCATCCTCATCGATGTGGAGGATGTCGTCAGCGAGCCGACAAGGGAGGTCGGAAACTGCGTTGTGACCGGAAACATCACCTTGAATGCCAGTGCAAAGGCTATTTCCATCTATGCCACGGCTTCCACCATCCAGGTCACCGAGGAACTTTCCGGAGATCCGGACGCCGAGGGCATCAAGACCGGAATCGTGTTCGACCATCCGGGCAACTCTGTGGCCGTCAAGAATTTCATCGAGGTGTTCAAGAACCGTGGCGTGATCGCCATCGTGCAGGAGTGCGACGGAACGGACGCCGGCCGCCCTCAGATTATAGGGCGTGTCTGCAACCCGCTCAGGCTTTCCCTTGAGACCAAGATGGACGGCGAGGCGACCAAGAGGACGCTTACCTGGAAGCAGGCGCTGCCTGACAAGTTCCTGGCCGGTGAATACTCCGGAGAGATGCCGGAAATCGCCGGTGACGCCACGACAGCGGCCGGAGGCGCATAGCAGATGGCTAACAACAGCACTAAAGCCGTCAAAGACAAGGTTGCGGGGAACCCTGTGAACAGCGGAACAAATCTGGTCGTCTGTGCCTACGAGGGCACGGACGGCCAGTTGTCCAAAGTCTGGGAGAAGATGACAGGAGTCAAGCCTGTTGTCTTCACTGTCGAGCCGCACGTTGACATCCGCGGCATACTTGCCGAGATCATCGCCGACAGCAATGTCTCGGATGATTTCATCCTCGTGCCGGCCAACTGCGTCCCTTGCGCCAAGGTCTCCATCGGTGAACTGGCCACACCGCTTGTGTTCCTGGACGTCCAGGGCAACAAGGTGTTCAGCGAAAGGCTGCCGAAACCGTTCTCCAAGGAGAAACTTGTGGACGCGCTTCCGGCGGGAAACCAGACAGAGGAGGAGTTCCTGAAGGACTACTTCAAGAAGAACCTTAATAGACCGATCGAGGGCGGATTCCGGTTCGGCAACATCGTCACTCCGGTCTATAGGGCGAACCCTTGCGAGCATATTGTCATAGAGGCGTTCGTCCGCAAGAAGTTCGTGTTCGCCACTCCTCAAGGCTATGCGGCCATCACACATCTGATTGACCAGTACCTGCTGAATGAGTAACGAGATTGACAGATGGATATGTTCGGGAGCCGAGGTCACTGAAGGACTTCGGCTCTTGAGCATATACGCGCCCAACAAGTGGCTTGACACCCTTGTCAGGAAAGCGCCGAAGGAATATTCACACCTACTGAGGAAAGCTTTGCTTCAGTTCGCCACGGAGGTTCCCCTCTCGCAGACATTGACGAAAGGCGGGCGGTTCAGGGAAGACTGGCCGTTCCTCTCCGAGCCGGACTGTCCGACCGAACTGAAGGCGCTCGCCGCGGATATGATCACATCGTGGCACAACTATGTCAACGCCCACGAGGATCTGTTCAAATGCACCACTCCGGAAGAGTGCTTCGCGGCCGCGGAAAAAACCGTGAGAAATTTTTATCAAAATTCAGTTTCCCGCACTGAATTTCAATACTACAAAGAGCATCACCGGATTCTTGGCAAGCATCCGGTTTTCGCCTTGACAAGGAAACTGGACAGCCTGAGGCGGATGCCGGTCACAGGCCTGATCCGGAAAAGGGACAATGTCCGGGATTCCATCTGGCGGGCGGAACGGGAAATCAAGAGGGGCGACCGCCCCGACCTGAAAGTGAAAAGGGAGGAAAGGCTTGCCCGCCTGAAGATGACACTCGATGAAATCAACCGAATGATTGAGGAATATGAAGAAACTGACAGACGAGCTTCTCGATGAGCTCTCATCCCTCGCCGCCATCGGATGGACCGATGCGGAGCTTTCCGGCTATCTGGACATCACCGAAAGGCAGTTGTCCGTCATCCTGGCGGATCCCGTTTCGCCGGATGACCTGCGGATCCGTGACGCCGTAAGGCGCGGTCAGTTGGAGAAGAGGGCGAAGATAGAGCTTGCCGTGGTGCGCGGAGCGATGGACGGTGACGCCGACTCCATCGAGAGGTTCCGGGACATCGTCCGGGACAAGAGCTTCACCATCTCCAAGCTCGACCTCTTCGGCGGAGCGGAGAAGGAGGGTGCGTTCGAGAAGATTCAGGAATATATCGCCTCGGGGTCGAAGGGAAGCCTCTCCGACAAGGAACAGGTCTACATCGACCTGCTGACGCTGATATATTCATTGGACGGGCAGTACGGCAAGAGAAGAACCGTCAAGTTCCTGACCGCCGCCCCTTTCTGCATCCCTTATCAGAGGGCTTCGGACATATATTCGGAGGCGATGGAGCTGTTCTTCTGCAACCGCAAGGTCTCCAAGGAGGCGATGCGCAACAAGATGGCCGACCAGTTCGACACCCTTTACGTGGCGGCGAGGGACGCGGCCAAGACCTCCAAGGACTACGCCGTGGCCGCCGATATCCTCGCCAACAAGGCGAGGGCTCTCCAGTTGGATAAGGATGATCCGGCGAAGCTCCCGGCTGAAATCTACCAGCCGATGTTCCGTCTGCTTTCCGCAACGCCTGAGTCCATCGGGCTTCCGGCCGCCAACCGTGACGAGCTGGAAAGGCAGATTGACACCGTGGTCGCTCCGGAGACTGTCAAGAGACGGCTCAAGACAGACGCCGGCATTGTTGACCTTGACATCGTAAAATACCTTGAGGATGCAAAGGAAGAGAGTTAGACCCGAATCCACACAGGCGGCCTCCGTCCAGTACCAGAACCCTTTCGCGCAGATCGTGTCGCTGGCAGGAGCCTGTCAGAACCTCAATGTCGTTGGGCGCGGCGGGGCCAAGACAACCGACATCCAGGCCGAAAGGCTTCTGGACGTCATCTACGATATGCCCGGCGCGCCCGTGGTCTGGGTGGCCGACACTTTCACGAACCTGAACGCCAACATCCTCCCCTCCGTTCTGGAGGGGTTGGAGCGCAAAGGCCTGCGTGAAGGAGTCCACTATGTCATCGAGAAGGAGCCTCCGGCATTCACCGAGGCCGAGAAGTCCGACCTCCCCGACTGGCTGAGACCCCATTTCTGGAAGCCGTTCAACAAACTGGTCTCCTACAAGCGCACCATCATCTTCTACACCGGCACCAACATCCGGTTCGGCTCCCTCGACCGCCCCGCCACTCTGGCCGGAGCCTCCTACGTGTTCTGCTTCGGCGACGAGGTGAAGTACTTCCGGGAGGACAAGATCTCCAACCTGCTTAAGGCCGTCCGCGGCTACAGGCAGGAGTACGGACGCAGCGTCTTCTACCGTGGTTTCAGTTTCACCACCGATATGCCGGACACCACGCACGTCGGGGAATATGACTGGATCCTGAAATACGCCCGCAATATGGACATCCCGGCCATCGTGCTTGTGCTGAAGGCGGGTCTGGTCTATAACGAGTGTCTCCACGAGGCTGCCGCCGCCAAGGATAAATGGTTGAAGACCCGCGGCTCCGAGGATCTGAATGTCTACCGGAGCAAATGCCGTGTGGCCGAGCAATGGAAAGCCCGGTGGACGGAGCTGAGGATGCGCAAGGAAGCCAGGACGTTCTTTATGCTGGCTTCCTCCTACATCAACGTGGACATCCTCACTGAGCAATGGTTCGGTGACGCCATTTCCGGAAGGCTCCCTGACTTGAACACCGCTATCCTCTCGATGCGTCCGTCGCTGGAATCGGGCGACCGCTTCTACACCGCACTTGCCGAAAGGCATTTCTACTATGACGGCACCGACGAGGAGGCCTACGAAGGATTCGGGCTTCTGGACAGGGAGGATTGCAGGGTGCTGAAATATCTCGACCTCGACAGGCCGATCATCGCCGGTGTGGACTTCGGCAATATGTGCTCGATGTCCGTCGCCCAGAACGACACCGAGAAGGGGCGGGCCTGTCTGCGCGTCGTCAAGTTCCTCTACACTCTCGCGCCGGAATACATCCCCGACCTCGGGGAGAAGTTCCGCTCGTTCTTCGCCCCCGTGCGGAGAAAGACCCTGATGCTGTACTACGACCGCGCGGGCAACACCTACAAGTCCGTCGGCGAGGATCAGGTGGGCAAACTCAAGAAGTCCATAGAATACGACGGCGACGGCCGCCGCACGGGTTGGACTGTGCAGCTGATGTCCATCAACCAGGGCAACATCGGACAGCCTGAGGAGTACTCGTTCATGCAGGAGATAATGAGCGAGCGAAATCCGAGGCTGCCGGTGATACGCATCGACGCCTACGCCGCCAAGCATCTGAAGCTGTCGCTTGAGAGGGCAAGGACTGTGGTGAGGAACGGAGTCGTGTTCAAGGACAAGCGGAGCGAGAAGCTGCCCGTGGAGCAGCTGCCCACCGAGTCCACCAACCCGTCGGACTCGTTCAAGTATCTTGTGATGACCAAGCAATTGAGAGGCGTGGCCAGCGGGAGGACGATGCTGCCGTCCTCGGCGGCGGATCCTCGCGCCGTGGGGAAAAACGGGGGCTGAACGCACCCCGTGCCATATATCACCTTTTGGGAGGAATCGCGGTTGCGGTTCCTCGGCAGGGCGGCCCGGCCTCTTTTCCGTCAGAAAAAACGTGTTTTTTGCCTCGGCGCGGCGCAAGGATTTGATATTCTTGGGATTGACTGAAATATATTCACAAAACAAGGCCGTTTGGCTGAAATTCAACAGGTCTTCGCTGTGGTTCTGGCCATTTCGAGGGGTCAGGCGGTTCAGTCACTTCGACAGGCATATAGTGTCCTTTTTATCGTCTTGTGGGGCGGCTAACTTTGTGATATGAACGTGTATGAGGCATTGACGGAGATGAGGCGGCTGTCCGAGGAGGGCGGCAGCTTCAGCTTCTCGTTCATGAGCTACAACCCGACGAAAGGCACTAGCGACGGGATAGTCTATGTCCGCCGCGGGGTTCTCCGGCATAGGGAGGTCAAGGAGCATAACAGGAACGCCGACCTGATCGAGGGGTACACGGATCTGGAGACCGGGGAGCCGAGACGGTTCTACCAGCCGCTCCTTATGACATTCAACGGACAAAAACTGATACTCGTATGAGCAGAATCGAAAGAATATCCGACAACACGGCCGTCCTGCGGCTGAACGACGGACGGGCTTTCGCCCTCTCCAACCGGAGGGACGGAAGCCTTGACACCGTGTTCTGGATGGCGCAGCAGAGGAACTGGGAGCAGCTGCCCCAGACGGTCTGCGGACAGAAGATCGTGCCTTTCGGCCACGACAACAACCTCCCGGTGCATCTCCGGGACATACTGGACGAGAACAACCTCGGCCCCGGAATCCTTGAGAGGCAGATGGGGCTTCTCTACGGTCAGGGCGTGTTCCTGAACCGTCTGGCCTACGAGGATGGGAACATCGTCCACAGGTGGGAGGAGGACAGGGAGATCCAGTCGTGGCTTGACGGCTGGGACTATGTCAGCTACATCAAGGGCTGTATGACCGACTACCTGCACCTGAAAGGGTTCTTCGACGCCAAGTACCTTGAGAAGGGCAGGAGGATAGGCAGGGAGCCGAGGATAGCCTGCCTTGAGCATATTCCCTCGAAGAACGCCAGACTGGAGTGGACGGACACCCGGGAGCTGAAGGACGTGAGACACATCGTCGTGGGCGATTTCGAGCATTCCTGCGTGGGGACGGGCGTGAGGGTCTATCCGGTCTATGACAGGAGGAATCCGGGACGGTACGGGGCCTCGGCATCGTACAACCACACCTACTCGTTCGCCAGGGATTTCTACGCCGTGCCTCAGTACTGGGGCGCGCTGCGCTGGATTGTCAAGGGTTCGGAGATTCCGACCATATTCAAGTACGTGACGGACAACGGGATCAACCTCGCCTATCTGGTGAAGGCCCCGAAGGAGTACTGGGAGGAGCGGCGCGACCGCCTGCGGATGGTCAACCCGACCTGGGATGACACCAGGGTCGAGAACGAGATAGGAAGGCTGACCGAGGAGCTGCTGATGCAGATGCAGGACGTTCTGAGCGGCAAGGAGAACGCCGGAAAGTTCTTCTATTCGCTCGATATGCCGTCCGAAAGCGGTGCCGGACGCGTGTCGTGGACGGTGGAGGCGATTGACCAGAAGATGAAGGACTTCGTGGAGGCTCAGCTGAAGATTTCGGAGGCATCGTCATCGGCCATCACCTCGGGGATGGGGCTGCACCCGTCGCTGTCGAACGTGATGGTGAACGGAAAGCTGGCCTCCGGCTCGGAACTGCTGTACGCGTTCAAGCTGTTCCTGCTTTCGGACACGGAGATAGCTTCGCAGACCATCCTTGAGCCGATCAACCAGGCGATAGCGTTCAATTTCCCGGGCAAGGGGCTGAAACTCGGGTTCTTCCACAAGCAGCTGGAGGCGGAGGATGCTTTGACTTCATCGGCAAGGGTTAAAAATCAGTGAATATGATGGATTTGTTCAACAGAAATCGGGACGGCTCCAAGGAACTGGAGGATCTGACCGGCCAGTGGTACGCCTCTTCTCCTTTCAGGCTGATCGAGACGGAGATCCGGTTCGCCACCGATGAGGTGGCAAGGCTTGTGGGCCCCGAGGTGGTCAAGGAGGCAGCGGAGGCCTACACTGAGGATGTGAAGCCTGAGCTTGTGGCCGCCGTGAGGCTTCCGGTGGCGTGCCTTGCGCTTATGCGGTACGCCAAACTGTCGGGGGTGTCCCACGAATCGACCGGGCGCAAGGTCAAGATCGACGACAACGAAAGAACTCCTTACGAATGGCAGATAGACAGGGATGACAGGGCGATGAGAGAGCGGTATTTCCGCTCTCTGGACGCTCTTTACACCTATCTGGAGACCTCGGGCAACGAGAACTGGAAGGCCTCGGCCAAACGGACGATGACGGACGGCTCCATAGTCAGGAATATTCAGGAGTTCGAGGCGGTCTATCCGATTGACGGGAGCTGCTATGTCTATTATCTGCTGCAGGCGCTTGTCATCGAGCGGCAGAGGGCGGTCATCGAGCCGTTCGCCGGGGAGAAATGGGCTTCCATCGCTGACGGTTCGGCTGATGAGAGGGTGCTTTCGCTGGCCAGAAGGGCAGCCATTCTCAGTGCGGTGATCGTGGCCGGGACGAGATGGAGCCTTGAGGTGTTCCCGCTCGAGATCGCAAGGCGGTTCTCTCCGACCTATCAGGGCAACAGGTCCAACCGTGTGGCCACGATGGATGAAATCGACTGGTATGTGGGCAATCTGAAACGTGAGGTCAAGGACGCTCTGACGGATCTGTCGGATCTGATCAACGAGGAGAAGGCCGAGCCGAGGCTTCTGCCCGTGAACGACAGGATGAACAAGTTCTTTACGACCGAGTGATGAACACGATAGAGGTTTTCGAGACCGGAAAGGTCGTGCAGGTGCCTGGTTCGTGGAGCGAGATGAGTTCCAGACAGGTGCGTGAGGTGTTCCGCATCTTCGAGCGGTGCCTTAGGCGAGGGGAGTCCCCTCTTGACTTCAACGTGAGGGTACTCTGGATGCTGCTCGGGGTGCGGAGGACTGTCAGAGGATGGCTCTCGGACATATTCAACGGCCCTCCTTCCGTCAGGGGCGAGAACGTCTATCGGATGTGCGAGAAGTGCCTTGGATTCCTCTTCTCGGAGGGGTCGGCGGCCCTTGCGTTCGATTCGATAGCGAATCCAATGCCGTCGGTTCGTCCGGGGCTTGTGAGGCTGTACGGTCCGGGTGAGCTGCTTCAGGATCTGACGTTCGGGGAGT
This sequence comes from Eggerthellaceae bacterium, assembly GCA_963604245.1. Taxonomy (GTDB): domain Bacteria; phylum Bacteroidota; class Bacteroidia; order Bacteroidales; family UBA932; genus Cryptobacteroides. The sequence continues at coordinate 16,744 of CAVCPY010000056.1, forward strand.
TCAGGCACGCCTCGGCGGCGGTGAACAGGTTCTTCAAGAGCCGTGACGTGGCGGATCTGGACGAGTGTGTCGCCTTTCTGTACCGAGCGCGGTCGAGGAAGACCAACCGGGCGGGCAGACGGGTGCCCGATGTAGACCAACGGAATGCGAGGAAGCATATTCGCAGGGCTTCGAGGTTGAAGGGATGGCAGAAGAACCTTATTATGATGTGGTTTTCGGCTTGCCTGAAGTACCTTCAGACTGGCGTTCTGGAGGTTGACGGGGAGGAAATCGACCTGTCGAGGCTTTTCGCCGGTGACGATAGCCGTTCCGGGATGAGCTTCGGGTGGAATGACCTTCTGGTCGAGGTGGCGAAGGAGAACACGCTTGGCAACATCGACAGGGTGGATGAGGAGCCGTTGTTCTCCGTGTTGTCGATAATGTGGCATAACTATAAGGAGAGAAAGAGAAATGAGCAGATTGTCAAGGCTTCAAAGGCTCACTGATTACCTTGCGGGGTTGAATATCCATTTCTGCGGGGGTTGTGGACGCATCGATCCGATTTGCACGACGGCGCAGTCGGACGCGACTTCCAAGCTGGCGCATCTTTCGGGCGTGCAGGTTCTCGTGGCGCGTCCGGAGGCGCATCAGAGGGGGAATTCCGACACGTTCCGGGAGGAGCTCGGGACGGTCATCTTCGTTCTGGAGAAGGGGCTTGGGCTGGACAGGACGGAGGAAACGGAGAATGAGCAGTACTCGCGGCTTCTTGAGATTGCGGATTTGATTCTCGGTGTCATCGCTGAGGAGACTTCCAGTCAGAACTGCCGCCTTGTGACGGGGTTGTCGCTGGCTTCGGCGGATGTGGTTCCGGAGTCAAGTGTGTTCGGCGGCTGGAGCGGCTACAGCATTGAGCTTTCGTTCGAGTGATGGATGTCAGGGCGAGATTTGTGGGCGAAATCCTTCAGGAGGAGGGTCAGAGGCTTCTGAAGAATCAGGGGAAGGCCATCGCCGCGAAGGTCAAGAGCCGTTCCGGACGGCTGGAATCGACCAGAAGCGTGTCGGTGGCCGGCGGAAGCGGAGCGGACGGGACGTTGACATTCGTCCACGTGGCCTACGAGCGCTTCCTTGACATGAAGACTCTCCAGCGCGGCGGTCGTTCCGTCAAAAGTAACCGCAAGATCCACAACCGCTATGTCTTCGGCGCTTTCGCCGCCATCGCCGAGCGTCTGATGTACGAGTTCACGGACGATGTCATCGCCCGGATCAGGGAATCGGAACAGGATAAACAATAATTTGGATTATGGCTAAAAGAATTACTGATGAGGATCTTCGGCTGAACCTGATTGTCAACGGGGACGGCGGCAGGAAAGAGATGCTGGCTTTGGAAAGGCGGATGAAGGATCTGCAGAGTTCGACCAAGAAGACGAGGGACGAACTCAAGAATCTGGAGAGAGCCGGCAAGACCGGATCACAGGAGTACCAGAACCTGACGAAAACACTTAAGGATCAAGAAAAGACACTGGATGACTGCAAGGAAAAGTATAACAAGCTCCAAAACGCCATATCACTTGAGAGCAAGACTTTGGCGGAACTCCGGAACCATCTGAAGCTGACCTCCGCCGCATTGAGCAAGGCGGTTCCCGGGACGGAGAACTGGAAGAGACTCAGCGAGGAGGTGCGCCGGACCAAGGAGCGGCTGAAGGAACTGACATCACAGACCGGTCAGACCAATGGGGCACTGGATAAGCTGTCAAGCGTCAAGGCCGGAGTCTTGGCGGCGTTCGCCGCCGTCGCCGGAGCGATTCAGGGTGCGGCGAAGGCGTTCCAGAAGATAATGGACTTCGAGCAGGCCAACGCCAACCTCTCCACCATCATCGGCAAGAACGTCAAGGACATCGAAGCCCTGACATATTCGGCGATGGAACTTGGGCGAACCACTGAATATACCGCCTCGCAGGTCACACTCCTTCAGACGGAACTTGCGAAACTGGGCTTCAAGGAGAACTCCATAATGGAAATGCAGGAATCGGTTCTGCATTTCGCCACGGCCATCGGGACGACCCTCCCGGAGGCGGCGGCCATGGCCGGAGCCACACTGAGGATGTTCGGTCTCAACGCCAAGGACACAGCCGACACCCTCGGGGTTCTTGTACAGGGTGCGAACAACAGCGCGCTCGGCTTTGAGTACTACCAGACTGCGATGGCCACGGTCGGCCCGGTGGCCAAGACGTTCTGTTTTTCTTTGAGGGACACGGTGGCGCTGCTCGGAACGCTTGCGAACGCCGGCTTTGACGCCTCCTCTGCTGCCACGGCCACAAGGAATATCCTGCTGAACCTCGCCGATTCGAGCGGAAAGCTTGCGGTGGCTCTCGGGAAGCCTGTAAGTACGTTCCCTGAACTGATGGCCGGTCTCAAGACCTTGAAGGCGCAAGGGGTTGACCTTAACACCACTCTTGAGCTGACGGACAAAAGATCGGTATCTGCGTTCAACACGTTCCTTGACGGGGCTGATGCCGCTCTGGAGCTCCGGGATTCGCTGGAGGACGTGGGAGGAATTCTGAAAACCACCGCCGAGGAAAGAATCAACACGGTCGAGGGTTCCATTAAACTGCTGCAGTCGGCGTGGGAGGGGTTGATACTGTCGTTCAGGGAATCGTCGGGACCGATAAAGGCTGTCATTGACTGGCTGACCAAAATGGTCGAGAGCCTGTCTGACCTGATAAACCTTGGTTCGAAGCAGGGTTATTTCAAGAATTATTCCCAGGCTTTGGCGGAGATCAACCCGAATGACTTCGCACCCGGAGTGACAATGGGGGATTATATCGCATCAACTCGTAAGGGGTTGGAGCAGGAAGTTGAGACACTCAAGGCCAAGACCGGGTCTCAAACCCGTTTCGGAAGGTGGTGGAGCGGCTCCGGCAAGGAGTTGGAGATGGCGGAGGAGGCTTTGATGGGATTCAATCTGGCGGCGCAGCAGTACGAGACACCGTCCGGCGGCGGAGCGACTGCCATCCCCGGCGGATCTTCGGGGACAAACGAAACAGCCACTTCCAAGCCGACCGCCACCGGGCAAAAAAGCGGGAAGCAGTGGTCGTTGAGCAATGACGAGGCGTACCTGAAGGCGAAGGCGGAGCTGACGAGGCAGTATAATGAGAAGGAGATTGCTTCGCAGGTGGAATATGATGAGAGGATTTATCAGCTGGAGGTGGCGACACTGACGGCCCGGCTGGCGGCACATAAGGAGAAGGG
>CAVCPY010000056.1:20644-21706 GCA_963604245.1 Eggerthellaceae bacterium
CAGGAGGACTGGAACGCCTTTTTCGCCAATATGGAGACCGGCAAGAACAAGGCGGAGACGCTTTCCACGGCTCTGAACGCCGTCGGCGGTCTGGCGCAGCAGGGATTCCAGCTTGCGAGCCAGGCGATAAGCCTGACGAACGCCAAGGAGGAGAAGGCGTTCAAGGACTACCAGAAGAACAACGAGAAGAAAAAGAAGTCGCTGAAATCAAGATACGATTCAGGACTGGTGTCGCAGGAGCAGTACAACGCCGCTGTCGAGGAGATGGAGGCCGAGGAGGAGGCCAAGCGCGAGGAGATGGAGATCAGGCAGGCCAAGAGGACGAAAGCCCTCAATCTTGTGCAGTCCATAATCAACACGGCGCTGTCCGTCACCAAGACTCTTGCCCAATGGGGATGGCCTGCCGGTGCGGCTCCGGCCGCAATCGTGGCGGCGTTCGGTGCGGCGCAGACGGCTATGATAGCGGCGCAGCCTGTCACCGCCGGCGCTGAGGAGGGTGGCTTCGTCAACACCAGGAGGAAGCAGGACGGGAAGCTCTTCAAGGCGAGGCTGTCCCCGGACAAGAGGGGGTTCGTGTCGTCACCGACCGTCCTGGTGGGCGAGAACGGCGGGGAATATGTGATTCCGGCTGAGGGTCTGGACAATCCGACGCTGCTGCCGTTCGTGGCCACGATGGAGGAGGCACGAAAGGCGGGGACGCTCAAGAGTCTGAACTTCGAGGCGGTATATCCGGTGGGAGCGGCTATCGGCCGGGAAAGCGGCGGGTTCACGGGCGGCGTGTCGGGCGGGGCGGCCGTTTCGACAGGCACGGCGACCAACGTAGTAGGCACGGCCAGCGCGACCGACGGGCGGCTGCTGGAGGCTATCGAGCTTCTGAACAAGAGGCTTTCTTCTCCAATCAGGGCGGACGTGTCGATGCTCGGGAAGAACGGCATCATCGAGCAGACGGAGAAGTACAACAGGGCCAAACGCAGGGGCACTTACGGCGGATGACGCGACTTTTTCATAAAAATTTCCGAGGAACTCTTGGAAATTGCAAAATGAAGTCGCATATTTGCAGTG
>CAVCPY010000057.1:0-6280 GCA_963604245.1 Eggerthellaceae bacterium
TTCAGACCAAAAAGACGAGCAAAAGCACCAAGTTATTTTTTAGGAATCACTAAGCATACCGATATAGGAGCGAAGCGACCGAAGGGGTTTCGGGGAATCCTTTCTCCGGAACCCTCAGAGGCTGTCACATAGTGACTGCGGGTTGGAGGCAGTTGTTAAAATCGGGTGTTCCCACCCATTTTTAATAACTCTGCGCTATAGCGATAAAATCGTCTGCTTTCAGCGCAGCGCCACCGATGAGTCCACCGTCGATGTCCTTCTGGGCGAAGAGTTCCTTGGCGTTTGACGGCTTGCAGCTTCCGCCGTAGAGAATGGTCGTGTCCTCAGCCACGGTCTCACCGAACTTGCCGGCAAGCACCTTGCGGATGCAGGCGTGGATTTCCTCAGCCTGCTCTGCGGAAGCTGTCTTGCCTGTTCCGATGGCCCAGACCGGCTCGTAAGCCACGATAATCTTGGACATATCCTCGGCCGTGAAATTGAAAAGGACGTTCTTGATCTGCTCGGTAACGACATCGAAATGCTTTCCGGCCTCCCTCTGCTCAAGATTCTCGCCTACACAGAGAATAACGCCAAGACCTGCGGCAAGGGCGAGTTTCGTCTTCTCGACGAGCTTCCCGTCGGTCTCACCATAGTACTGCCTTCTCTCCGAGTGTCCGAGGATGGTCCACTGGCAGCCTACGGAAGTAAGCATATTCACTGCCACCTCACCCGTGTAGGCCCCTTTCTCGTGATCGGCGCAGTTCTGGGCGGAAAGTTCAACTTTCGAGCCCTTGAGAGCCTCGGCCACTGCCGCGAGATGGGTGAAAGGAGGGGCTACGATAAGTCCTACGTTCTCTGGAGTCTCAACTGACTTGGCGGCTACTGCCTTCGCAAGTTCAACGCCTTCCTGGAGTGTTGTGTTCATCTTCCAGTTTCCGGCAACGATTTTCTTTCTCATATTAGCTAATCTTTAAACTGTTAATTTCGTTTCAAGCCGACAAATTTACGTTATTTTTGCCTAACTTTGCACAAAATTGGCGAAAAATAACAAAACGCCCTAAATCACGCCGACTGGCGAAAACAGAAAAACAAAAACGCATCATTCGATGAAGAATTTCGTAGAGGAACTCAAATGGAGAGGTATGATCCAGGACATTATGCCTGGAACAGAGGAAAAACTTATGGAAGGTCCGCAGGCCGCTTACGTCGGAATCGACCCGACGGCTGACTCCCTTCACATCGGCCACCTTGTCAGCATTATGATTCTGAAGCACTTCCAGCAGTGCGGGCACAAGCCTATCGCCCTGATCGGAGGAGCGACCGGGATGATCGGAGACCCTTCGATGAAGTCTCAGGAAAGGAATCTTCTGGACGAGGAGACCCTCCGCCACAACATCGCCGGCATAAAGAAGCAGCTGTCCAGAATCCTTGACTTCGACTCCGACGCCCCGAACAAGGCCGAACTCGTGAACAACTACGACTGGATGAAGAACTACTCGTTCTTGAATTTCATCCGTGACGTAGGCAAGCACATCACAGTCAACTATATGATGGCCAAGGACTCGGTCAAGAAGCGTCTTTCCAGCGAATCCCGCGAGGGAATGTCATTCACGGAGTTCAGCTACCAGCTCCTTCAGGGCTATGACTACCTCTGGCTCTACGAGAACAAGGGCTGCCGCCTCCAGCTTGGCGGAAGCGACCAGTGGGGCAACATCACCACCGGAACGGAACTCATCCGCAGGATGCTCGGCAAGACCGACGCGTTCGCCCTCACCTGCCCTCTCATCCGCAAGGCTGACGGGACGAAATTCGGAAAGACGGAGAAGGGCAACATCTGGCTCGACCCTGAGAAGACCTCCCCTTACGAGTTCTACCAGTTCTGGCTGAACGTCAGTGACGAGGATGCGGAAAGGTACATCAGGATATTCACTCTTCTTGACAAGGATACCATCGACGCCGCGATTGAGGAACACCGTCAGGACCCCGGACGCAGAACGCTGCAGCAGCTTCTCGCCAAGGAACTTACAATCCTGATCCACGGGGAGGATGAATATGCCAACGCGGTCTCCGCATCCAAGATGCTGTTCGGCAACTCGACCTCGGACGAGCTCAGGAAACTGGACGAGAAGACGTTCCTTGCCGTTTTCAACGGCGTGCCGACCTTTGATATCCGGAAATCAGACCTCCCTTGCAACATCCTTGACTTCCTCGCGGTCAAGACCCTGGTGTTCCCTTCCAAGGGAGAGGCCAGGAAGATGGTTCAAGGCAACGGCGTGAGCATCAACAAGGACAAGGTGGCTGACATCGGGTACGAGGTTTCCGAGAAAGACATCGTGGACGGGAAGTACATCCTCGCCCAGAAAGGCAAGAAAAACTACTTCATCATCAATGTTCTATAATTATGGAAAGGCAGGCCAGCACAAGACAGCTTAAAGTCGCCCGCGAGATTCAGAAGGATCTGGCGGAAATCATCCGCGGCAAGGGTATGGCAGTGTTCGGAGGAGCGATGGTGACGGTCAGCGAGGTCAGGGTGAGCCCTGACCTCTCCCTCGCCAAGACTTATGTCAGCATATTCCCTTCCGCAAAGGCTGAAGAGGTGATGAAGATTCTGAACGACAACGTCAAGTCTCTGCGAGGAGAGCTTGGCAATCTGGTTGCGAAGCAGCTCCGCATCGTGCCGGAGATTGTCTTCTACCTCGACACGTCCCTTGACTATGCAGAACACATAGATGAACTTCTGAAGAAATAGTGAACGGCAGGAATAAAGTGGCCGTTACGGAGAATCGGAGCGGTCACTTTTTTTGTGTGCCGGTGGCACAGCTGAAGGATGACACCAGAGCGACACCAAAAAGCGATAAAAAAACCTATTGATATACAGAGATTTATTTGTTTCGGATATGGAGATACTTTTTGCTTTTGTGGGAGGACTTGTCCTCACTTCCATTGTCGCTTTCTTTATTGCAAGGAGCGTAGTGAAAAACCGAGTGTCAGCTGCCGAACAGTCCGTGGCCGTTAAATCTGAAGCCGCTTATAAGATTGAACAGACACGCTTGCAGTCTGAGCTGGAATATGCCAAGTCGCGCATAGGCGAATTGCAGTCCAATCTGGACGCATCCAAAACTGAGACAGATCGCCTCGTAAAAGTCGTAAAGGATGAGGCGGCAGAGACTCTGCGACAAGCAAAAGAAGAAGCTGCACGCCTGCTTGAGGAAACCAAGTCCGACCTCCGGAAACGGAATGCAGAGGATGTCGCGTCCCGCGACGCTGCACATAAAGAGGCAATGGACGCTTTGCAGAAGCGTTTCGATGAGACGATGGCCAAAGTGTCAGCCCAAGTCAAGGCTGATACCGGGGAGATGCTGAAAGCCCGCCAGAAGGAATTTGCCGAGAACAGCAATGCCAGTCTCGGACAGATTGTCAATCCTCTAAAGGAGAATATCGCCGAACTCAAGAAGGCTATGGAGGATGGCAACAAGGAGCAGGCTGAACGCAACGGGGAGATGCGTGAGCGTATCCAGAGCCTGATGGAGCACAGTGATGCTGCCAGAAAGAGCGCAGATGAACTTGCCGCTGCATTCAAGCACGGAAGCAAGATGCAGGGAGACTGGGGAGAAACTATCCTCGAAGAACTTCTGGCATCTCAGGGCCTCACAAAAGGCGTTCATTTCGATACCCAGGCCGTGATCCGTGACAAGGACGGCAAACCGGTGAGGAATGAGGACGGTGGCATTATGCGTCCGGATGTCGTTCTGCACCTTGACGAGAGGCGTGAAGTTATTATCGACTCCAAGGTATCTCTGACTTCTTACGTTGATTATGTCAACGCCGAGAATGAAGTTGACAGGCAGACCTTCCTGAAAGCTCACATCGAGAGTATCAGGAAGCACGTGAAGGAACTGGCAGCAAAGGATTATTCCGGGTATGTTCAGGCTCCGAAAGTCTCCGCCGGCTATGTGATAATGTTCGTTCCTAATGTGGGGGCGCTGTGGACGGCTCTGAATGCCGAACCAGACCTCTGGCGCAAGGCTGCTGATGCTAATGTATATATCGCTGACGAACAGAGCCTGTACGGTGCTCTCAAGATTGTCAGCCTAACCTGGACACAGGTGGCGCAGGCCCAGAATCACGAGAAGGTTTACGAGCTTGCCAACGAGATGATTGAGCGCGTGGGACTGTTTATGGAGAAATATGAGGCCGTGGGCAAAGCTCTCAAGAAGGCTTCAGACGAATACGATGATGGACTGAAGAAACTTGATGTCAAGGGGCAGAGCATCATAAATACCTCCGGCAAACTCATAAAGCTCGGAGCGAAAAACAGCGACAGACATCCGATAAAGGGTCTTCTGGATATTGACGAGATTCCGGCTCTTGGGAAGAGAGACGTTCAACCGGACGATGCTACCCGTTAGATAAGGCTTATGCCGGACGTTCAACAAATCCGCAAAATGGAACTGATGGTTAAGCCCCTGACAGTTCACGCCTTATTACCTCTTTCTGGATGGATCCCGTCAGGCTTATGTTCGCTCCGGAAACGAAAGCAAACAAGCCACGTCTCGCCAACTTCTAAATCTGGTGCTCAAAGGGACGAACCGCAGCTGGGATGCCCTTCCTTCCCAAGAGAAGATGTCCAAGCACAGTTTCAAGATGCTTGCGAACGAATACCACGAGAGAACCCGCCTTCAATGGGACGATAAATACCCTGAGTCCTGGGGCTTGTTATGGAAGATGGCACCCTTACCAACGGAGGCCTGCTCTTCTCTGACAATTGCAACGTCTATCAGAAGCTGTTTAAAAAAAATTCCTCTTTTGTCTTATGCGGCCTTTCCGGCCATTTTCATCTTTGTCATCGGTCACGTAACTACTCGAAAATTCCGCATAATAAAATGCGGGAACCATTTTTAAACAGCTTCTCAGTCACGTGTTTTCTGCACCCGCTGGGATGGACTCACGAAAACAGACGCCATCAACGACGCTGAGTATAGCGGCAACCTGTTATATCTGCTCAAGATGATGACCGGCTTCATCAAGTCCAGTACGGCGAAACGCTGGTTCAAACTCCCGGAGTATCGCCTCAACTTCCCGGAGTACGCCGACCGCGCCATACTGGAATGTTGCGTGAAAGCCTCATCCATCGAGACATGACCGAGGTTGGCAGTGAAGTCCACGTGGAGTGAGCTGACGGACGCCGGAGCGGCCGGCTGCTGACTGCATACCGATTTTCATTTATTGGCCGCCTCAGCGACCTTGGGCTCTTCTGTGGCGGCTCTGCCGACATAGAGGAGTCTTTTGAACCGCGCAAGGTGATTGGCGGCTGCGCGGCAAAGGGCAATGACCGCAGCGCACCTTATTGTCTTCATACGCACTGCACATAGGCTCCATAGTGCTTTGATGCTCGCGCTGGAATGCCGCAGGCCGTGAATACGGCCGAGGCAGTGCGGAAGGCGGAAAGCAAGTCTCTTGATTTCCGCAGCGAAGCGGAGGATGTCAAGAGTCTTGCCCGCCTGGAGCGAAGTTGTAGGGTCGGTGACGAGGTTTCGCATAGCGATAGCCTCGTGACCGACACCGCTTTAACTCAATCCATTGGCTAACCAGATTGTCGTAACTCCCAACATTTGAACAAAATAGTGTATCTTTGCTAAAGTTAACTGATTTCGCCTCATGGGAAAGTTCAATGAATATACAATTCGTCAGGTGATAGACCAACTGAATGATAGTTTCTTTGTGCCTGATATTCAGCGTAGTTATGTTTGGCTTCAAAATCCAAAGGAGAAGAAGATAGAACAGCTATTTGATTCTTTGATGCGTGGATATCCTATCGGATCATTCCTTTTCTGGAGCCTCAAAACGTCTGATATTGAAACCGACAATACGGATTCCGAATCCGGCTCAGGCAAATTGAACTTTCAGCTCTATAAGTTCATTGAAAACTATGATGTCAGAAAGTCTCATAACGAAAAAATCAATGTTTCCCAGATTAAGAGCAATGATTTACATATCGTTCTTGACGGACAACAGAGATTGACATCTTTATACATAGGATTGCGTGGCTCACGAACCCTTCGCAGGCCTTATGCAAGAAGCAATGATCCAAATCCATATGATACAAAGTATTTATATCTGAATCTTCTACAGTAACTACTCAGGTGCCCAAGCCATAGCCAACCGGCCATAACCTCACGATAAAGATGATTCAAACGATGATACTACGCTCCGGCAAGGGTTGCAATGACCCGAAGGACCTCGAAGGGGTTCTGCCCGTTCTTGACCGCCGTCTGTATGACGGAGGCGACGGTGGCGTAGT
>CAVCPY010000058.1:0-8566 GCA_963604245.1 Eggerthellaceae bacterium
AGTGGCTACGTGACCGATAAGAAAGATGAGAATGGCCGGAAAGGCCGCGTAAGAAAAAAGAGGAATTATTTTCAAACAGCTTCTTATCAACATAGAAATGAAAGAATACCACTACGTTTCCGCCGACGAGGCGGTGAAAGCCATCAAATCGGGCGAGCATATTCATTTAAGCAGCGTGGCGAGCGTGCCGCTCATCCTTGTTGACGCTCTTGCCCGGAGAGCTGACGCCGGGGAGGTGGAGGATCTTCATTTCCATCACTTCCACACCGAAGGGCCGGCCCCGTATTCGGATCCCAAATATTCAGGAATCTTTTTTGAGCAGGGGTTCTTCATCGGGTCGAACGTGCGTCCGGACGTGAACTCCGGGTACGCAGACTACGTGCCGGTGCATCTTGGGGAATCCCAGAAACTTTACCGCAGCGGAGCAATCAGATTGGGAGCCGCTATGGTGCAGGTTTCAACTCCGGACGAGAACGGGATGGTGTCGCTGGGAACCTCGGTGGACTGTTCGCTGGCGGCGGTGGAGACAGCCCGCGTCAAGATCGCCGTGGTGAATCGGCACGTACCGTTCGCCTACGGAGATCTCGTCCCGCTGGAGTCCTTCGACTATCTTGTAAGGGATGACACCCCGCTGCTCACAAAGGACTTCGCACAGCCTACCCCCACTGAAGTGCAGATCGGGAAGAACTGTTCCGAACTGGTCCCCGACGGGGCCTGCATCCAGATGGGAATCGGTGCTCTGCCTAACGCGCTTGCCGCCGAACTTGTTGACCACAAAAATCTTGGAGTACACACCGAGATGTTCGCCGACGGAGTTCTCGGTCTCATAAAGAAAGGTGTCGTGAACGGTGCCGACAAGAAGATTGACAAGGGCAAGATTGTCGCGTCGTTCCTTCTGGGGTCTGAAGAGGTTTATTCATTCATCGACCACAATCCGGACGTGCTGATGAAGGACATCAAGTATGTCAACGACCCTTGGGTTATCCGTCAGAACCCGAAGATGATGGCCATCAACTCGGCCACCGAGGTCGACCTGACCGGACAAATCTGCGCCGACTCGATCGGAACGAGGATATTCTCAGGCACCGGAGGGCAGCTTGACTTCGTCAGAGGAGCCTCGATGTCAGACGGCGGAGTGTCGATGACGGCGTTCGCCTCACGCACCAACAAAGGCAAGGCGAAGATTGTCCCGATGCTGAACCCCGGCGCCGGAGTAGTCACCCCTCGCGCAGACGCGCATTGGATAGTCACTGAATATGGTGCCGTGAACCTGTACGGCAAATCGCTTCAGGAACGCGCCAAGCTCCTGATCGGCATCGCCCACCCGGATGACCGGGAGATGCTTGACAAAGCGGCGTTCGAACGCTTCGGGCCGCATTGGCGTGTGGTCAGAGTCTGACCTGACATTTCCAAAATCAGGTGGTTCATCGGCTCTCCGAGGTGGAGAAGGGCTTCGAGGAGTTCTATTCCAAGACCATAGAGAACAGCAGCATCTCGGATGCGAAAATCGACCACACCTTGAGGAAGGTGTCGCCCGAGCCTGCCGACTACGGCCCTCAAATTGCTGTGATCGTGGCGGCTTTTCCCGCGCTCAAGTTCATCTACCGCCTCCTAAGCCACTTCCAGCAGAGAACCGGAATGAGGAAGCTCAGGAGACAGGCGGCTACCCAGAAGACCGAGACAGGGACGAAATTGAATCCGTTCCCGCCTATCATAACACCGCTGACGATGTTCTGTACTCCGGCGGCGATGTAACTGGCCAGACCTACCATTCCAAGAGCAGCTCCGGTGGCTTTGCGCGGCACGATGTCAAGAGCCATAAGACCGGCAACAGTGCAATAGACCACACCGATCGCAAGACTGAAGACCGACACATAGATGATGTTCAATGAATATCCTCCGCCGGTGAAGAGGAAGGCCCCGAGCGACAGAAGGCAAAGCAACCCGAAAGACAGCACGGGAATGAAGCGGTTCCCCTTGAAAACCCGGTCGGACAGCCAGCCGGCAAGCACGGTTCCGGCTATCCCGAAAGCCTCTGAGAACGCTATGACCTGGGTGGCCCCGACTAGGGTGAAGCCTTTGCCTTTCTGCAGGAACAGCACACCCCACTCGCTGACGGCGTGCTGGGTGATGTACACAAAGGCGCTCGAAAGGGCGATTATCCAGATTCCGGGATGACGCAGCACCCCCATCTGGAGTTCCTTTGTCGGCATCGAGTCCGACTTGCGGGCCTTTTCTCCGGTCAGTTCCTGAACAGAGGGAAGCCCCTGGCTTTCGGGAGTGTCGGAGACCATCAGCAGAATCATCGCCGAACCGGCCACTCCGGCCAAGGCGGAGAAGATGAAGCCGTACTCCCATCCCAGCCAGCCTACCACGAGACCTAAAGCGAACACGGACAAGGACTTGCCAAGATACGGAGTGGCGCTGAGGATGCTATAGTAGGTGCCGCGCCTGTCAAGAGGAAACCAGCGGGAAAGGCTGATGACCCCCGGAGGTGCGCCCATCGACTGACAGAAGCCGTTGACACCCCAGACGATGACGAACATAACAAACAGCAGCGTAGCCGAAGTTCCCGTCCACCCCTGGATCAGGCCGAGCACTCCCATCAACAGATTGACCACTGTGGAGATCTGGATCCCCGTCGCCATAAAGCGGCGCACATTGCAGTAGTCGGCGATGAAACCGTTGGCGAACTTGCCGAAAGCATAGACGAAATAAAAAGCCGAGCCTATGATTCCGAGCTGGGCGGCAGTGAATATCCCGCCGTCAATCAGCGGCTGCTTCACCACACCCATAGCCATCCTGCAGACGTAGTAGAGAGCGTAAGCGCCCGTAACCCCCCAGAATGTGCGGCTTCGCAGACGTTTGTACTCCACCTCGGCCTTGTCCGAAGGCAATCGCTCCTTCGAAGGCTTGGAGATTCTATAGAATGAATACAGACCCATAACTTTTCGCCTTGCAAAGATAGTTCAATTACAGAAATAACGCTTAAGGAAGCCGTTTTATTTGCATAACGGTTTCCAAAACCGAAAAATGTTCATAATTTTGCCGTTCACTTCCAAGGCATTGAAGCCGCATAGCTTTAGAAGTGTGGAACAACTACACATAATCATATGACAAATCTCAAGTCATTGGCCAAGGACACGGCGGTCTACGGCCTCAGCAGCATCATAGGGAGGTTTCTGAACTACCTCCTTGTCCCGCTCTACACCCACGTCATCGTCTCCTCAAGCGGCGGCTACGGTGTCGTGACGAACCTGTACGCCTACACGGCCCTGCTGCTGGTGATTCTGACCTACGGGATGGAGACCACGTTCTTCCGCTTCTCCAACAAGGAGGGCGAGAACCCGGACAAGGTATATTCCACGGTCCTGACCTCCGTTCTGACCACCTCCTTGCTGTTCGCCGGGCTTGTGGCGCTTTTCATAAGGCCCGTCTCCTCGGCTCTTGGCTACACCGCCCACCCATCCTACGTCCTGGCGATGGCCGCGACGGTGGCCATCGACGCTTTCCAATGCATTCCGTTCTCGTACCTGAGGCTCAAGCGGAGGGCGCTGAAGTTCGCCGCGCTGAAGCTGCTCTTCATCGGACTGAACATATTCCTGAACCTCGCATACTTTGTGATTCTGCCCAAGACAGGTTTGAATCCGTTCGGAATCTACGATGGCGGCCTCGATGTAGGTTACGTGTTCTACATCAACCTGTTCTGCACGGCGTTCATCACACTTTTCTTCTGGAGTGAACTGCGCGGATTCAAGTTCGGATTTGATGGCGGACTACTGAAAAGAATGCTCGGCTACAGCTGGCCAATCCTTGTGCTTGGAATAGCCGGAATCCTCAACCAGAGCGGCTCGCAGATCATCTTCCCGTTCATCTACGGGGAAGGCTCGTCCGTACCGCTCGGCATCTATGGAGCCAGCGTAAAAATCGCGATGATTATGGCTATGATCACCCAGGCCTTCCGCTACGCCTACGAGCCGTTCGTGTTCGGCAGCGCGGCTGACAGGAACAGCAAGGAGATGTACGCCAAGGCGATGAAGTACTTCATCATATTCACCCTTCTCGCATTCCTGTGCGTCATAGGGTATATGAACATTCTGAAGCACATCATAGGGCCGAGCTACCGGGAGGGCCTCAAGGTCGTGCCGGTGGTGATGGCCGCGGAAATCATGATGGGGGTCTATTTCAACCTGTCGTTCTGGTACAAGCTGACCGACAGAACCCTCTGGGGAGCGCTGTTCTCAGGAATCGGCTGCCTTGTGCTGTTCGGCGTCAACATCCTGTTCATCCCGAGGTTCAGCTATATGGCCTGCGCCTGGGCCGGTTTCGCCGGCTACGGTGTGGCTATGGTTCTGTCCTACATTGTCGGTCAGAAGAAGTACCCTATCAAGTACCCTCTTAAGGACATCGCCTTGTACACCGGCCTTGCCCTGTTCCTGTTCATCGGAATGTCTCTCGCCAACTCACATCTAAGAGCCTTGGCCGCCATTACGGCGAACACCGGCCTGATCCTTGTCTTCTGCGCCGTGATCGTCAGACGCGATCTCCCGCACTCCTCTAGACCTACTGAATAATTGTAAATCAATAATCATCGAAGAAATATGAAAAAAGCACTCGCAATCTTGATGTTGTCGCTATGCGCGGTGACAGTGTCCGCACAGAAGAGTCCGGTGAAGTACAAGTTCACTGAAGCGTCGGACCTCACGATGGTCGGCAAGCTTATGACCGACACCCCGAACCCTTACCACAGGGTTGACACTGTGAGATTCAAGGGCTTCACCGCCGGAGAGAACAAACAGGTCAGGATGTCGGCCGGTCTCGCGGTGGCGTTCAGGACGGACTCGAAGACCATAACGGTCAAGACAAAATACCTTGACAGAGGGTTTCCGCACAACACCGGAGGGCTCGCCGCAAGAGGCTACGACCTTTACATAAAGAAGGACGGGAAATGGCTCTGGGCCGCCTCTGCGGTGACACAAGACCGGAAACCGGACGAGAACTGTGTGCTTATAGGCAATCTGGACGGCACTATGCACGAGTGCCTGATGTACCTTCCGATCCTCAGCGAGGAGGAATCCATCCGGATCGGTGTCAACGAAGGCGCCGTAATCGAGGCCATCGAGAATCCTTTCCGCCACAGAATCGGAATATTCGGATCAAGCTTCACGCACGGAATCAGCATCTCCCGCGCCGGAATGTCATACCCTGACCAGCTTTCAAGGATGACAGGACTACAGTTCCTCAGTCTCGGATGCAGCGGCAACTGTAAGCTCCAGAGTTATTTCGCCGATGTGTTCTGCGCGGCCCGGGTGGACGCTTTCGTGTTCGACTCGTTCTCCAACCCTACTCCGGAGCAAATCGAGGAGAGGCTGTTCCCTTTCATCGAGAAAGTCCAGGCCTCCCATCCGGGGATTCCGCTCATCTTCCAGAAGACAATCTACAGGGAGAGCCGCAACTTCGACACCGGCAGCGACACTTACGAGGGACGCAGGATGGAAGTGGTTGACAGTCTTATGAACATAGCCGTCAAAAAATATCCGGACGTTTATTATGTCACGGCCACCTGCGCCACTGCCTCCGACCACGAGACCTCCGTGGACGGAATTCATCCGTCGGATTACGGTTACACCCTTTGGGCCGAGTCCATCAGGAAGCCTATCCTGAAGATCCTGAGGAAATACGGAATCAGGTAGGCAGGGTTGTCATCTGACAGCCCTACAACAGCCGCTTCGCCACTTTGAAGAACCTGTACGGCATATACCTGAACGGCAGGTCAAGCCAAGTCGGGGTGGTTACAACCGAACGGTAGTGCGAGAAGGCGTCGAAACTGCGTTTGCCGTGGTAACAGCCCAGACCCGAGTTCCCGACACCGCCGAAAGGCAGTCTCCCGTTAGCGATGTGCATTATCGTGTCGTTGATGCAGGCCCCGCCGGATGACGTGTGGCGAAGCACGTAATCCCCTTGGCTTCCGAAATAGTACAAGGCCAGAGGTTTCTCCCTTGACGTGACGAACGAGATGACCTCACCGAGATTCCCGAAGGTCAGCACCGGGAAGACCGGACCGAAAATCTCTTCCCTCATCACCGGAGCGTCCGGAGATACTCCGTCCAGAACCGTCGGCCCGAAATATCTGTCGCCTCTCTCCGTGTGGCCACCGAAAGCGACCCGTCCGTCTTTCAGATAACCTTCAAGGCGGTCGAAAGCCTTGTCGTTCACGATGCGCACAAAGTGATCCGTCCGCCGGGAATCATTCCCGAGAAGCTCTTTGAAGTTGGATTCCAGTTCCTTAAGGAACCCATCCTTTATGTCTGCGTGAAGCATCAGGTAGTCCGGAGCGATGCAGGTCTGGCCGGCGTTCAGGCTCTTGCCCCAGGCGATGCGTTTCGCGGCGACCTTGATGTCTGCGTCCCTGTCCACGATGCACGGACTCTTTCCCCCGAGTTCCAGCACGACTGGCGTAAGGTTCTTCGCCGCAGCCTCCATCACTATCCTTCCGAGCGCGGGGCTTCCGGTGAAGAATATGATGTCCCAACGTTCCTCCAGAAGGGCAGAATTGACCTCGCGGTTTCCTTGGATGACGGCGACTTGTTCATCATCGAAAGTGTCCTCAATCAATTGCCGAGTGACTTTGGAGACATTAGGCACGTACGGCGAGGGCTTCAGAACCGCCGTGCAGCCTGAGGAGATAGCTCCGACAAGCGGTGTAAGCAGCAGCTGCACAGGGTAGTTCCACGGAGCGATGATCAGTGCCGTTCCGAGCGGCTCACTGACAATCCGGCTGCGGGAAGGGAACATTTTCAACGGAGTGGACACCCTCTGCGGGCGACTCCACTTCCGTAAGTTATGTATATGGCTGCGTATCTCGCCGAGCAGAATGCTTACCTCTGTCAGGTACGCCTCCTCGTAAGACTTGTGAAGGTCTGCCCAAAGCGCTTCACACAAAGGCCTTTCCCATTTGCGGACAGCCGCCTCGAACGCCCCGAGCCGCTCCAGCCGCCATTTCACTTCAAGCGTGGCTCCGCTTCTGAAGAAGCGTTCCTGCCGCCCCTTTATCTCCTTTATCCTTTCTACCGAAGTGTTTTCCGACATAACCGTCTTTTTGAATATCCGGTCTCAAAGGTAATGAATATTTCCGCATTATGGCTACCTTTGCCGCATGAACGCGATGAACAAGGAAATGCTGCGGCTGGCCCTGCCGAGCATCCTGGCCAATCTTACCGTGCCCCTTGTCGGGATGGTGGACATCGCGGTGGCCGGACACCTGAACGCTTCGGCCGCCGCGCTGATAGGTGGAGTCTCTGTCGGTTCGCTGATGTTCGACCTGCTTTACTGGAACTTCGGTTTCCTGCGCGCCGGGACCGGCGGAATGACCGCCCAGGCATTCGGAAGGCAGGACTGGAGAGACTGCGCCGGCAACCTGGCCAGAGGAGTGGTTCTGGCTCTGGTCATAGCATTTGCCTTGATTCTGATCCAATGGCCGTTCCAGAAACTGATTTTCCTCTTCGTCGGCTGCTCCGATGAAGTCCGCTCGCTTGCCCTTGAGTATTTCCACATCCGCATCTGGGCCGCTCCCGCCACACTCAGCCTGATGGCTTTCCGTGGGTGGTTCATAGGGATGCAGGACACGTTCAGCTCAATGCTCGCCGATGTGATCGTCAACGGAGGCAACGTCCTGTTCAGCATAATTCTCGCTTCCGGAATCCCGGGGACAGGCTTTGACGGCCTCGGTTTCAAGGGAATCGCCTTGGGTACGGTCGTGGCACAGTACTCAGGCCTCCTTTTCGCTTCAAGCCGTGTCGCTCTGAAATTCAGGAACATCATCAGAGGATTGCGGACAGCAGACCTCAAGGCCGAGTTCACGGGAAGCAAAATCGCCAGGTTCTTTTCCGTCAACCGCGACCTGTTCGTCCGTTCGGTCTGCCTCATAATAGTCTATCTTGCTTTCACTTCGATCTCAGCACGTTTCGGGGATGTGCTCCTGGCTTCCTGCTCCATAATGCTGAAACTTCTGCTGATGTTCTCTTACTTCACAGACGGTTTCGCTTTCGCCGGCGAGGCTTTGACCGGGAAATACGTAGGTATGCGCAATTCGCTTCTGGTCAGAAGGACGGTGAAATACACCTTCGCCTGGAGTATGGGCCTTGGCATTGTCTTCATAGGAATCTATGCCGTGGCCGGAGCCCCGATTCTCCGCCTGATGACATCCGACTCATCCGTGGTCCAGGCCGCCAAGGCATTCATTCCGTGGCTGCTGGTCACTCCTCTGGTCGGCTGCCCAGCCTTCACCTGGGACGGCATCTACACCGGAGCCACCGCAACCAAAGCAATGAGGAACTCCAACATCGGCTGCGTGCTGGCCTTCTTCGCGGTCTGGTTTTCAGGAATATTCCTGCTGCGTCCTACCGGCCTGGCCGCCGCCCATCTTCTCTTCGCCGCCTACTACTCCCATCTCATCTACCGCTCCCTCTACCAGACCGTCCTCTACCGCCGCTCCATTCTCGACCCGATCCAGTCGTAAGAAGCTGTTTAAAAATGGTTCCCGCATTTTATTATGCGGAATTTTCGA
>CAVCPY010000059.1:0-18114 GCA_963604245.1 Eggerthellaceae bacterium
TTTATTTGTTCATCAGTCGTGTGCCACCGGCACACTCCTTCTTCACAAACAAATTGCTCCGCAAAGATCCTTCACAAAAACTTACCAACTTATTTTTTCATCATCACTATCTTGGTGATTGCCTGAAATTCTGTATACTGTTGTTCCAGCCTCCTGTCCCTGACGGGCGGATCGTGATTACGAAACTTTCCTCGTCGTGGACTCCGCCTCCTCCGAGGCAGTCGTCAAGCGCCATAGCGATGGCGGCATAGACCTCCCCACCGAATTCCCGGGAGAGCGCTATGGAGATTGCGGCAGCGACCTCCGGAGTCATATTCCCGTTCTTTTTTGAATGCTTCGCAGGTTTCGGGGCGGCCGCTTTCCTGTTGGCGTTGCCGATCCAGCCGAAGATGAACGCCAGAATGGTCAGCGCAATGAACACAACCGAGACGGAAATCAGGGTAAGGACCCATCCGTGAGGATCTTTCTCTTTCATTATCTGATTGTTGGTCTTTGCGTCCACATCGCCGTTGTACGAGCCAGGAGTGGGTCTATGGGAGATTCCGGTCTCGAAATCCATCATCTTCACTCCGGTCGGCATCTTTACCACGGAACAGTCAGCCGGAAGGTCGGCCGGAATGTCGATCGTGTCGATGATGGTGCGTCCGTCGTTGCTGATGAGATAGACAGTGGAACCTTTGCGCAGCTTGAAATTGGTGTAATAGGTTCCAAGTGAGGAGTCACCGCTTGCATAGAAGACGACGCTCTGGCGCGGCCCCAAGGTGGTTGTCGCATCTGATGCGGGAATATGATACTTCCGCAGGTTGTCCTTGTCGTCGGACAGGTAGCAGCCGGCGAACTTCACGGTTCCGTAGGAGCTGTTGAAAATCTCTATCCAGCCGTTGCGCTGCCCGTAGCCGTCCGTCAGTCCGTCCGTGTTCTCAACGAGAACCTCTCCAATCCGCAGGTCCGTAAGGTTCTGGGCGCATATTGTCAACCCTGGGAAAAGGAGGACCGCTGACAACAGTATTTGTCCAAATCTCTTCATAGGCTACAGAGGAAGATTGTCGTGTTTCTTTGCAGGCATCCCCTGCTTTTTCCCCGCAAGTTGCTCAAGGGCTCTTATGATGCGGAAACGGGTGTTGCGTGGTTCAATGACATCGTCGATGTAGCCTTTCTCGGCGGCCTGGTAAGGGTTGTTGAAGAGTTCTTCGTACTCCTCTTTTTTGGCGGCTCGGATCTTTTTCTGCTCGGCGGGGTCTTCGACGGCCTTGATGTCCTTGGCGTAGAGTACGTTGACTGCTCCATCGGCTCCCATCACGGCGATCTGGGCGGACGGCCAGGCATAGACGAGGTCGGCGCGCAGATGCTTGCTGCTCATCACGATGTAGGAACCGCCGTAGCTCTTGCGCAGCTCTACCGTGACTTTCGGAACTGTGGCCTCGCCGTAGGCGTAGAGCAGTTTGGCGCCATTGGTGATGACCGCTCCGTACTCCTGCTGGGTTCCCGGGAGGAATCCCGGAACATCGACCAGAGAGACGATAGGGATGTTGAAGGCGTCGCAGAAGCGCACGAAACGGGCACCCTTGCGGGATGCGTTGATGTCCAGCACGCCGGCCAGCATCTTCGGCTGGTTGGCCACGATGCCGACGCTCCTTCCGTTGAAGCGGGCGAATCCCACGATGATGTTCTTGGCGAATTCCTTATGGATTTCAAAGAACTTTCCGTCATCCACAATGCTGCCTATGACCTTGTACATATCGTAGGCCTGGTTCGGGTTGTCGGGAATGATTTCGTTGAGGGAGTCGTCAACCCTGCCGACAGGGTCGTCGGTCGGGACTCTCGGCGCCTCTTCCATATTGTTTTGAGGAATGTAGCCGAGGAGTTCCTTGATCGTGTCGATGCCTTCCCGCTCGTTCTCGGCCGCGAAGTGAGCCACACCGCTCTTTGAGGCGTGCACGCTGGCTCCTCCGAGCTCCTCCTGCGTCACCACCTCTCCGAGGACGCTCTTCACGACCGCCGGCCCGGTGAGGAACATATAGGATGTGTTCTTGACCATCACCGTGAAGTCCGTGAGGGCTGGGGAGTAAACAGCCCCTCCGGCGCAAGGACCGAATATTCCTGAAATCTGCGGAACCACTCCGGACGCGAGGATATTCCTTTCGAATATTTCGCCGTAGCCCGCCAGTGCGTCAACTCCCTCTTGGATTCTCGCTCCGCCGGAGTCGTTGAGGCAGATGAACGGGGCTCCGTTGCGTGTGGCCAGATCCATCGCCTTGCAGATTTTCTCCGCCATTGTCTTTGAGAGAGAACCTCCCGAGACGGTGAAATCCTGTGCCGCCACATAGACAAGACGACCGCCGATCGTACCCTGTCCGGTGACAACGCCGTCTCCGTCGAAGTGTTGCCTTTCCATTCCGAAATTCGTGCAGCGGTGGCGGACAAACATATCGAATTCCTCGAAGCTTCCTTCGTCAAGCAGCAGTGCGAGACGTTCCCTCGCCGTCAACTTGCCTTTCTCGTGCTGGGCGTCGATTCTTTTCTGGCCTCCGCCCATCCTGGCCGCGGCTCTTCGCTCGACCAGTTTCTTGATGTTATCCTGCTGGATGCTCATATTTATTGTGTGTTAATCAAATTTTCAGAATCGCAAATTTATCAAGAATCCCTCTTTCAATCAAAATTCCTGCCCATAAAACCGTAAATTTTTGTTTCTTGTGGTGAAATATGCCTTTTTGAATTTAAATTATCATCACTTGCGCCCAAACCACTCTGATGAGTAATGAAAAGATAAAAGAAAAGGCTGACTAAAACCACTTTCAGTCAGCCTCTTCTAATATTCATCAGTGTAATTGTTACTCTTCCGGTTTCAGCGTGCTGTAGACATTGGTGACATCATCGTCATCCTCAAGCAGGCCGGTGAGCTTGTCAAGGGTTTCGCGCTGCTCCGGAGTCACATCCTTCAGCTCCACGTTAGGGATTCTCTCGAATCCTCCGGACACGAGTTCGTAGCCATTGTCCTCGATGTACTTCTGAATCGCGCCGTAGGACTCGTAGGCTCCGTAGATCACGACGTTCTTTGTGATGTTCTCGTCCTTGTCCTCCTGCTCCTCGATGAAAACTTCAGGGTCGTCGTCGCAATCGCACAGGGCAAGCTGAAGCTCGTCGATGTCAAGGCCTTCCTGAAACTTGATGCGGAACACGCACTTGTGGTCGAACATAAAGCTCACGCTGCCGCTTGTACCCAGAGAACCGCCGCACTTGGTGAAGTAACTTCTCACATTGGCCACGGTACGGGTGTTGTTGTCAGTCGCAGTCTCGACGAGGTAAGCGATTCCGTGAGGGCCGTAACCTTCAAAAACAACCTCCTTGAAGTCACCCTGATTCTTCTCCATTGCTCTTTTGATGGCCTTCTCGACATTGTCCTTAGGCATATTCTCGCTTCTGGCCTCCGCCATCAGCGCCCTGAGCCTCGAGTTGCCGACCACGTCAGGACCTCCCTGCTTCACGGCAATGGTGATTTCCTTTCCGATTTTTGTGAAGGTCTTGGCCATATGGCCCCACCTCTTCAATTTCCTTTCCTTTCTGAATTCAAACGCTCTTCCCATAGTCCTTATTTGGTCTGGTTCTCGATGCGGGTGATGTACTTGTCGATGTCATAGCCTTCGACCGACTGTGGGTACTGATCCTTGATTTTCTTGTAGAAGGTGAGTGCCTTGGCGTTGTCCCCGAGTTCCTCGCAGGTCACGCCGGCCTTGAGAAGATAACCGGCGGCGAACACATTGTCAGCCGCAGCGGCGGCTTTCTCGAAATATCCGAGAGCCTCGCTGTATTTTTCCAAGCCCACATAGGCGTCACCTATGCAACCCTGGGCGCGTGCGTTCAGGAGGGCTTCCTTTCCATTGTACTTCTTAAGGTAATTGATGGCCTCCTGATAGTTTCCAAGCTGGAGTTCGCAGACACCCGCATAATAATAGACATCCTTTCCTCCCTTTGCTCCGAAATCCTTGATGATCTGGGAGAATCCAAGGACATTCCCGTCTCCGTTGAGAGCCAGCTCGAACTCCCCGTTGCGGAAGTTGGACTCTGCCGGGAACATCTGCGCCGTGGCCTCGTCGCTCTTAGGCTGCGCATAGAATTTCTGGTATGCCACCAGAATCAGGGCAATCACCACCAGGGCGATAAGAATGCCGTAGATTGTCTTTTTGTTCTCACGGAAGAACTGGTCGGTCTTGGACACTGTCTCAATGACTTTCTCCTGACGCTCCTGCTCTTTCTCTTTCAAAATTGCATTTTGCTTTGCCATTTCTATAAAGTTTTTGTTATTATCTAATAATAGTCCGCAAAAGTAGTAAAAAATGTTCAATCCTGCAATATTCAGAGAGTGGTCTGTCCCCGCATCCGGAGGAGAGCTTTCGCGTGAAAAAGAATATGACTATTTTTGAGGAAAATATAGTGGGAATGAGACATCTGTGTGTGGTCGTCTGCGCCGTCGCCCTTGCCGTGGCCTCCTGCTCGGGGAACGTAGGCGGACTGAAGAAGCTTGACAAGGTCATCGCCGACCAGAAATATTACCGGGACAGCCTGGAAAGTTCAATGAATATCATCCGTCAGGGATTGGAACAGGCTTCGACTGATTCGGTCAGATGGGAGTGCGCCAGAAGGCTGTTCTCCGGCTACTATCATTATAGTCAGGATTCTTCGTCGAGGTATCAGGGGCTTATGGAAAAATATGCCTCGGATGACTCCCAGAGATTTTTGGCCAGGCTTCAGAAGGTGCGGATCCTGCTTGTCCGTAACGAGGAGGATCTTGCGGCGTCCGTGTTCAACGGCCTTGACACATCTTCGGTCAAGGGAACGGAACTTCTCAAGGACTATCTACAGTGCGAGGCTGTACTCTGTGCCGAGATGCTTGCCTCCGATGTCTCTGATGATGAGAAGGAGCGTTATCGTGAGCGGCTTCGTTCGGCCAGGACGAGGTCGTTGGCGATAGACTCCACCTCTTTCTACGCCCGGAGAATGAAGGCGCAGCTTTGCAGGGACAGCGGCGACACCCTTTCCGCGGTCTCGATTCTGAAGAACCTTTATAATAGTAGTGACAACCCGCACGAGAAAGCCTCGGTGGCCTATAACCTTGCCAGGATCCACGAGCGGATGGGGGATGAAAAGGGACGTTTTGACTGGCTCGTCACCAGCGCGACGTATGACTTCAAGAATGCGGAAAGGGCGTATATGTCTCTTTATGAGCTGGCTTTGATCCTGTATGACAAGCATCATTACCGAAAGGCTGAGCAGTACATCAGCCAGAATCTGATGGATGTGATCGCAGGTAATTTCAGCAAACGCCTTGGGGATTCAGGCAAAGCCAACGTCATCATAACCGACACAGTCCAGAGGGTGACCAGATCCAGAGCGAGATGGCTTGCTGTCGGAATATGTCTGGTGATGGTTCTGCTTGTGATCATTCTGACGCTTCTGTGCCGGGAGGTCCGGCACAAGGATCAGATGGAGGAGACGAACAGAAGGCTCGTGGATGCAAACAAGATCCGTAACGGCTACGTGTTCAGGTATATGGAGCTTTCCGTGCGCTACATCGACAAGATCGGCCAGACGAGGAATGATATCAGAGCCCTCGCCAAGTCGGACGGCCTGGAAGCGGTGATGAAGGCTTTGCGGTCTCCGTCGGTTATGTACAACGAGTACGAGAACTATTACCGCATCTTCGACGAGACCTTTCTTGGAATATACCCGGACTTTGTCGAGAAGGTCAACGCTTTGTTGTCCGAGGACGCCCGCTTTGACCTTGGCGGGGAGAAGACACTGCCTACGGAACTCAGGATTCTTGCGGCCATCCGCATCGGGATAACCGAGAGCGGAAAAATCGCCAAGTTCCTTAAATGCTCCCCTAACACGGTCTATACCTACCGGACTAAATTGAAGCGCTCGGCAGTGTGTCCAAAGGAGGTTTTTGAGGCGGAAATCTCAAAAATATAGCTACTATAGCTCTCTAAAGGTCTATATTTTAAACGATATAATCGTATAGGTGGTCTACGTGTATATTCGTTGATAGATAATGACCTATCAATGAATAAGTGTCAATATTCCTCTGTAATCAGTCTATATTTCACCGCACGAGTATTGGGCAATCCGCTGCGATTGGCGAATTTTGCATAACGGTTGGTTCCGGACTACATAGGAGCCGTCGTCTGGATGGCTTGTCCATCTTGGAAAGTTAATACCTACTTTTAACCAATAATAACTCATAATGAAGATTAGACTGATTCTGATTTTCGTGGCCGCGGCTTTGTTGTGTCCGGTCTTCGCTGAAGCCCAGACGCAGCAGGGAACGATCACTGTGACGGGTACTGTCGTGGATGAGAGAGGGGAGCCTTTGCCAGGCGCGTTCGTGCTTGTGCCGGGGACGACCAACGGCACCTCTACCGACGCCAACGGCAAGTTCTCAATCAATGTGTCCGAGGGAGGCTCTTTGGAGGTCCAGTTTATGGGATATGAGACGAAGAAGGTCTCCGTCCCTAAGGAACGCAGGAACATCTCCGTGTCTCTGTCCCCGGACAAGAACCTTACACTTAACGAGGCCGTGACCATCGCCTACGGCTCTGTGCGCAAGCAGGACCTGACCGGTTCGGTGACCAATGTGAAGATGGCAGATGTGAAGGATGCTCCTGTTCTTTCCGTTGACCAGACCCTTCAGGGAAGGATCGCCGGAACGGACATTATGACCACATCCGGTGAGCCGGGAGCGGCCACATCGATCCGTATCCGTGGAGCCCGTTCGATCATCGCGTCCAACGAGCCTCTCATCGTGGTGGACGGCGTGATGGACGCTGTCTCTGACCTTGGAGACCTTAACTCGGCCGACATCGAGTCCATCTCCGTGCTCAAGGACGCCTCGTCCACGGCCATTTATGGTTCCAGAGGCTCCAACGGTGTAATCATTGTCACGACCCGGCAGGGCTCCACGGGAAGCAAGCCGAGAATCACGTTCAAGGCCGAGGCCGGCATAAGCCAGCTGCCTAAGAAACTGGATCTGATGAACGCCAGCGAATTCGCCCAGTACAGGAATGACATCGCTCTGTTCCAGTCATCCAACACGGACGCGGTGCCTGGCGCGGCTCCTTCCGAATATCCTTATCCGGATCCCCTTTCCTACGGGCAGGGCACCGACTGGATCGGGGCTATAATGAGGACTGCGGCCTACCAGAACTACAACCTGTCTCTGTCGGGAGGCAACAAGGAGGCTTCCTACTATGCGTCCCTGGGCTACAACGACACCGAGGGTATCGTGAAGAACAGCGGCCAGACCAGATACACCGGCAGGATCAACCTTGACCGTCAGCTCTTCAAGTGGATGAAGGTCGGGTACAAGGGCTCCTACACCTACCGCTCTCAGGACAAGCTCCTTGCGAACATCGGCGGCACGAGTACCCGCTCGGCTATGTACCTGAGCACGCTTCCTGGATCGATGAGCTTTCACTCAGGCTCAGCGCCGGACGCACCGGAAACGATGCGGTTGACGCTTACAGAAGCCTTGAGATGCTCTCCACGACTTCCAAGGGCTACATATTCGGAGGAAGCCAGGCGGCGGCGTATTTCAGGGGACAGCTCCCAAGCCCGGATCTTACTTGGGAGAAGACTGACCTTGAGCCGCTTGTTGAGTATATGTGGTCGGCAAGGGAGGACGCCAAGTACTATGACGGGGCTGTCAGCTTCAACGGATTCGATCCGGACTACAACAAGGCCAGCGGCAACATCTACCACATCTTCTACCGTGGAGCCGAGGCACAGGAGTTCATCACTGTCAACGGTCACGACTATGGGGTCTATTTCATCTCGGGCCACCATCCTGTAACCTGCACATTTATACTTTAGAATGAAGAGAATATTATTGTTTTTAGCACTGCTTTCGGTGGCCACAGGCTTGTCCGCGGCCCCGAAGGCTTTCACTCTGAAATCCCCTGACGGGCGGATGAAGGTTGAGATCTCCACGGACGGAGGAATCCGTTACTGTCTGACCCACGATGATGTCCTTCTGCTGGA
This sequence comes from Eggerthellaceae bacterium, assembly GCA_963604245.1. Classification (GTDB taxonomy): domain Bacteria; phylum Bacteroidota; class Bacteroidia; order Bacteroidales; family UBA932; genus Cryptobacteroides. The sequence goes on from CAVCPY010000059.1 coordinate 8,035, forward strand.
GAACTCCAGCCTGTCGATGTCTCTGACGGACGGTACCGTTTACGGCGGACAGGAGTCCAAACTTAGACGCGCGAGAACCTGTTCAGTTGACAGAACCGTGAAGGCCGTGGCCTACAAGAAGGCCGAGGTAAGGGAGAACTACAACGAGTTGACCCTTGAATATCGTGGCTTCAAGGTTATATTCAGGGCTTATGATGACGCTTGTGCCTACAGGTTTGTCTCCTTGTCCGACAAGCCTTTCATCGTGAAGGACGAGCAGACGGACTTCCGCTTCCCGGAGGACAGGATGGCGTATATTCCTTATATTCATAAAAAATGGAAAGGGTCGTTGGATGAGATTCTGGAGAATGACTTCCAGTGCCCGTACACTCACTCGCTCCTTTCCGAGTGGAACGAGCGTTACAGCATCGCACCGATTCTGGTGGAATGTCCTGAGGGCAAGAAGGTTGTGATCACCGAGGCGGATCTGATGAACTACCCGGGAATGTTCCTTTACAACTATAAGAAGGGCACAGGGGAGACATTGAGCGGGTATTTCGCCCGTGTGCCGGACAAGACCGAGATCGGCGGGCACAATATGGTGCAGGAAAAGATAGATTCGAGGAAGGATTATATCGCTGAATGCCAGCCTTTTGAAAAGTTTCCTTGGAGGGTTATGGCCGTCTCGTCGTCCGACAAAGAGCTGACCGATTCGGACATTGTCTGGAAACTCGCCACCCCTGCCTCCGACACTGACTGGTCCTGGGTGCGTCCCGGCAAGGTGGCCTGGGACTGGTGGAACGCCTGGAACATCAAAGGCGTGGACTTCGAGGCCGGAGTCAACAACGACACCTACAAGTATTACATCGACTTCGCGGCCGCCAATCACATTGAATTTGTCATCCTCGATGAAGGCTGGGCGGTCAAGTACGCCAACGACCTGAATCAAGTTGTCCCGGAGATTGATCTTGAGGAACTTGTCGCATACGGCAAGGAGAGAGGAGTCGGCATAATCCTTTGGGCTGGCTACTGGCCTTTCGCGAAGGATATGGAGAACGTCTGCCGCCGTTTCTCCGAGATGGGGATCAAGGGATTCAAGGTGGACTTTATGAACCGTGACGACCAGCCTATGGTGGATTGGTACAGGAGGGCCGCCGAGATGTGCGCCAAGTACCATCTTCTGATGAACTTCCACGGGGCCTACAAGCCGACAGGACTTCAGCGAACCTATCCGAACGTGGTCAATTTCGAGGGCGTCCACGGTCTGGAGCAGATGAAATGGAGCGATCCTTCGGTCAATCAGGTTACCTACGATGTGACGATCCCGTTCATCAGGATGCTGGCCGGCCCGATGGACTACACCCAGGGAGCGATGCGGAACGCCACCAAGAAGAACTACAAACCGATCCGCACAGAGCCGATGAGCCAAGGCACACGCTGCCGCCAACTCGCAGAATATGTTGTCTTTGAGTCTCCTCTGAATATGATGTGCGACTCTCCGACCAACTATATGGCCGAGCAGGAGTGCACCGATTTCATCGCCGCTATCCCTACCGTCTGGGACGAGACCGTCGCTTTGGACGGAAAAGTGGCTGAATATGTGGTTATGGCAAGACGCAAGGCTGATACCTGGTATGTCGGGGCGATGGCCGGCTGGGACGGCCACGAGATGGAAATTGACCTTGGGTTCCTGCCTGAGGGGGAATATTCAATGACGGTTTTCCGTGACGGTGTCAACGCCCACAGGATAGCTTCCGACTACAAGAAGGTGACGATGGATGTGCCTTCGGACAGAAAAATGAAAATCAAGATGGCCCCTGGCGGTGGCTGGGCTGCGGTCATCACTCTAAAAAATCAATAGCGATGAATATTTTTGAGCGTGGAATCATCACAGCGGCGGCCCTGGTGTTTGGCGCGGGCTTGCTTAACGCCCAGGATTTTATCCTTCAGGCTCACAGGGGACTTTCTAACAAATTTCCGGAGAACACCTCGCTCTCGTTCTTCGAGGCGGCAAAGATCCCGGTTTATAAAGGGATGGAGACTGACGTGAGTATGACCAAGGACGGTGTCCTGGTCTGTATGCACGACAGCAAGCTCGACCGTACCACTAACGGGACCGACACTCTTTGGAAGTACACGATGGAGGAGTTGCAGGAACTGTGGATTGACGGAGGGTACGGCTGGAACGATAAGTACAAGGAGACGCTCAGGATCCCTACGTTCGAGACCTATCTTGAGGCCTGCAAGCTTGGCGGATTCACTCCGTACGTGGAGCTCAAGTGGGTTGAGGGCGAAGGCATCAGAAAGACAATCAAGGCTCTTCACGACTTCGGATTCGACGGGAACTATGTGCTGACATCCTTCAAGTGGGATAATATTCTTACGGCATCGACGATGACAGACGCTCCGCTGGAGTTTATGAAGGGCAGGTTCACCAAGGAGATGATCGACACTTGCGCCGCCAAAGTCAAGAATCTGGTGATCAGACCGAAATCCACAAATGTGACACAGGAACTTGTGGATTACTGCCATTCCAAAGGAATCCAGGTCGAGTGCTACGGAATCCCTGTCGGAAATGGCGAGCTTGTCAAGAAACTGATCTCGATGGGAGTGCGCGGAGGAACCTGCAATGACTGGGAAGGCCTCGGTCTGGACGGGAATCTTTCCATCCAGACTTATCCTCAGTGGCTTGATTCTGCGGCGATCTACCACATCTATCCGTCCTCCTTCAAGGACAGCGACGGTGACGGCTACGGTGACCTTGAGGGAATACGCACGAAACTGGATTATGTCAAGGATCTGGGATTCAACACGATCTGGATCAGCCCGGTGTTCTGCAGCGAGTTCGAGGACGGTGGCTATGACATCACCGACTACTATAAGATAGACCCTCGTTTCGGGACGAACTCCGATCTGGTGAGGCTCATTGACGAGGCTCATTCCAAAGGACTGAAGGTCTGTCTGGATCTTGTGGCCGGCCACACCTCGGACAAGCATCCTTGGTTTGTCGAGTCCGCCAATGGGGACAGGAACGGACACTACGCCGACTACTATCTCTGGACGGATGCCTCCAAGGCCGATGTGCGCAAGTCCGAGAAGAAGAAATGGGTCACCAAGGAATATCCTCGCGGAAAGATGTATATGAAGAACTACTACGATGTCCAGCCGGCCTTGAACTACGGCTATCTGTCACCTGATCCGTCCAAGCCTTGGGAGCAGTCCTACGACGCTCTGGGTCCGAGGATGGTCAGACAGGAACTCAAGAACATCATTGCGTTCTGGTTTGACAAGGGGGTGGACGGATTCCGCTGCGATCTCGCCTGGTCTCTGGTCAAGGGGGATGACAAGGAGTGCAATGGAGTCCGCAGGCTCTGGAACGAGATATTCTCCTGGACTGCCGCGAACTATCCGGACAGGATATTCCTTTCCGAATGGTCCAGCCCTGTTGAGTCCATCTCCTGCGGATTCGACATCGACATCATCCGCCACAACGGATGCGGAACCACAATGTACCGCGACCTGGTTTACAACACAGAGCGCGGCGCCAACCGTGAGACGGGAATATATCCTCCGAAGGATTGCTGGTTCGACAAGTCCGGAAAGGGACAGATCGCGTCGTTCGTGGTGCCTTTCGAGGAGATGTACAACAAGACCCACGGCCACGGATTCCCGTGTATGCCTACCTCCAGCCACGACACTTGGAGGATGAACCGCAACCAGAGATCCACTCCTGAGGAACTCAAGGTGATGATGACATTTTTCCTGACTATGCCTTGGGTGCCGATCGTCTATTACGGAGAGGAGATCGGGATGAGGTCTAAGGACGGCGTGCCGGCCGTTGAGGGAAGCCGTGACAGGTCGGCTGAAAGAACTCCGATGCAGTGGTCCGACGGCCCGACCGCAGGATTCTCCACCTGTGATCCTTCTAAGCTTTACCTGCCTGTGGACGAGAGCCCATCGAGGCCGACGGTCGAGAAAGAGATCAATGATCCCGCGTCAATATATTCGTGGACAAAAGGGCTGCTTGCGCTCCGTGCCTCCGTTCCAGCTTTGGGAAACACCGGCGGTTGGAAATATATCAGCGATCCTCAGATGCCTTATCCCGCTGTGTATGAGAGGTTTTCTGATGACGGGAAATATCTTGTGATCATCAACCCACGTTCCGAGAAGGCTTCCACCGAGGTCTCCGGCTACAAGAAACTGGAGGTTGTTTATGGCGATTCTAAGGCGCTTTCCGTCAAGAAGGTTTCCGGCGGACTCTCCCTTAGGATCAAAGGCGTTAGTTCCGTAATCTGCAAAGTGACAGAGTAAATGAAAAAGATAAAACTGGGACTGTTCCCGAAAGTTCTGATAGCGATAGCGTTGGGTTCCCTGCTCGGACTCATCTCCCCTGATGTGCTCGTGCGCATCCTCAAGACATTCAATGTCTTGTTCGCCCAGATCCTCAAGTTCATCGTGCCTCTTCTGGTGCTGGGACTTGTGACCCCTTCCGTTGCGAACCTCGGTAAGGGAGCGGGCAAGATGCTGATAGCCGTTATGGTGATCTCCTATCTCTCCACGCTAGGCGCCGGCCTGTTCTCCTACGGCTGCGCCACCGAACTCTTCCCGCACTACCTTCAGGTAGGCGAGATCTCGACATCCGCCGTGGACGGCAAGACTTTCGAACCGTACATCAACCTGAAGATCCCACCGGTCTGCGACATCCTGACGGCTCTGCTTCTGTCCTTTATGGTTGGAGTCGGGATCATATTCACCGGCGCGAACGGACTGAAGAAAGGCTTTGACGAGTTCGGCGAGATCGTGAAACTCACCATCGAGAAGGTGATCATCCCGCTTCTGCCGTTCTACATCTTCACGATGATGTGCGAGATGAGCGCCTCAGGCAAACTGGCCGCCGTGATGGGCTCGGGAGTCAAAGTGATCGGAACAGGAGTTGTCCTGTCGATCTGCTACCTGGTTCTCCAGTACGTCATCGCCGGTGCGATCGCCGGAAAGAACCCGTTCAAATGCCTCTGGAACATCATCCCGGCCTATTTGACGGGATTCTCAATCTGCTCCAGTTCGGCTGTGATTCCGGTGACCCTTGACTGCGCCATCAAGAACGGCACCCGCAAGGACATCGCCGATTTCGTCGTGCCTCTTTGCTCCACCGTTCATATGTGCGGATCGACCATCAAGTTGACCGTCACCTCGGTGGCTGTGGCCTATATGTGCGGAATCGACATCTCGTTCGGCCTGTTTATGAACTTTGTCCTGCTTCAGGCCATCGCCGCCGTCGCAGCTCCGGGTGTTATGGGTGGTGTCTTGATGGCTTCCGTGGGCCTTCTGGAGTCGGTTCTTGGCTTCACTCCGGACCAGTGCGCCCTGATGATGACCATCTACCTTGCCCTTGACGGTTATGGCCCTGCCTGCAACGTCAGCGGTGACGCCGCCATAGCGCTTGTGATAGATAAGTTCTTTGGAGGCAAAAAGGAATAGCCGTTGGGTTCTTCATAAGTTTTTTCTGTTCAAAAGAACAGATTATAGCGGTTTCTAAGTCTGAAAATGACTATATTTGTCTTCTGTACAGAAGAAGACAAGATGCCGGCACTAAAGAAAATAGTCGTCCAGAATTTCAGGAACATAGCGTTTCAGGAATTGTCTTTCTCTCCCAACATCAATTGCATCTCAGGCAATAACGGGGAGGGAAAGACAAATCTTATGGATGCCGTCTGGTACCTTTCCTTGACCAAGAGCGCGTTTGCGGCCTCGGACAGGTTCAACTTCCGGCACGGCACGGATGTCTTCGCCATTTCGGGAATATATTCAATGAACACCGGACCGGACGCGCGGTTCTCGGTGCAGGTGGACGGCAAAGGCGAGAAGAAGGTGCGCAGGGACGACAAGGCGTACCCGAAGGTCTCTGAGCACATCGGGGTGCTGCCGATAGTGATGGTCTCACCGTCGGACACTTCCCTCGTGAGCGAGAGCGGCGAAGACAGGCGGCGCTTCGTCAATTCGGTGCTGTCGCAGATGGACAGGGAATATCTTGCCGCTGTGCAGCAGTACAACCGCCTTCTTTTCCACCGCAACAAGATGCTCAAGGACGGTGCCTTCGAGGAGTCGCTTCTGGACGTGTTCGATGAAAGGATGAATGAATATGCCGGTGTGATCCACTCCAAGAGGGATGATTTCTTAAAGGATCTCCTTCCGCTTGTGGCCGAACATTACGCCACCCTTTCGGGCGGCCGCGAGGAGGTGTCGATCGACTATCGGTCGGATCTTCGGAAAGGCCCGCTGGTGGATTTGCTGAAGGCTTCCAGAGAGAAGGACAGGATGTTCAGATACACTACCGCAGGGATTCAGAGGGATGATTTCCTTTTTGAGATGAACGGTTTCCCGATCAGGCGTTGCGGCTCGCAGGGACAGCAGAAGTCTTTTCTGGTCTCGCTGAAATTTGCCCAGTACGAGCTTATGAAGCGCAGGTACGGATTCCCGCCGATGCTCCTGCTGGACGATGTGTTCGACAAACTGGACATGAGCCGGATCTCCAACCTGCTTGGGATGGTCGCAGGGAATGATTTCGGCCAGATATTCATAACAGACAGCAACAAGGTGAGGATGTCGGGTATTGTGGATGGTCTGACTGCCGACAGGGCTTATTTCGAGGCCGTAGGAGGAGAGTTCAGGGAGATTTGATGATGGAGGAGTTCAAGAAAATCAAGGGTACGCCCCGCAAGGAGGCTTTGGGAATGGACAAACTCATTCCTTTGTACATCAGGACTTTGAAATTGAGCGCCGGTCTCAACACCCAGCGGGTTTTCGCCGCCTGGGATGCGGTCTCGGGAGTGGCCGGCCAAACGCTCAGGAAGTTCTACCGGGACGGGAAACTCTATGTGACGATGTCCTCCTCTATGCTTCGGAGCCATCTTGAGTTCCAGAAGCCGGCCTTGATTCAGGCAATGAACAGTTTTTTGGAGAAGGATGAGCTGTTCGTCAAGGACTATGACAGGGTGGGGTTTATCAAGGAGTTGATACTCAAATAGTTTTTCGCTTTTCAAAAGTTGTTCCCGTTTTTTTTCAGGAGATAGTGCAATGGAAGGCAGAATAAGAATCATAATTGATCAGGCGGTTCCGTTCATCGAAGGTGTTCTGGAGCCGTATGCGGATGTCAGGTATCTGGAGGGCAGGGCGATCTCCCGTGAGGATGCAATGAACGCCGACGCACTGATTGTCAGGACCAGGACTAAATGTGACGCATCGCTGCTCGAAGGCACTCCCGTGAAGTTCATCGCCACCGCGACCATAGGAATGGACCACATCGACCTGCCGTACTGCAACGAGAATGGCATTGTCGCCAGAAATTCCGCCGGATGCAATGCCGGTGGGGTGATGAACTATGTGTTTTCAGCCCTTTACGGCGTGGCCGCCCGCAAGGCTATCCGTCTGGAAGGCGGCAAATTGGGGATTGTCGGTGTCGGCAATGTCGGTCGCCGGGTCGATTCCGTGGCCGGTTCCCTCGGATTCAAGGTCTTGAAGAACGACCCTCCGCGAATGGCCGAGGAGGGGATGGAAGGTTTCTGCACTCTGGACTATCTGCTTGCCAATGCTGATGTCGTGACGATGCACGTGCCTCTGAACGAGACGACGAGAGGGATGGCGAACGATGAATTTTTCGCTATGATGAAGCCTGGCACCATCTTCATCAACGCTTCCCGTGGAGAGGTTGTGGACGAGGCCGCCTTGAAGAGGGCGATCCCGAGGCTTGGCCCTGTGATTCTCGACACCTGGAACAACGAGCCGGACATCGACCGCGAGCTTCTGAGTATGGTCGATATCGCGACTCCCCACATCGCCGGCTATTCCTACCAAGGCAAGCAGAATGGCACGACGATGGCTGTCCGCGCCCTTGCCCGTTTCTTCGGCATCGAGCCTCTGTACGACTTCTTTCCCAAGACCGAAATCATTGACCTTGAGTCAATCCGTCTCGACCTGAAAGGCAAGACTCAAGGCGAGGTCGCCTCGGTCCTCCAGTACAACTACCCGATCTTCACTGACGACTTCATGTTCCGTATGGCCCCCGAGACCTTCGAGTCCCTCCGCTCCAGCTACCAGTACCGTCGCGAGTTCTACATTTTCTAAGTCTGTTGTTACGGAACCTTGAAGGATAGGCGACGACCCCACTCAACCAGAATTTTGCACGTTACCAAAATTCTTGGGTTGAGTGGGGTTGCCGCCTATAGGAAAAGGTCTCAAAATACTTCAGTCGCAGAGTTTTCCGACATAATCGATGAATCTGTGTCTGACAGTTCGGTCGCTGAGGTTGTCGAAGCGACTATGGTTAATCGCCTATGTGCGATTCTGTAATATTATACGAATAGAGTTTCCCATAGGTTGTTTCCTCACAGACCCTTTTGAGAATGTCGCGGAAAGCCTTCGGCAGTCTCTCCAGTACTTTGGATCGGATTCCCTCGGGAACACCGCCATAGAAGGCTTCGGCGATTCCGCCGGTGATGCAGGCCAGCGTGTCGCTGTCACCGCCCATTGACACGGCTTTCCGTATCGCATCCTCGAAGTCCCTGGATTCCAGAAAGGCTATGATGGCTTCAGGCACGGTTCCTTGGCAACTGGCATCCCAATCGTATGTTCTGTTAAGATATTCATAAGTACGGTTGAGGTCGTAGTTGTATCTGGTTGAGATGTAGTCTTTTATTTCGCTTTTGCTCTTCCCGTTCCGTGCCATCCAGATTGCCGCGGCTGTGGCCTGTGTACCTTTGATCCCTTCCGGGTGGTTGTGGGTTATCACCGCTGACAATGCCGCCACACGTTCCGTTTCCTCAAGGGTGTCGAAGAACCAGCCGCAGGCGCTTGCACGCATCGCAGAGCCGTTGCCCCAGGACCCATATGGATGCCGCCCCGTGGCTGAATGGTAAGGAATATCACCATTCTCGCTGTCATATTTGCTGAGTTTTTCAGGAAGGTATAGCCAGATGCTGAACCAATATCCATACCCTCCCATAGGACAAGTGAATTTCTGGCTGAATGCGACCATCGTGTCCTCCAGTCGCTGAAGGGAATGTTCCGGATCATCAAGCAGCCATTTGGCCACCGCCATAGTCATAATCGAGTCATCGGTGAAATAGCTATCATTTCTGAACAGCTCGAAGTTGTAGTCTTTTGTGTTACGGAACTCGTATGAGCTTCCGATTGTGTCCCCTGTTACCGCTCCTAACATATTCGTTTTTTTTTATGTAATATTTACGCAAATATAACTATTATTTTCGACTCGGCCACACTTTTGGTGTGAATTTTACGCAAAAAACATGTATGGTTAGACTAACATCCAAGGCACAATATACCAGTTGACCAGACTTTGTTTCAGGTACGTTCTGTGGCTGAAAGCATTTTTGTTATTCGTAAGTTGATAATATAGGACAAGACTGAGATCCAGCATACGGAGAGCATACATTATCTGTTCTGGACAACAATAAGAGACCAGTCTTCCAGATATGAATAATTGTACGCACCTGGAATCCCATTTACCTTATAACTAAATACTTGGTGTTCCAGGTGCGAGCATATTCACACATCTGGGAGTCTGTGACATCGGTACGGGGCGTTCTATTGGTGTTCCGAACATCTATGTGTGAAAAAACACGCACACCTGGAATGTCATCGGATTGATAGTCAGTGATTTGCCCTTCCAAGTGTGAATATGTTTGCGCACCTGAGCGTTATGGGCATATTATGGAACGGCCGTTTGCCGTGAAGGCGTTTCGTAAAGTTGAGTCTGCGGCCGGGCGGCGAGTCTTATTTATTGCATAGGTCACTTCGACAGGCTCAGTGACCGGATGTTAGAATCCGGATCTTTTATGTTGCGCCTTGCAGGTCGCTGAGCCTGCCGAAGCGCACTTCTTGAAGTATTGGTTGGTTTGGTTCTCCGGCCGTAATGTTGATGGTAACCGAGCCAATACATCGTGACAGACTTGTCTTAATACAAGGGACAATCGAAACCGCAGAATGAATTGTCATGAAGATTCGGAAGCTGTTTTGAAACGATTCCTCTTTTTTCTTACACGGCCTTTCCGGACATTTTCATCTTCGTCATCAGTCACGTAGCTA
>CAVCPY010000060.1:0-18565 GCA_963604245.1 Eggerthellaceae bacterium
ATGGCCGGAAAGGCCGCGTAATAAAAAAGAGGAATTATTTTTAAACAGCTTCTGACTCTTCCAGCACTTTTTGTAAAAGGTTTCCTTTATGTACAACAACAAAATTTTTGCTATATATACTTTAAAAATTGCCAATATTTTTCTTAAAAAAATATTTAGATATAATTTTAAATCGTTTTTTGGAAAATAAACCACATATCTCTCCACGTAAGCGGAGGAATGCAACAATAACTTGTTATTAAAGAGTCAGTTTAACACATTAATTATATGCACGAAAGAATCCAAAAAGTTGTGTCCTGTCTTTGGATAAAGACAGTGACAGCGGCTGTTCTCATGATTCTGTTTGTCGGGTCAGGAATTGCCCTCGCCCAGAAATCGGATCGGACAATCACCGGAAAGGTGTTGGATGAGAACAATCAGCCGATGCCTGGCGTGACCATCATAGTCGATGGCACGACCAAAGGTACAATGACAGGACCGGACGGAACCTTCACGCTTGCCGGAGTTCCATCAGGATCGACCGTTATTGTTTCTTGTATTGGTTACACCAATCAGGTTCTTCCTGAGGGTAAGTCGGACTATCAGATAAAGCTTGTGCCTGATTCCGAGATGCTTGAGGAAACCGTTGTTGTGGCGTTCGGACAGCAGAAGAAAGTTTCGGTGACGGGAGCTATCTCATCCGTGTCGTCCAAAGATCTCCGGAAGACCACAGCCACACGTCTTGACAACGCTCTTGCCGGCCGTGTGACGGGTCTTACTTCAATGCAGAGCGGCGGTGGTCAGCCTGGTGTCGATGGAGCTACGATGTACCTTCGAGGCGCTTCCACCCTTAACGGTAAAAGCCCTCTGATCCTTGTGGACGGTGTGGAGCGCGACAACATCCGCACGATTGATATGAACGAGGTCGAGAGCATATCAGTCCTTAAGGACGCCTCCGCCACGGCTCTCTATGGAGTGCAGGGTGCTAATGGTGTGATCCTTATCCAGACCAGAAGAGGGCAGAAGGGAAAGGCTCAGCTGAATATCTCGTTTGACCAGAGCTGGACCTCGTTCACCAAAGAGCCTTCAAGACTTCACTCTTGGGAGTACTGCGAACTCAGGAACGAGGCGTTGACAAACGATGGTCTTGCGACTGCGTATTCAGAAGAAGTGATTGCCAAGTTCAGAAATCCTCTTCTTGGTCTTGATCCGTCTGCTTCGGATTACGAAAACCAGGTGGCCACCCGTCAGGCTATCTACTGCGACAATGACTTCTACAGAATGTACCTGAAGAAAAACACTCCTCAGACAAGAGCTAATGTCAACATCTCCGGAGGTACTGATTTTGTCAACTATTTCGTCAATGTCGGCTACATTCATCAGGGAGGTAATCTGAACACCGAGGATCCTGACTATCTTGGATATGACCCTCAGTGCTATATGGACAGGCTCAGTCTTCGTTCCAACCTTGATTTCCACATCACCAAGAGCCTTACCGCTTCTTTGAACATCGCTTCGTACGCCGAGACAGTCAATATGCCTTGCGCCGGAGCGTTGTATAACGGAAGCCAGTCCTGGATGATAACCGACCTCATCTACCAGTCCCAGACAATCCTTCCGATTTCCCAGGGTCCTACAACCGACTCGAGATTCGGTGTGGAAAGCGGAGCCATCGTTGACTACAACTATCTGGACAGGTCTGCGTTCGAGATCATCAACAGAAGAGGTTTCAGCCAGAACAAGAGAAAGAACCTCAACACCCAGTTCTCCCTTAATTGGGATCTCAGCGGACTTGTGACCAAGGGTCTCAGCCTGAACGGCATCGTGGCCTATGACTCCTATAACCTTGGAACTTTCGAGGGCTACAAGCAGGAGATGAGCTATTATGCTCAGGTTGACTATAATAACGACACGATGACCTACTCGCTGCACAACAGCAACACGACTGCTTTGTCAATGTCTTCCGGCAGAAGTTCCAACTATAACGTTTATGCGCAGGGTTCAATCAACTATGCCAGAACTTTCGGAAAGCACGATGTGACCGGAATGTTGTCAGCCTACAGGAAATATTGGGAGACCACATCCGCCGAGATTCCGTACAACGTTCTTGGTGTGGCGGGCCGCGCGACATATTCCTATGACGACAGGTATCTTGCCGAAGTCAACTTCGGTTACAACGGATCCGAGCAGTTCTCTCCAAGCAAGCGTTTCGGATTCTTCCCTTCAGGCTCCATCGGCTGGATTGCCAGCAACGAGGCTTTCCTGAAGAACAACAATGCGATCACCTGGTTGAAATTCAGGGCTTCCTACGGACTTGCCGGTAACGACCAGGCTACAAGCAAACGGTTCCTGTACCAGGACAACATTCAGGTAGGCGGCGGAACGCATGTTCAAGGACTTGGCGGGAAAACCATCAGCGAGGGCCTTCTCGGCAACAAGGACATCACCTGGGAAATCGGTCGTAAGTTGAATATCGGCGCCGAAATCGGACTTTTCAAGGATTTCAGAGTCAACGTTGACTACTACAATGAGAACCGTGACCAGATTCTTATCTCACGTCAGACAATTCCTTCTTTCCAGGGTGTGAGCTCAAGCAGCATTCCTATGGTCAATATGGGAAAAGTCAAGAGCCACGGCTTTGAGGCTGAGGTAAGCTACAGCCATTCCTTCAACAGGGATTTCTCTTTCTCTGTCAAAGGCAATTTCGGTTTGAATGACAACGAGGTAATCGAAAATGACGAGCCGATGCGCTCCGATGATTACGCTTACCAGTACCAGCAGGAAGGATTCCGCATCAACCAGGCCTGGGGCTATCTGATTGACTGGGACTCTCCGGGAAAGGGTTACTTCACTTCACAGGAAGAGATTGACAATTACTATCCGTATGGATTCGGAACTCCGAGAGTGGGAGATTTCGTCTACAAGGATGTCAATGGAGACGGTGAGATTGACGAGAAGGACATCTCTCCTATCGGTTATTCAACCACCGTTCCTGGTCTTAATTACGGTGTCTCGCTTGGTCTGAATTTCAAGGGTTTTGATTTCAATGTTCTCTTCTCCGGTCTTGGAAGATACTCGAAGTACTATATGGGACAGGGAGTTGTCGAGTACACAAAGAGCGGTACCTTCTTCGATTGGACAAGAAACGGCTGGACGGAGGAGAGATGGGCCAATGGTGAGAAGATCACCTATCCGGCCATCTCCACAGGTCAGACGACAAGCCACACAACCAATGACTTCTTCATCCAGAACAGATCGTTCCTCAGACTTAAGAACATTGAGCTGGGCTACACTCTTCCTGAAAGGTTCCTGTCAAAGGCCGGAGTCAAGTCCCTCAGAGTCTATGTCAGCGGGCAGAATCTCTTTGTCTGGGATAATCTGCGCATAACACACATCGATCCGGAGCAGGACAATTCGTACGGTTATCCTATTACCAAGAATGTCAGCCTTGGTGTGAACATCAACTTTTAAATGATGTAGATTATGAAAAATAGATTATCATATATTGCTTTAACATTCTTTGCCGTCCTTGCGGTCTCTTCTTGCTCTGATGTTTTGGACAGGGCTCCGGACGGTAAGATCTCCATTGATGACGTGTTCTCGGACAACGATAAGACGATGTACTATCTGAACACTTGCTACTCAAGCATCAACGGAAAAGGTTGCCAGTATTTTTTCTGGAGCCGCGGTCTTGTGAACTGGTGCGATGACGCCTGGGACGCCGATGATCTGGATGTGGACTGGGCAGGTTCGCGCAGGTACTATGACGGTAACGCTACCGCTTCCAGCCACCCGGCCACCATCAACAACGGTGATTCCGGCAACGAGAGCGTGTCTTGGTCAAGGTCTTTCCAAAGAATCCGTAACTGCGCGCTCTTCCTTCAGAGAATTCCGACTGCGAATGTCAATTCGGAGAGCGACCGCGCAAGATGGACTGCCGAGGCACATGTCCTCAGGGCTTACTACTATTCGGAGCTTCTGATGTGGTTCGGATGCGCCCTTCCTATCATCAGGGAGCCGTTCACTCTTGACGCTGATTATTCCACAGTTCAGCGCAGTTCCTTCTATGATGTCGTTCAGTTCATCATTGAGGATTGCGACGCGGCTCTTGCCTGTGACGAGCTTCCTTGGAGGATAACCACTGACAACGAGGCGATGCGTATGACAAAGGCGGTCGCCTGGGCCATCAAGTCGAGGATGACAGTCTTTGCCGCCAGTCCTCTGTACAACGACGGCAACAACTACTGGAACGAGGCTTACACAGTCAACAAGGCTGCTGTCCAGGCTCTCGAAAGCAATGGGTATGCTCTTTACAGCAAGGTCAATCAGACCACCGTCTGGGGAAATGCTGAAAAATCTTTCCTTAACGGAGCGTCACAGTACTTCAACGAGTACTTCTGCAACTCCGGAGCCTATGCGGCGGATCCTGCTGACAAAGAGACAATCTACCAGCTTAAGGATGGCACGAACTGGGATCTCGCCAATGTCGATGCTCCTGGAGCCATTCTCGGCTACAAGGCCGGGACGTGTCCGTCACAGGAGCTTGTGGACGCTTTTGAGACAATAGACGGTCAGCCTGTTCTCAATCTGGCGAAACCTTATAATGATGCGCAGCATCTTCAGCCTAATTACAACTCGGCTAACACAACCTACGACCCGAACAATCCTTACGCCAACAGAGACCCGAGATTCTATGCCACAATCTATTACAATGGATCCAAGAGGTATTGCAACTGGTCTACGGCAGCCAAGGAGACATCTTTCGAGTATTTAGGTCAGGGAGCAGGAGAGCAAGTAAGGACAATCACTACTTGGGATGCCTATCAGAGTGCGGACGGCTCGATTGTGGAATCTCCAGAACCGTTGATGGGACGCTCTCTTGTTGGACGTACATTGACCCGTACAGGCTACTATCAGAGAAAGTTCCTGCATCCGAACAGCGGTGTTGAAATGCGAGTCAACGGGGCCAGACACAAGGACTACCGCCTTGCCGAGATTTATCTTAATTTCGCCGAGGCTGCTATGGAGGCGGGACACGCTGATGAAGCCATCACTTATGTGAACAAGGTACGTACCCGCGCCGGAATGCCTGGTCTTCCGGCCAGTCTTTCAGGAGATGCTCTCCGCCAGCGCATCCACAATGAGCGCAGGGTAGAGTTTGCTCTTGAGGGCAACCGCTATTTCGATGTGCGCAGATGGCACAACCCTGATGAGGATCTTTCGGACACTGACCAATGGATCACCGGTATGAGCATCACACATATGCAGGATGGTTCCTATAAGTACGAGCGTACAATTCTGAAAGAGCGTCAGTGCTACACCAACAAATGGCTCAAGACCCCGATACCTCTTTCTGAGGTCAACAATATGAGAGCCCTCACCGGTGAGGATTGGCAGAATCCTGGTTGGTAATGGTTAAATCTTACAGAACACTTAATTTGCATCAAATATGATGAATAAGAACATATTCGCAGCAGCGGCGCTTCTCCTGTTCGGGACAACCTTGCAGGTGAGTGCGCAGGACATCACCGTCAAAGGCACCGTAAAGGATGTTTACGGCAATCCGTTGCCCGGGGTGATAGTCTCGGCTAATCATAAAGACCTCTATATGACTGACAAGAACGGGCAGTACACCGCTACGGTTGACAAGGCCGGCGAGTTGGAGTTCACCCTTCTTGGATTCAAACCAACCTCGATAAAGGCTGCTTCCCAACCGGATGTAGTGCTTGAAGATGACGCTCACGGCCTTGCCGAAAGAGTGAACGTAGGTCTTGCCTACCAGAGCAGGGAAGTGCTTTCCGATGCGGTCTCAACAGCCACAAGCAAGGAACTTGGAAGGTCGTTGATGTCCCGTCTTCAGGGGACGTTCTCGGGAAATTTCTCGGGACTTACCACCGTTGAATCCTCTTTCGAACCGGCTTACGAGGATCTCAATCTGTACATCCGCGGCTATTCCACTTTGCACGGAGGTACTGCCGGAGTGGTCATCGACGGAATCCTGTACGACTCGTTCGCTCATGACATCCTCTACAGAATCTCACCGGAGGAGGTTGAGTCAGTGTCCATTCTCAAGGACGGAGCCTCGCAGGCCATTTATGGAGTCAAAGGAGCTGACGGCTTGATTGTCATCAACACCAAGCGCGGAACTCCAGGCAAGCTCAAGATTGGGGTGAACATCTCGGAGACTGTGCAGACTCCGACGCAGAAAATCCACAGTTTTGATTCCTACACTTTCGCGAACCTGAGGAATCAGGCTGCTGTGAACGATGGTCTCGGAGAGTACCGTTTCTTCTCGCAGGAGGCATTGGAAGGATTCAAGGCAGGGGAGAGTGACCTCTATCCTAACACGAACTGGTACGATATGCTTGTCCGTGATTTCTCCAATCAGCAGAGAATCTCCTTGGACGCCACCGGCGGCAACGACAATGTGACATTCTTCTCCAATTTCAACGTCGCCCGTCAGGGAAGCTTCTGGAACACCGACCAGTCAGACTACAAGACTGACAACGAGAAGTACAGAATCAACTTCCGCTCCAATGTGGATGTGAAGATTAACGACTACATCAGTCTTTGGGCCAATCTTGCAGGCTCTGTCGTGAGGGGACACTCTCCTTATGCCAATGTGACCACAAACGGAAGCCTTTACACAATGATTACCTGTATGCCGTCGTTCATCTACGGTCCTGTCACGCCTACAATCTACGACGATGAAGGCAACGTGGTTGAAGAGGGTGGCGAGGTGACGACTACCGCCAACATCAACGCCTCTCCTTACGGAATCCTGAACCGCAGCGGCTACAACAACGAGACCAATACCAACATCTACGGTCAGGCCGGACTCAAAGTGGATCTCTCCTTCCTCACTCCGGGGTTGTGGGTTGGCGGAAGCGTTGGATATCTTTCCTATATCAACTCGGTTATGGGAACCACACAGGATTATGCGAGGTTCATCCGTAGTGATGATTGGAACGAGCTGACTTTCACCCAGTACGGAACAACAATCAATAGTTCTCTTGTCTATTCGAAGGGAACAGCCCTGTACGGCTACTTCTCTTACAAGGGAGAGGCCGGATGGCAGAGGGATTTCGGCAGACATCACCTGAATGCGGACGCCTATATGAACTATCAGGTGTTCGACAATATGACAGGCGGCGCTCTGTATGATTTCAGACGCGTCTACTCTGGCGCCGAGCTGATGTACGACTTCGACAAGAGGTACGCCGTGAAGCTCTCGACGGGATATTCCGGATCAGACTATTTCCCGAGAAGCACCCGCTTCATCTGGACTCCAGGAGTCTCCGCTGCGTGGATTGCCTCCAACGAAGCCTTCGTGAAGGAGAACGCTCCTTGGCTGTCATTGCTGAAAATCCGCGGTTCATACGCCGTCACGGGCAATGACGCCACAGGATTCGACAGGTACGCCTACAAGGATCAGGTGACCAGCACCGCCGGAGGTGTCATTCCGTATCTTGGCTACTATACCAACGAGACCGTGTACGGCAACGCCAATCTTGAGCCGGAGAAAATCCACAAGACGAACATCGGAATCGACCTCGGCATAGCCAACCAGTTCCAGGTTACCTTCGATGTGTTCAAGGAGAAGCTCAACAACGGTGTTGTCAGCTCCACAGCCAAGGTTCCTACCTATCAGGGTATTCCTCTGGGATCCTATCCTATCACCAACCTCGGCGAGTTCGAGAACAAGGGCTGGGAACTCTCGGTAAGTTACAAGAAGCGTTTCAACTCCGATTTCGGGCTGTTCTTCACCGGTCATATTGACTATAACAAGAACAAGGTCATCTTTGTCGGCGAGTCAGCCTACGATGAAACCTACGCCTACCGCTATCGCACCGAGGGTTATCCTGTCGGACAGTCTTGGGGCTACCTTACCGACTACAGCAACGGCAGCGGTCTGTACAATTTCCAGGATGAGATTGACGCCGGTCCTAAATACTCGTTCGGAACTCCGCGTCTTGGAGACATCAAGTATCAGGACCTGAATGGCGACGGAGTCATCGATGAGAAGGATCTTGCCCCTATCGGCAACGGTTCTCTGCCTAAGTACAACTTTGCGTTCAACGTTGGATTCAACATCAAGAACTTCGAGGTCAATCTCCTTTTCCAGGGACTCGGTGACTACAAGAGAAACTACAGCGAGTTGATTTCCTACCAGTCAGCCTATGACGGAATCTTCACAGAAAGCCACAAGTCGGCGTGGACGGCCGAGAAATGGCTCAACGATGAGGAAATCAATTTCCCTGCACTTTCCACCACAACTACCACGAACAGCCGGACGAACGACTATCTGATCAAGGATGCTTCGTTCCTTCGTCTGAAGACCGCGGAGATTTCCTACAATATGCCTAAGAAGGTCTGTGACTTCCTTAATGCAAGCGCGTTCAAAGTTTATGTGAGTGGTCAGAACCTCTTCACTATCGACGGGATGAAGACAAACGACACCCCTGTCGAGGGTTCCTGCTTCGCTTTCCCTGTTTACAGGATGTACAGACTTGGAATCAACCTTACCTTCTAATGGATTCATAAAGTAAATCATGAATATTATGAAAAAATTCAGCATACTCATTCTTGCGTTGGCTGCCGCCGCGGTCTTTTCCGCATGTCAGGACGAGTTGGATCTCCGTACCAACGGAACCATCGATATGTCCGAGGTGTTCAAGGACCGCAACAGAACCAAGGGTTATCTCAATGCTTGCTACAATTACGTGAAGAATCCGTACATCCACGTCGGTTCCTACACGGATGACGCCCAGCATAGTCAGGCAATCACCGCAGGTCATTATTTTGACTTATGGTACAATTCCGGTGTAACGTCCAGCAATTTTGACGCTAACAACTGGGACAGCAATTCCTGGAGCCATTATTTCCAGGGAGTGCGTAAGTGCAATGTGTTCATTGCCAACATCGACAACGCCACGGCGGAAATGACTGACTGGGAGAGGGCCGGATGGAAAGCCCAGGCTCTGACTATGAGGGCATGGTACTACCTTCAGCTTATGAAGAGATACGGGCAGCTGCCTCTGATCACTTCCGACCTTGGTACTAACCACGACTTTTCGTCCGACAAAAAGGCGACGGTTTCCGAGATAGCGGCTCAGATTTTCGCTGACTGCGACGCTGCGATCGCCACCGAGGACTCGAACGCATACTCCTATGTTTATTCCACCCAGCAGTGGGGAATGGCTACCAAGGCTCTTGCCCAGGCAACCAGATGCGAGACGGCGACTTATGTTATCAGTCCTCTTATGGGTGACGGAGGCTACACGGTTGACCAGGCCCTGGAGATTGCCGCAGACGCTCTGGCCAATGTTCTGGCCAATGACTACAGCCTCTGGACCACGGCGAGCGGTGACTATAACGCCTATGCTTCGTACTTCCTCTACAATCCTGATGATTACAGGGCATTGGACAAGGAAACCATTCTTGGTGGTTATCGTTGCTCTATCTGGTCAGATTGCGGTCTGCCGATTGTGAGCGGAAGTTCCACAGCCGGCACTTGTCCTACTCAGGAGCTTGTTGACGCCTACGAGATGGCGAACGGCAAGCCTGCCATCACAGGATACTCCGATGAGCAGCATCTCAAGCCGATCATCAACGCCGAATCCGGTTACGATGAGACGAAGCCTTACGAGAACAGGGATCCTCGCTTCTACGCCACTGTCTTCTACAACGGCAGCAAGAGAGGCAATGATGTGATTTCCACTGTTCCCGGCGGCAACTGCGGACTTAATTCCACCAACATCAGGTACACCCACACCGGTTACTATATGCGCAAGTACGCCCACGACGCCTCCAACAGAAACTCCAACTCTGACGGTTACAAGCGTCTTGTCCGTCTTGCGGAGCTTTACTACAACTTTGCCGAGGTGGCCTACCAGGCTGTCGGAGCCGATCAGATTGTCACCACTTCCGGTCTTAATATGTCGGCGCGCGACGCTGTCAACGCCGTTCGCGCGAGGGTGGAAATGCCAGCTATTCCAAGCGGTCTTTCCGCCTCCGAGTTCGAGCAGAGGTACCGCAACGACCGCAGGGTCGAGTTCGCGCTCGAGCATGACCGCTACTACAGTCTGCGTCGTTGGAAGATACTCGACGCCTCGGGAATTGTCTCCGGAGTGAAGATTTCCGGTACAGGCAAGAACCTGACTTATGAGCGTTTCGCCTTCGACAAGCGCGCAAGTTGCGCTGACAAGTACCTTCTCTATCCGTTGGAACTCACTGAAGCCAAGAAGATTCAGGAACTTACCGGAACCGACTGGCAGAATCCTGGATGGTAGTAGAGGAGTCTTAATTGGAATTGATAAAAAATTGATGAATATGAAGAAAATCATCTACTTGATATTGATTGCTTGCTCGGCCATATTCTTTTCCTGCAAGGAGGATTCAGGAATGACCAAGGATGGAGACATCGTCCTGTCGAACCTGACGGCTGAGCCAAGAATCGGAGCGGTTGTTCTTAAGTGGGACAATCCGACGGCAAGCGACTACTACTATGCCACAGTCACCTATCAGAACGCTTCCGGAGAGGAAGTGAAGCAGAAGGTGAGTGTCTACAGTGTCGACACCGAGAAAGGTGAGGGTCACACAGCCGCCATAATCGGCGGATTTTACGACACCGCCACCTACGAGTTCACAGTGACTCCTTACACCTCCGATGAACGTTATGGAGACCCTCAAACCGTTTCCTGCGCTCCAGAGGATGACAGCAAGGCTTTCAAGTACATCACCGAGACCCTCACGACCACTCCTACAATCGAAGGTTCTGTCATCAGCTGGGAAAACGAATATGGTGTTCCTGTCACCGTCAAGATTTCCTACAAGAATCTCGCTGGTGAGACCAAGACTGTCACCAGAACAGGCCGCGAGGGCGGAAGCGTTGAGATCTTCCCGTTTGTGGACAAGACAAGCGTGACCGTCACAGCCACCGATGAGAGCGGGAAGAACACTTCCGACCCTAAGGTGATCGAGGTGACACCGGAAAGGGGAGAGATTCCTCAATCCAGAATCACAGCCGTCGGCGCCTCAAGCGTGAATGGCGGCAACGTTCCGGCAAGACTCCTGGACAATAATGTCTCAACGGCTTGGAAGTCAGGTGATGAAGACTATCAATGGGTAGCCTTCGACCTCGGTGAAGTCCACAAGGTCAACTGGATCGAGATGGTTGGAGATTCCAATGACAAGGAAGCCCAACCGACAAACATCATGATCTACTATTCAGAGGTTCCGGTGGCTGACATCTCCGCCGCCACAAATCTCGGCACGTTCGAGTACAATCCTGAACACGTCTACAATCACGCCTTCGGGTTCAAGACTCCGGTCAACGCAAGGTTCATCCTTGTCGCTTTCCTGGGATCCCGCCGTGTGAGCATCACCGAGTTCTGTGCCTACTATGCCGATGCCGCCACCCACTATGCTAATGAGTCCGCAGCGGAGCTTCAGCCTGATCCGGACGATGATGACACCTACTACCCGGACACCGAGTATATGACTCCTAACGCTGGAATCGTCAATAATGTGAGCGTTTCAGCAAGCAATCCTGATGACCCGTCCGAATTCACTTATAAGACGACCGGTGGTGACCCTTGGATAGCTATGGCTCCTATCAAGAAACAGGTTCCGGGAACAGTGCTTGTGTTCCACTACAAGTCAACGGCCGACCTTAGTTGTGAGTTCTTCTGGTGCTATGGAGGCTGGGGTGTCGGCGGTCCTGCCGGAGGAGTGGAGACATTCTTCAACCTCAAGAAGACGAATGAGTGGAAGACATTCAAGATGAATATGGTTCAGGCTTGGAACAACGGCTGGTGGACCGGAGCCCCTGGTGCGGTTGTCCGTTTCGACATCGGCAACGGTGGCGGAGAGACGGTTGTTGTCAGGCTGATGCACTGGCGCGCCGCCGAGGCAGGAGAATAGTCGATGTTCTTTTACACTTTTAATTACAGATGGCAAGAAAGACAATTTCATCTATAATAGCTTTCGTGGTTATGTCCTGTGCTGCTTCGGCGCAGGACATAACTGTCGAGAGACCGTCAGTTGACCTCTATCAGGACACTTGGGTGGCAACTGACGCTTTGGGCAGGACAATGCCGGGCATTGATGCCGTAGGTCCTGTGAAAACCGACCAGCGCCGGGTTGTGGGAATATTCTACATAACCTGGCACACGCAGAACCTCGCGAACCTTCCGGCCCCTTACGAGGCTGATGTCACCAAGGTTCTCCAAGCCGACCCGAACGCCCGGCTTCAGGCCGACAATCCTAACTGGAAATATGGCTCCTACCACTGGGGTGAGCCGGAGATGGGCTATTTCCTGAGCCAGGACGAGTGGGTCATCCGCAAGGATATGTCGATGCTCTCCGACGCCGGAGTGGACGTGCTGGTGATGGATGTCACCAATGCCGTGCGCTACTGGGACGAGTGGGAGGTGCTGTTCTCCACGATGGAGAAGATGCGTTCTGAAGGCAACAGCACGCCCCAGTTCTGTTTCTGGGCGTTCAACGGTGAGGTAATCACCGTTGTCCAGCAGCTCTACGAGCGGATCTACCGGGAGAACAAGTACCCTGACCTGTGGTTCTACTGGGACGGAAAGCCCCTGCTTCTGTATAACGCCGACCCGGTCCACGACGCCAACGGAGGCCATTCCGCCTACAAGGACGGCAAGCACGACTATTCCGACGAAGTGAAGAACTTCTTCACACTCAGGAATATGTGGTGGGGCTACTACGAATGGGCCGGAAAGCGTTTCATCGGCACGGAGGACAACTGGAGTTTCGGCTACAGTATGGCTGACCCTAAAATCAAGTCTATGACCCCGGAGGAGCTGCTTTCAAAGCACAACGGCAAGGTCGAGGAGGCGGCTGTCACGCCTGCCCAGCACCCGGTCACTATGACCGATGTCCCGATGGGCGTCGGAAAGTCCTGGTCGAGACGCGACGGTGAGCCACGGCTCAATGAATATGATCTCCCTGATTCCGCCTATGTCCCTTGGCTCGGACGCAAGGTCTCCGATCCGGAGGGCTATGGAATCTACTTCCAGGAGCGTTGGGACGACGCTTTGGCCGCTAATCCTCAGTTCCTTTACCTCAATGACTGGAACGAATGGACGGCCGGAAAGTACAACGGTGAGGTCGGTTGGCTCGGCAGAAAGAATCCGTTTATGTTCGTGGACCAGTACAACTCCGAGTTCAACCGGACGATCCAGCCGATGAAAGGCGGCTACACCGACAACTACTATATGCAGATGGCCCAGAACATCCGTCGCTACAAGGGAGTGAGGCCGGTTCCGGTGAACAGGCATATTCATAAAATGTCGGTTGACGGAATATTCAGTGATTGGGATCAGGTTGAGGTTGTCTATCGCGACACCCGCGGGGATGTGTTCCATCGTGACGCAAAGGGTTACGGCGGACTTCACTACAAGGACTCGACGGGAAGGAACGACATCGTGGCCTCAAAGGTTGCGGTAGGTAAGTCCGAGATATTCTTTTACGCCGAGACCGCCGATGCTTTGACCCCGTGCTCCGATTCTGACTGGATGCTGCTTCTGATTGATTCCGATGGGGATTCCTCAACGGGTTGGTACGGCTACGACATCCTGATCAACAAGGAGATAACCGCTCCGGACAAAGGAAACGTCCTTAAATTTGTTGACGGAAAATGGGTTAAGGCAGGGGAGTATGGTTTCGCCGTGGAAGGCAACAGACTGGAGCTTGCCGTTCCGAAGTCGCTGCTTGGCGTTTCCGGAAAGTCGATCACCTTCGATTTCAAGTGGGCCGACAACACCGGGGAACTGGTCGATCCGATTTCCCTCTGTCTCCACGGAGACACTGCCCCGAACCGAAGATTCAACTACAGATTCGTCTGGAACAAATAACTTTATTGCTGTGAGAATAGTTCTTGCCTCTTTGCTGGCCCTTGCGGCCATTTGTGCGCAGGCCAAGCCTGCGGTCAATCCCGTCAGTCTGACCTGTAACGAAATGGTCAATCCTGTCGCTGTGAGTGACGTGCGGTTCAGCTGGAAACTCGCTTCAGATGAGAAGGCTGCCCGTCAGACAGCCTACGAACTCTGGATAGGTACGACTCCTCGGTGCGGCGGCGATGTGTGGAAGTCCGGGAAAGTCATCTCGGAGGATCAGCTGGACATCACGCCTCCTTCCGAAGTCATCCTTAAGGAAGGGGAGCGGTACTTTTGGAAGGTCAGGGTCTGGGACGGGTCTGACAAGGTCTCCGCTTGGAGCCGGACGGTCAGTTTCACAAAGTCGATTGACAACTCCTGGGAAGCTGAGTGGATTGCCACAGGAAAGACGGAGGACGGCCCGTTCCCGTATTTCCGCAAGGCCTTCACGGTCAGCAGGGGCAAGGTCAGCAGGGCGGTCATCTACCTTTCCGGCCTTGGCTGCTCGCAGCTTTTCCTGAACGGCAAGGCTGTCGAACCCCATAGAGTCCTCGATCCGGCTCAGACAGACTATGACAAAAAAGCCCTCTACAGCGCCTTTGATGTGACAGGTCTTCTGGCGGACGGAAGGAACTGCATAGGTGTGATGCTGGGAGCCGGATGGTACAACCAGGACAAGGTATGGGGCGGAGGAATGACCTACGGCAAGCCTATGCTCCGTTGTCAGATGCGCATAGAACACTCCTCCGGAAAGGTGGAGACCATCGGGACTGACACATCGTGGAAATGGGCCGACGGTCCTGTGGTTAGTTCCAATGTCTATCAGGGGGATGAATATGACGCCAGACGAGAGATAGAAGGTTGGTGTTCCGCATCTTTCGATGACAGTTCCTGGAACGCTGCCGTGGTGGCTCAAGGTGTCATACCGGCGCGTATGGCAGCACAGGAGATTCCTCCGATGGTGGCCGGGACACCGCAGAAGGCCTCGGCGTTGTGGCGGTCGTCAAAGGAAGGGAACGTCTGGATTTACGACTTCGGGACAAATCTCACCTCGGAAGTCGTGTTCAGTGCGTCTCTTCCCCGCGGGGTGAGGCTCCAGACCGTCGGATCGGAGGAAATCAACCCCGTCACCCGCGAGATAGACGTGGAGTCCACCGGGGTGGAGCACGTGGGACTCCAGAAGGATGCCTACACTTTCGCCGGAAAAGGAAAGGAGACGTGGATGCCTGTCTTCACCTACCACGGAATGAGGTATGTGGAACTGACGGTCGAAGGTTCTGACCAAGAGCCTGGTCTTGACTGGATTACCCGCGCCCCGGTACACACGGACCTGACCCGGATCGGGTCGTTCGAGTGTTCGGACCATCAGATTAACTGCCTGCATAACATCGCCGCGAGGACATTCATCAATTCATTCGTCGGGCTTCCGGTGGACTGCAACCAGAGGGAGAAGTGCGGATGGCTCGGTGACACTCACGCCTACGACAGGGCTGCGGATATGCTCTTTCAGATGAACAACTTCTGGGTCAAGTACCTTGATGACATCAGAACCACTTCGGACGTAAGCCTTACCAACACCCTTTTCCACAAACTCTATAACCATCGGTTCTACTACGATGACAAAGAGGCCGGGATTCCGTTTATGATCGCCCCCGGAAAGCGTCTTTGCGGAGTGGCTTCTCCCGACTGGGGGACGGCCGTAGTGCAGCTTCCGTGGCATCTTTACCTATACTGCGGCAACAGGAGGATTCTCGAGGACTACTACGATATGATGAGCCTTTGGGTCCGCCACATAGCGGACACCGCGGTTGACGGGATTGTCTTCGAGGGACTCGGTGACTGGTGTCCGACGTTCAGCAGCCACGAACACAACGCCACCGCCGTCGAGTTCACTTCTTCCGCATTCCATCTTCTGGATCTGGGAATTATGGTCAAGACGGCAAGGCTGCTTGGCAAGGAAGATGACCTCGGATGGTTTGAAAAGCAGGAGGAATATGTCCGCAAGGCCATCATCGGCAGGTTCTTCAATCCACTCAAGTGTTCATTCGGAGGACAGACGGCCGACGCGATGGCTCTTGAACTCGGTCTTTTCCCGGAGAATCGTCGCAAAGAGGCCACCCAGGCTATCCTGAATGACATCAGCACCGGACATAAATTCTTTGATGTGGGAGTCTTCGGCCTTTCAAGGATCGGAAGCGCTCTGGCAAGGAACGGGGCTTCGGCGGAGGCGTTCGACCTCTTCACGAAGAAAGGAGAGAACACGTTCGGAGTGATGGTGGACTCCCTGAAAGTGACTACCCTGTGGGAAACTCTGCCTTTGCAGAGCGACACCCGGGCGAAGTCCCACGGCTCACATTGCCATCCTATGCAGGGAGGCTATGAGTCCTGGATTCTTGAGGATGTCGCCGGACTGAGGCCTGTGGAGGATGCTCCGGGATTCAGGACAGTCCTGTTCCACCCAAGGCACACCTCCGACCTTGAATGGGCTTCCGCTACGGTTGACACCCGGTACGGAGTGACCTCCACTTTATGGAAGAACGAGGACGGAAGGCTTGTCTGGGACATTGTCATTCCGGCCGGAGCGGATGGACTGGTGTACATTCCTGAAGGAAAGACTGCTACGGTTGACGGTAAGGCGATTGTGTTTGACAGGAGGAGTCACGAGGGCTATGAATGCTACGTCTTTCCTTCAGGCTCTTACCACATTGTGGCTGAATAGTTCAACCCGAGAGAACCATTAAGTTTAACAACAATTAAAAACAGCTTCTGAAAATCATTTGACTATGAAAAGAATTTTGCTTGCTTTTTCGCTTTTGTCTCTGGTGATGACACCATTGTTCTCCCAAGAGGTCAACAGTGATTCTTGGGCGGCCACCGATGCCCTCGGCCGCAAGGTCAGGTCTTATGCCGACGCACCCGCCAAACGTGACGGGAAGGTTGTCGCAATGTTTTTCTGGACCTGGCATCAGGGCAATGACGACACGACTTACCGGGTCAAGAACATCTCAGAGATAATCCGTAAGCATCCCGAGGCTCTGAAGGACTACAACCATCCGGCCTGGGGCAGCAAGAAGCCCGGATTCTTCTTTTGGGAAGAGCCTTTGTTCGGCTACTACAAAACCACCGACAAGTGGGTTCTCCGCAAGCAGGCGGAGCTTTTGGCGGACGCCGGGGTTGACGCTGTCTTCTTTGACTGTACCAACGGCTCCCTGACCTGGAAGGAATCCTACGAGGCTCTTCTGGAGACCTGGGACAAGGCACAGAAAGACGGAGTGAATGTTCCTAAGATAGCGTTTATGCTTAATTTCGGCCCGATGCCGTCATCGCGTGTCTCTCTTCGTCAGCTCTACAATGACCTTTACAAGCCGGGCAGGTACTCAAACCTTTGGTTCGTCTGGAAAGGAAAGCCTTGCATAATGGCTTATCCGGAGGCTCTTGATAATTCTCCCCTGGACAGGGAGATAGCGGGATTCTTCACTTTCCGTCCCGGACAGCCGGACTACGTTGACGGCCCGTCCAGAAACGACCAATGGGGATGGCTTGAGAACTACCCTCAGCACGGCTATGTCGCTTCGGAAGGAGCTGACGGAAAGGTTTCCTACGAGCAGGTCACGGTAGGTGTCTCCCAGAACACAAGCCCTGACCGTAGAGGGCATTGCGGAGCCTTCAACGTCAAGGATTCGCAGGGCAGAAGTTTCTCGTTCAGAAACGGTTTCGACCCGCGTCCCGACGGCTACCTTTACGGCTGGAACTTCGCCGAGCAGTGGGACAGGGCTGATGAGCTTGACCCTGAGCTTGTCTTCGTGACAGGGTGGAATGAGTACACCGCGGGAATCTGGCTTCCTGAACACGGTTGGCAGGGAGACCCGTTCTCGTTTGTGGACCAGTTCGACTGGGACCATAGCCGGGACATCGAGCCTAACAAAGGCTGGGGTGACAAAGGAGATGTCTACTATCTTCAGCTGGTTGACAGAGTGCGCAAGTTCAAGGGGATGACCCCGTCGGAGCCAGTCAGCGGCGAGAAGACAATAGATATGAAGAATGTCAAAGATTGGGATGACGTGGAGCCGTATTATCGCAGCTACAGGGGCAACACTATGCACCGCGAGGCCCGCGGCCGCTATGACTGCTTCTATGTGAACAATACCGGCAGGAACGACATAACCGGAGCCAAGGTGGCCCGTGATAGGGATAATCTTTGGTTCTATGTCGAGACCGCCGGGACGCTTTCCCCACAATCGGATCCGCACTGGATGCAGCTGCTCATTGACATCGACCGGGACAAGACGACCGGCTGGAACGGCTACGACTTCATCGTCAACCGCGTCGGACCGGAAGGGCGCAAAGCCATTCTGGAGAAGAATATTCAAGGAATATGGATGTGGGAGGAATCTGCCGTCTGCGAGTTCCGAACCTATGGCGACAGGCTTGTTGTCAAGATTCCGCGCAAGGCTTTGGGACTTTCTTCAGACTCTCTTGACTTCGAGTTCAAATGGAACGACAATATGCAGGAGGAAGGAAACATTATGGACTTCTATGTCAACGGTGACACCGCCCCGGGAGGACGTTTCAACTACGTCTATACAACAGCCAGATAGAAAATATAGGTTTGATAAAGACCTTGTTATGTGATGATGAAAAAATAAGTTGGTAAGTTTTTGTGAAGGATTTTTGCGGATAAA
>CAVCPY010000060.1:18575-24315 GCA_963604245.1 Eggerthellaceae bacterium
AATTCAGACCAAAAAGACGAGCAAAAGCACCAAGTTATTTTTTAGGAATCACTATATTAATTGTTAATAATGATTGAAATGAAAGCATATTCATTGTCGCGGCTGAGTATCGCCGCACTTTCTCTGACGATTCTTTGCTCCTGCGGGAATGAAATTCCGGCGCCGAACGTCGTCGAGAAGCCGAAGAACCCAAAAGAGCAGATGGCCGCCAACTTGAAGGAATACCTTGCCAATGACTATTCCTCCAATGTGACAAGTGTGGTGGTGACATCCGACAAGGTGACTGTGAAAGGTTCCTGCGGAGGGTCGGGAAAGTTCGTTCTTGCCGAGATCACTCCTTGGCAGGATGTCACCGAGCTTACTGAATATCCATACACCGAGAGTGTCTCGGACAAGAATTTCTCGGTGACGGTGGACAGGATTGTCCCGTCCCGCGAAGGCATAAGGTACGACAGGGTTTTCTCAAAGTGGGCGGTCGTCAAGGTTGACGGTGACAAGCAGACTTTGGATTCCCACGCCCGTTATGCCGATGAGGTGGCTCCGAAGGCCAGCCCGGCCGCTCTTCCGTTAAGGAACAAGAAAGGTTTCGGAGCCGGAGACCACGACTATTATTTCAGTGACTGCAAGGAGATGAATGTCGGCAGCATCACTATGAACGTGGTTCTCAACAACTACATCACGGGAGAAGGCTCGGGCTATAACTACGGAGGAGTGAGCTACAGCCTTGGCCCTGTGAAGGATTATGTTGACATTGTCACCTCCAGAGCCGCGGAAAACAGCCTGGTGGTCTCGGCCATCATTCTCTGTCAGGTCAACTCGATATTCAATGATCCTGAGAACACCGGTGGCAATTACACTATGCCGAATATGACGACAGCCAAGGCGTTCAACCTCTATGCCGCAGCACTTGAGCACTTGGCCTCCACCCATTGCACCCCGGACAAAAGAATCTCCCACTGGATAATGCACAACGAGGTGGACTTCGCCGACGAGTGGACGAATATGGGAAGCCAGCCGATGCTGCGCTACATTGACCGTTACGTCAAGTCTATGAGAATCTGCTACAACATCGCGCGGCAGTACGACCAGAACGCCACCGTCTTCGGTTCATTCACGCATTGCTGGACAAAGTCCGACGGAGCCTATGCCCCGAAGACATTGCTGGGGAAGATTGTTGACTATTCCAACGCCGAGGGTGACTTCCGCTGGGGTGTGGCCTGCCACCCTTATCCTCAGGACCTCACGAAACCGGCATTCTGGAACAACGACACGCAGGCGACCTTCTCGATGGACACCAAGTACGTGACTTTCAAGAATCTGGAGGTTATCGACGCTTGGATAAAACTCAAGGAGAACCTTTACAAAGGCACGCAGAAGCGTCTTCTGTTTCTCTCGGAGCAAGGCACCAATTCGCCGTCCTATTCGGAGTCGGATCTTGCGCTTCAGGCCGCCGGCGGTGCGTGGATTTGGAAGAAGGTGTCCAAACTGGACGGAATTGACGCAGTCCAGTGGCACAACTGGGCCGACAACAAGGCGGAAGGTGGTCTGAGAATCGGCCTCCGCACTTTCGATGAAGGTTCTGTCCAGAACTTGACTCCGAAACCTGTATGGTATGTCTGGAAGGCCGCCGGCACATCGGAGGAGGACTCCGTCTTCAATCAGTACAAGGCCACCATCGGCATCACCGACTGGGACTCCATCCTTAACACTGTCGAGTAGAAGTCCGCAATCGGCTCCATTTGTCGCAGTATATCGGTTGCTGGGCCAGTATAAGCAATCCGTGGTGAATAACTGATTGTTAGTCAATGAATAAAACAAGTACCTTGTGCGGGTTTACGCACAAGGTGCTTGTTTTATTCATTGATATTCATAGATTTAGGTGCCACGCCTTTTTGACTCTTCCGTTATAATATTTGTGAATGTAAAAACGTTTTTACATATTTGTGTTTGTAGTACTCAAATAATGACAATACAATTTATGTAACACCGAAGGACCGTAAATAATCCCGTTTAATGATAGAAATAAATTTTCTTTCATTAATGCAGTAATTGACCGACTGTATAAATCATAGGCATATATACTATGTAATTTAATTTAATATTACCATTATGAATAAGACTGCCGTTATGTTGTTGACAGTCATTTTATTGGCAATATCTTGTATTGATGATAATGGACTTAGTAACTTTGAACAGAGTGAAGTGACAACAACACAAATTGATAGACTTTCTTTCAATTCATTTGAATCTTTTCATCAAGTGATGAATAGTATAAAATCTGAACGTCTCGATAGGGAAAGCATTTCTCCACGCGTCGGATTAATGAGCAAAAGTTCAACTGTTGATTATCTAAATGACCCTATACTTAAATATGATATGCGTGATTTTCGCCCAACCAGAGGAAGCGATGATGACACAATTTATGAATTAGTCGGTTATGAAGACCTTGTTCCTGATGAAGATTTGGCTAGTCTCTTGAATGCAAGAGGGGAAATTGAGATAGAAGGGAAAGTTTATAAAATCTCAGAGACAGGTACGTATTGTTTTGATTCTTCTATGGAAGAAGAGTTTTATGAAAGTTATGCTGAATTTGAGGAATCAGAAGGAGAGTTAGTTGATACATTGACATACCTTCTTGCAGATGGCATCATTCGGTATGCTACATTTTATCATGATGAAAGTGAGACATATTATGCTGATGACTATTATGAAGAGGAAGATGATGACTATGCCGATGATAATGAAGATTATGATGATAGTGAAGGTGATGATGATAGTAAAGAGGAACCGGAAGATTCCATACAAGCAGTTAATACAAGAGCACCGGTAATAGTTTCTTCTTTACAGAATATAGATTATTTCAAGTATCCTCGATATTGTAGTGATGCTAAAACAGTCGTAGGAAAACTATTCCAGTCTCTATTTGGTAGGAATAAAGCGTTTAACTATAAATTCACCAGCAAAAAAAGAATGTCTTCAAAATTCTTTTACTATGATTATTTGTTTTGGTCATCTATTGGTATTACAACAAAAATGCAAAAGAAAACATTTCTATTGTGGAAGCAGACAGACGCAAAGGAAATTTATGCTGGGTGGGGCGATATAATTACTAAGACTGAGCTTAAAGGTAATATTTTAGAATACCCAACGAAAGCAAAAGCCATCACAATTAAAAGTATGGAAACTAATAAATATACTGGCGAAGGTGAAGAAGTGGCATATGTTTTTGGATTGACTGTAACTGATCAGGATTTACAAAAAATCATTGGGAATGGTTTGAAATCCATACTGACTCTAGTGAAGACTAAAACTGGGGCGGATGTATCAACTTCCAGAAAATTACATCTTGCTGGTCCAACTAGTTATTATACTGTATATTTGGCCGGAGGAAGCAAAATAATAAACAATTCTAAGTTGAGTGTGATTTTTTATAAAGACTTATCAACAGGTGTATCTTTCGATGCCTTGAATTTATCTTCATCTTGGGCTACTTGGGTAAAGTCAATAGCCAAAACAACATACGAATTACCTAATACCAAATTAGTATCAGGGAACGTTAGAACCGCTGTGAGGTATGATGACAAGATAGGGGCGATGTCAATATATAAATAATAGAATAATGAAAAAGTGTGCAGTGATTTTATTGGCGTTCCTACTGTTCCATTCTATGGGGGTGTGCCAAGTTGGGCGGGACCGGATGTTGTCGTTTGAATTGGGCATAGGAGGAATTCAGTCTTTTGACAAACTTTTTTTTGACAAGGTGGGTGCAGGGCTGATGCCTTATGCCGAGATCAGGTATAATTTCAAGAATATTCCATTGGAAATAGGAATCGGAGGGAGCGTGCAGATTTTCAGCCGGAAGACCAATGATGGTGAGGTCTGCGATTTTATTTCCAAAAATATTTTTCTGCTGTCCGACTGTGCTTTTTATAGGCAACGCTCAATGAAGGTATTTGTCGGTGCTGGCATAGGTTTAGGATATTTTGATATGACAGAGGACATAAAGCACGAGGGGGACAATGTTTATACAGAGTCGGGAGAACAGGATTATCCTATTTGCGTGATGCCGAGGATTGGTGTCGAGCTATGGAAGCATCTGAGGATATCATTAGGGTATCTGTTTGAAGATCGGGCGAACAGGAATCTCAATCTTAGGGTCGGTTATGTTTTTTGAGGGTTGATTCATCTGGCGGGCAACGGATTGCAAGTCAATAAATAAAGCAAGATCGTGGTGCCGAATCTCGCACCACGAACTTGCTTATGTCGTTGATATTCATATGTTTGGATGCCACGCTTTCCGGTCGATGAGCCTGTCGAAGCAACGTTGGTTCGGCAAGCTCACTAACTGATCGGTGTGTTTCTACAGGCTGGCTTAGTGGCCGGCAAGCTTACACGTTGAATAGGAAGTGCATAATGTCGCCGTCCTGGACGACATATTCCTTGCCTTCGGTGGCGAGTTTGCCGGCGGCTCTGACGGCGCTTTCGCTGCCGAGGGTCACGAAGTCATCGTACTTGATGACCTCGGCTCTGATGAAGCCTTTCTCGAAGTCCGTGTGGATCACTCCCGCGGCCTTCGGGGCTTTGTCGCCCTTGAGGATTGTCCAGGCGCGGCATTCGTCGGCTCCGGCGGTGAAGAATGTCTGGAGACCGAGCAGATGGTAGGCTCCTTGGATCAGTCTTACCACACCTGATTCTTTCAGTCCCATTTCCTCCAGAAACATCTGGCGGTCTTCATAGGAGTCCATTTCGGCTATCTCAGACTCTGTCTTTGCGGAAATCACGAGAATCTCCGCATTCTCTTCTTTGACAGCCTCACGGACGGCCTCCACGTACTTGTTGCCATTCACGGCCGAGGCGTCATCCACGTTGCAGACGTACATCACCGGCTTGTTGGTCAACAGGAAGAGATCCTTGGCCATCGCTGCCTCCTCCTCGTTGATGAACTCGACAGTCCTGCACGATTTCCCGCGCTCAAGGGCTTCCTTGTAGCGAAGCAGAAGGTTCACAAGCTTCTTTGCGTCCTTGTCGCCTCCGGTCGTGGCCTGCTTCTGGCTTTTGGCAAGACGTGACTCCACCGTCTCAAGATCCTTGATCTGAAGTTCGGTGTCCACCACCTCCTTGTCCCTGACAGGGTCAACGCTGCCGTCCACGTGGACAACGTTGCCATCATCGAAGCATCTGAGGACGTGCAGGATGGCATCAGTCTCGCGGATGTTGGCAAGGAATTGGTTTCCAAGGCCTTCACCCTTGCTGGCTCCCTTGACGAGACCGGCTATGTCCACGATGTCCACAGTGGCGGGAACCACACTCTTTGGCTTGCACATCTCCGCAAGCACCTCAAGCCTCTTGTCCGGAACGTTTGTCGAGCCGAGATTAGGTTCGATGGTGCAGAAAGGAAAGTTGGCGCTCTGGGCCTTGCCTGAGCTCACACAGTTGAACAAAGTCGATTTTCCGACATTCGGAAGTCCGACTATACCGCATTTCAATGACATATCTTATTGAATTCTAAATTCGATAAACAAACACGGCGACAAAGATACAAATTAAGTCATCCTTAAAAAATAACTTGCCGTCCTGTAGGCAATCTTTTTGACAATCGCCAGACAGGAGCCGGGAGAGTAAGAAACTGTTTAAAAATAATTTCTCTTTTTTCTTATGCGGCCTTTCCGGCCATTTTCATCTTTCTCATCGGTCACGTAGCTACGGCTACGCTCCCTTTTCCAAAGCCGAAACTGTCTCG
>CAVCPY010000061.1:0-3965 GCA_963604245.1 Eggerthellaceae bacterium
CTCGAAAATCCCACATAATAAAATGCGGAAACCATTTTTAAACAGTTTCTAAAAAACGTAGAGCCTGTTGTTGTCAGGACAGGCTCTACGTTAATATTCTGTTAGTTCAGATTATCTCTTTGAGGTGACGTCAGCCTCGTACTTCTCCACGGCGGCGATGAAGTCTTGACCAACAGGAACACCGTTCTTGAGGTTGAAGTAGTCGTAAACTGCTCCGAACGGAAGAGACTTAGCCTCTTCCAGAAGGGCGAGGCGCTGGAAGTGCTTGCCGTTGTCCTCGTACTGGCGGAGGGTCTGGAGCGGCTCAAGGAAGGCCTGAAGCATACATTTCTGAGTCGAGCGGGTGCCGATGATGTAGGCTCCGATGCGGTTGATGGAGGCGTCGAAGTAGTCAAGACCGATGTGCGTGCGGTCGAGGGCGCCTGCGCGGACAACCTCCTTGAACAGGTCGAGGGTCTGGTCATTCATAGTGACTACGTGGTCGGAGTCCCAACGTACTGGGCGGCTTGTGTGGAGCATCAGCTCTGGCACGAAGAGAAGCAGGGAGGCGACCATATCGCTGATGTTCTCGGTCTGCTCGTAGTGTCCGGTGTCGAGGGTGTACATAAGCTTGCGCGTCGAGCAGTAGCCTGTCACGAAATCGTGTGAGCCGACGGTGTAGCTTTCAAGGCCGATACCGAAGAGTTTCGCCTCAAGGCAGGTCTTCATATCAGGAAGGTTCTCGGCAAGAATCTCGTCCAGAGACTGCGCCATAATCTCACGGTAGCGGAGACGCTCCACGGTCTGGTCCTTCGATCCGTCGTGAACCCAGATGTTCATAATGCAAGGGTCGTTCTGGAACTTGCCCATCGCATCGGCCACCCTGCGGCAGCGCTTTGTGTGCTCAATCCAGAAGTCGCGGATTGACTTGTCAGGGTTGGCGAGGGAGAGGTCTCCGCTCTTAGGGTGCGAGAAGGATGTGGAGTTGAAGTCGAGCTTCATCCCGTTCTCTTTTCCCCATTCCATCCAGCTCTGGAAGTGAGCCGGCTCGACCTCGTCACGCTCTACGTGCCTGCCCTGGAAATCTCCGTAGATTTCGTGCAGGTTCAGGCGCTGTGTTCCGGCAAGGAGGCTCTTCACGAACTTGATGTCAGCGCGGAGCTCGTCGATATTGCGGGCGCGGCCGGGGTAGTTGCCTGTGGCCTGAATTCCGCCGGTGAGTGCGGTGTCGTTCTCGAAGCCCATCACATCGTCTGCCTGCCAGCACTGGAGGGAGATAGGGGTCTTCTCAAGAAGTTCTATCGCTTTGTCGGTGTCCACGCCGATGGCGGCGTAACGCTCTTTGGCCATCTCATAGGCCTTGGTTATCAAATTCTCGTTCATCTTATTATTAGTTTATGTTTCGTAATATTCCTGAATAATTGACAGTTGGCGTCTTTTAAGGCGAGGTACGTCTGTCCGCCGTGGGAAATTTATTTTCCTGGCTCGTAAGTGACTGTTTGTATGGAGTTTCCGATGATGCGGCGCATATCCCAGCGGTCGCCGACAAGCCCGGCCACCTTCGCCTGAAGCATAATGTTGCCGATCGCCGTCCCTTCCGTCGGCCCTGCGATGACAGGGATTCCGAGAGTGTCTGCGGTCAGCTGGCTCATCAGCTTGTTCGCCGAGCCGCCGCCGATGACGTGCAGTCTCTCAATCTTGAAGGATGCGAATCCCTGTAGCATCCCGATGACTTCCTTGTACCTCTCCGTGAGGCTGTGGTAGATGCAGCTGACCATCTCGCCGTCACTCACCGGAACCCTCTGGCCGGACTCTTTGAGGGCGGCCTTGATTTCGGCGTCCATATCCTTAGGGGCGGCGAAACGCGGATCGTCAGGCTTGATGGTCGAAGTGAAGCCGATGGCTTCGCGCGCCATAGCCTCGATTTCCGGGTATGAATATGTCCGGCCTTCTCTCTCCCAGGTCTTGCGGCTCTGCTCAAGCAGCCACATTCCCGTGATGTTCTTGAGGAAACGGGTCGTGCCTTCTATTCCGCCCTCGTTGGTGAGGTTATATTCATAAGACTTCTCATTGATGATCGGGGTCTTGGATTCGATGCCCATCAGGCTCCAGGTGCCGCTGCTCAGGTAGGCGAAGTTCTCTCCTGACGCAGGTACGGCTGCGATTGCCGAAGCTGTGTCGTGACCGGCGATGGCGATCACAGGAACCGCCTCCATCCCGGTCTCCGCGCAAATCTCTTTTTTGAGAGTGCCAACTTTTGATCCCGGCTGAGTGATGTTCAGCAGGATTGAAGGATTGATTCCGAGGCGCTCCAGCAGGTCTCTTTGGAAGTCCCGTGTGCGTGGGTTGATGAGGCCGGAGGTGGATGCGTCGGTATATTCACAGACCATTTCTCCAGTCAGCATATACGCCAGCAGATCCGGCATAAAGAGAATCTTGTCGGTCTGCGGCAGCCTTGAACCGGCTTCCTTGCTTTGCGCATAGAGCTGGAAGATGGTGTTGAAGTTCATTATCTGGACTCCCGTGACGGAGTAGAGCTCCTCGCGCGGGATGATTCCGAAGACTTCCTCCGGGATTCCGTCTGTGTAAGGATCCCTGTAAGCCCTCGGCAATCCGATGACCTCACCGTTCCTGCCGATGTGTCCGAAGTCCACTCCCCAGGTGTCGATGCCGATGGACTCGATCTTCACACCAGTTCCGGCGACTTTCTTGAGAGCGGCCTTGAAATGATTGAAAAGGGAATTGATGTCCCAGTAATATTTTCCGTCGATTTCCTTGACGGCGTTGGGGAATCTATAGACTTCCTCTGAAGTCAGCCTCTCGTTCTCGACAGTGCCGATGATGGCTCTGCCGCTTGTGGCTCCGAGATCAAAAGCAAGAAATTTCATGAATTACGTGGTGTTTTATTTCATTACAAATTTTGTCTTTTTCCGCCGTTCTACCGCTGAATATTTTGACATTATGACTTGGAAATTTGATTGGGAATATTTTTTTTGCTATATTTGTGACGCACAATTAGTAACAAAAGGTTCGCAAAACTATGGCTTCGGTTCATCTTAAATATTTGGCGGTCAACCCTGTTGACCTCAAGTGGGGAACAGCCGTCAACTCTGTGGGTTTTCAGGAAATCGCGCCTGGAATGGACTACCCGCCGCGCAACCATCCGTCCCGCTATGTGTTCTCCGTGTCCAGCGGTAGGATTCTTCAGGAATATCAGCTCCTCTACATCACCGAGGGCTGGGGACGCTTCTCCTGCGAGACTTTGGGGCGGTCGAAGTCGATTCAGGTAAAAAGCGGGATGATGTTCCTGCTCTTCCCGGGAGAGTGGCATTCTTACTATCCGGACAAATCGACGGGGTGGAAGGAATATTGGATCGGCTTCAACGGCGAGTTCATCGACAATCTGGTCCGGCAGGGCTTTTTCTCAAAGGACAGGCCTTTGTTCAAGGTGAATATCCACGAGGACATTGTGAACCTTTACACGTCGGCGATCAATGCGGCGGTGGCGCAGGAGTCCGGTTTCCAGCAGGTTCTGGCCGGAATCGTGGACCGTTTGCTCGGACTGGCGTATTTCTACGACAGGAACTCGCAGTATCAGGAGTCCGACACCGCTAACAAGATCAGTCAGGCCAAGGTGATGATCCACAGCCAGTATATGACGATCTCGCCGGAGGAGGTGGCGGCGAGGCTGTGCCTCAGCTATTCCTCTTTCCGCAAGACGTTCAAGGAATATACCGGTTTCTCGCCGGCACGCTTCATCAATGAGGTGCGGATGAGCAAGGCGAAGGAGTTGCTGACCAACACTGCGATGAGCATCAAGGAGATAGCCTACAATGTGGGCTACAACAACCACGACTATTTCTTCACGGCGTTCCGCCATATGACCGGACAGACTCCGGCTGAATACCGAAACGCTACCCAGGTCGCCAAGTTAGAAACTGTTTAAAAATGGTTTCCGCATTTTATTATGTGGGATTTTCGAGACA
>CAVCPY010000062.1:0-3377 GCA_963604245.1 Eggerthellaceae bacterium
GTGATCCGTTCGGGGCTCGAACCCGAGACCCCAACATTAAAAGTGTTGTGCTCTACCAACTGAGCTAACGAATCTTTCCAACCTTTTCAGGAAGTACCCTTCCTGATTGGGATTGCAAAGGTAGGGCATTCAGATGAATTCTCCAAATATTTTTGGGAAAATTTTACAAAAACGTGAGTTCCTTCAAGAACACGGAATCCGCAGTCCGAACCCACTGAGGAAAGGTTTTATCCGCTACAAATTCATTTTCAGCGAAGTGCAGCAACAAGTCCAGATCAAAACTGTCCGAAGCCACCGCCGGACGCGGAACCCGACCGTTCCCTTCACTTGCCTCCGCGCTGACCCGATACCCTTCCGTGGCATCATACGCATTGCATTTCTGCTCGATGTGCGACGGCACCATAAGCAAAGGCTTGCCCAGATACATCGCCTCGCAGACGGACTCGAAGCCCGCAGTGGAAGCGTAAGCGTGACAACCGGCCATCTGGCGCAGGAACTCCTCATCGTTCAGATAATAGAAAGAAAGGGTCTCATCGACAACTTTCACGGGCTTCTCGTCCGCCCTGTCCCAGAAAAAGTGCAGCGGAACCTCCGGATGTGCGGAATGCCAATCAAGGACATCCCGGGAGAATCCGGCATTAAGCATATATCCGTGAATATACCCGCCGTCCCTTACCGACGGGTCGTCATCCCCCGTAGCCGGACGCAGAGCAAGCACAGCCGGGCGCAGAAGAGGAGGAACGACCTTTATCTTCCGTTCGGGATAGTCAGGCATTGGCCTGAAACTGAGC
The DNA here is from genome assembly GCA_963604245.1 of Eggerthellaceae bacterium. Lineage (GTDB taxonomy): Bacteria > Bacteroidota > Bacteroidia > Bacteroidales > UBA932 > Cryptobacteroides. The sequence continues at coordinate 792 of CAVCPY010000062.1, forward strand.
GCGAGAATCTTTGCCGCGCCCCACGCCACCATATTCGTGAAAAAGTTCAAGGCATAGCGTCCGGAATAGCCCTTGTGCGGGAATCTGAAGTCCCTGTGCAGAAAAAGGAACTGGTGGCCAAGGCAGACCATCGGGGACTTGAGACGACTGAAGCGGTAAGCGAGCGTCCCGAGAATGTCATAGAAATTGACCACCACATCGGGTTTCAAATCCTTTAACCGACGAGAGATGAACCTGATCGACGGGACGAAGCCCGCTATGTGAAGGACATTGTACAGCCCGGTCTTCAACGGACTTGCCTTGCGGTTCGAGGAGGAAGGCACGAAATTGAAGCTCTCGAACATCTCGACAGGAGCCTTGACTGACTCTTCGAAAAAAGACGGCAGCCTTCGTGCCGGACTCTTGCCGACAAGCACGGCAGCGACCTCGTGTCCGTTCCCGCACAGAAGCCTTTCCATAGAGATGGCCTGGGTCAAGTGTCCCCTTCCCTCTCCCTGGACAATGAAAACGTACCTCATACAAAAGACTACCTTTTGCCCGAATACTCCTTGATTTTCTGCTCATCGTCAAGCGGGCAGACGAGCACATTGCCGCCCTTGACCGCCACGATGTACCCTTCAAGACCTTTGACAATCACAGTCCCCGCATCCTCCGCATGGACGATGCAGCCATCGCAGCCGAACAGGCGGACATCCTTCCCTACGGCCTTGTTCCCTTTGCATCCGGAATCCTCCGAGCAGCCATCCTGCACAGGATCATCCTCAGGTGAAGGAATATGCGCCTTCACGGAACTGTAGCTCCCGAGGTCTGACCATCCAAGGTCATCTTCAATCACATAGATGTCATCGGACTTTTCCATCACGGCATAGTCGATGGAAATCTTTTCGCAGGTCGGGAAGAGTTCCCTGACGGTCTCATACTCAGTTGAAGTCCCGAATGAAGATGCAATCCTGTCCATCACATCCGCAATTTGAGGGGCGTGCGCGCGCATCTGGGCGACGATGGTGGCGGCGTTCCACACGAATATCCCGGCGTTCCAGAAGTAAGTGCCTGCGGCAAGATATTCCTTGGCCGTCGCAAGGTCCGGCTTTTCCTTGAACTCCCGCACCTTCACGACCTCCACAGGGCGCTTTTCCTCGGCGAATATGTACCCATAGCCTGTATCGGGACGCGAAGGTTCGACCCCTACCGTCACAATCCTGTCACCTTCAGCCGTGAAATTCAGTGCCTTGCGGATTATGTTCGAGAATCTTTGCTCATTCAGTATAAGGGCGTCCGCCGGCGTCACCACAATGTTGGCGTCGGGACAGACGGAAGAAATCTTCCAGCAAGCATACGCTATGCACGGAGCCGTGTTGCGGGGTTCCGGCTCGGCAAGAATATGTCCGGACGGAATGCCCGGGAGCTGTCCCTTCACAATCTCCACATATTCCGCCGATGTCACGACCCAGAAATTCTTCATGTCGCAGACCGGCAGAAACCTGTCCACCGTCAACTGAATCATCGTCTTACCTATTCCAAGCAGGTCTATGAACTGCTTGGGCATCTTGGGAGTGCTGACCGGCCAAAGCCTGCTGCCGACGCCTCCAGCCATAATCACAACGTGTGTTTCCATAATAATCAACTTTTTCAAAGTCTCTTTAGACTGCAACTCCTGATAAAAACGTTCCTTAACCTCGTAAATTTAGGAAAAAAGACCGATATCCAATGATTATTTTGTAATTTAGCAAGACAAAACGCAAACTTTTAATTCTTCATACCATGAAAAAGTACATCGCTGAATGCATCGGAACAATGGTTCTGACACTTCTTGGCTGCGGAACGGCAATGTTCCTCGGCTGCAACACGGCCGCCGGAGTAGTCGGCACGGCTGTCGCCTTCGGTCTCTCGGTAGTCGCAATGGCCTACACCATCGGAGGAATCTCCGGATGCCACATCAACCCGGCCATCACCCTTGGAGTAGCCCTCTCAGGCAGAATAAGCTGGAAGGACGCACTTGGCTACTGGATCGGCCAGGTCATCGGAGCCGTCATCGCCGGAGCCATCCTTCTCCTTCTCACCAAGATCGTGGCCGCCCCTGACCTCACCGGAGGCCTCGGAACAAACGCTGTCGCCAATGCCGGCGGAGCGGGAGGAGCGTTTTTCGTGGAGTTCCTCGCCACTTTCCTCTTTGTGTTCGTAGTCCTCGGAACGACTGACAGCAAGGTAGGAGCGGGCAATTTCGCCGGTCTCGCGATTGGTCTGTCCCTCATTCTCATCCACCTCGTGTGCATCAGGCTCACCGGAACATCCGTGAACCCGGCCCGTTCCATCGGCCCAGCCATCTTCGCCGGAGGACAGGCTCTGAAGGATCTCTGGGTCTTCATCGTCGCCCCACTTTGCGGCGGAGCCCTCAGCGCCGTCATCTGGTCAGCCATCACCCCTGCCAACGACGGAAAGTAAACCGCTCATATATATTATTCATTCAACTTTCGCAAGTAACAAAGTACCTGTGACAAAATGCCTTATCTCACGTTCGGAGAGCATCGGCAGAGAATGCTCAGTCCACGTTACCCCCTCCCTAAATCCCTCCCCTCGGGGGAGGGA